>NZ_JBKFRY010000011.1:0-173412 GCF_046569105.1 Salmonella sp. 741265073_HBA | reverse complement strand
CGCACCGTTCCACGGCGCCCCCACATTCTAAGTAATGGCATGATAAAACTCGGAAAACACATACAATTTTCTTTTTTATACACCTTTACTATTTGGCGCGCAATGCTCTCCCCGCCACGCCTGCCCGCTTAATGGGCCGCTTTTAATGCAGGTGCAAAGATGGTCTCAGGCCGCGCCACGACTGGCGCTGGTCTGGCATGCCGGAGCGAGAAAACGCATGCAAAACCATGCACCTTATGGATGCATGGCTTATTTGGTTAAAAATAGCGGGATTTACAGGGATTTTTTGACAGTCTACTGCGCGGCCAGTCCGGCGCGTCGACGGGCGTAAATCATGTTCTGTGCAGGGGTGAATTTTTCACGATTATCATCCCGCGAAGGCGCATCAGGCCTGTATCCTATGGCCGTTAAAATATCTTTATCCTGTGCAGAATAATTAATTTCATTTCCTGCGGTCAGCCAGACGGAAAGGGCTTCACGGAGATATGCCATCGAACGGTCAAGCGCGCGGTTTTTTATCATCGCGGGCTGGTTTTTAATCCCCATCAGCTCCGGTGCCAGTGCGGCGGCCAGTTCGCTTTTACGGTTCAGCCACGCGGTTTTGTTCGTCTGACAGGCGTCACAGGCCTGCTGTAAGGTCAGAGTGGTCACGGGTTGTTTCTCCTTATTAATGGCGGAACGGCGAGCTGTAGCAGCCTTTTACCCGACGGGGTGCAACGGGGGCTGTCGGCACCGGCGCGGTTTTCTCATCGACGCCCGGCGAGCGTATTGTAAGTATCACTTCAAAGATGGACTCATGCGTTTTGAATGTCGCCGAGCAGTGCACATTCTGGCACTGCAGGTAACTCTCTTTGACGCTGTCAGACATATAGCGGCTGGTACGAACGTGGGCCGCCGTGCGGCAGAATGGGCAGCTCTTTCTTGAGGTGACCGGGCCGGGCGGGAGCGAAAAAAGTATTCTGGCCGAAATTGCGACCATGCTTGCCGGGGAAGATAATGCCGCATCGGCCCCCATCGAAACGCTGGAATCACCGCGCGAACGCGCCGCGCTGATTGGCTTCTCGCTGATTCGTCTGCCTGAGCAGGAAAAGTGGAGCGGTGACGGGGCAGGACTCAAGGCCATCACCGGCGGTGATGCTGTATCGGTCGACCCGAAATACAAGGATGCGTACTCCACCCATATTCCGGCGGTGATTCTGGCCGTGAACAATAACCCGATGCGCTTTTCCGACCGCAGCGGCGGTGTTTGCCGTCGCCGGGTGATCCTGCATTTCCCGGAACAGATTGCCCCGAAGGAACGCGACCCGCAGCTCAAGAACAAAATCGCCCGCGAGCTGGCCGTGATTGTGCGCCAGCTAATGCAGAAGTTCAGCGACCCGATGACCGCCCCCCCTGCTCCAGTCACAGCAGAGCTCCGACGAGGCGCTCAGCATCAAGCGCGACGCCGACCAGGCATTTGATTTTTGTGGCTATCTGGAGGCACTGCCGGAGCCTGACGGTATATATATTGGCAATGCCAACATCATTCCGCGTCAGCCGCGTCTGTATTTGTATCATGCCTATCTGGCGTATATGGAAGCCCACGGCTACAGGAATACCCTGAGCCTGACTATGTTCGGTAAGGGGTTGCCAGCCATGCTGAAAGAATACGGGCTGAATTACGCCAGGCGGTGAACAAAACAGGGGATGCAGACGAATCTTGCGCTCAGGGAGGAAAGTAACGACGACTGGCTGCCCCGGTGCGACGAAACCACCGCAACATAACCTACCCGGACCGGCATCAGCCGGTCTTTTTTTATCTGAAATCCCGGAAGGTGAACAGTAAAGCGTTCACTGCTCACGGACCGTTAACCATATATCAGATTGAAATTAAAGATAAATAATGGCGTGTGAACAGTTTTCCGTAAAAAAAGTTTTTTCATTACCTGGCCTCGATTTCATCACAGAACCAATGCCTAAACATACCCCCTGCAGTCTACCAATCGCGATCTATTGAATCAATTTCACTCGGAGAAAACTGTGTTTTCTACTATCGATTTCCAATTCTTCAGTTGTGAAATTGCCTCGCTCAAACTTTGAGTCTCATGGGCCGGTTCGGCATAAGAAAGACTTAAAGTTGTCGTAAGACACATAGTGGAAACTGGTACACCATCATCAGACGGGTTTCTGATACTATTTAAATATTGAAAAACGGCCGTTGATATAGCTTCGCTATAGTTTTCTTTAAGTATTTTAAGCAGTGGGCGAATCACGTCAAGAACAGCTTGTCCATATTCTAAGGCCTGCTCCTCACTCGGAATCATTCCTTTATGAATGACCCCATTACGAAATTTTATTTTATTATTATTGAGCAAAGTGGGTTTACAACCTAATTCCAATAGATGTAGGAATATGAATACACCTAGTTGTCTTTCTGATTGATTCGAAACCTCTTTCCATGCTTCAACCACTTTCGATTCACTGATACCTTTCGAAATGCATACTACTTTTATGAAGAACTCATAGAATCTTTCCAAAGAAGAAGTAAATGATGAAACTGCCTCACGATAGTAACCATCGATGATTGCATGTGCGCCAATATCGAAAAGAATTTCGAATTTTTGTTGTTGTAAAAACGTGATGGAGGTATGCCCTTTAAGGCACGTCATTTCATATCTGCCATCCTCTCGGAATCCAACTGACGACAAGTTCGTAATCATAGGAAGAGAGCTTTAACTAGTGCCAATCATTTGATTTGTAATGAATTCTTTCAAACACACTGGACATGAGGATTGTAGTTTCATGCCTAACTCACTGTAAGTAGTGGAAATTACTGATATTCATCCATTTTGGGTAAAAGACAACTCTTCCTGCGAGAATGCAAAAGTGAACAGTAAAGTGTTCACTGTTCACGGACTGTTCATCATGTATCAAATTGAAATTAAAGATAAATAATGGCGAGTGACCAGTGTGAACAGTTTTCCGTAAAAAAGTTTTTTCTTGATGTGATCTATTCAAAAACAATTTCGCTTAACCACAGAAAGTATTGCAACAAATCGCCATTGGTATACGCTTAGGTATACAAATGAAAGTTGAATTGGCAAATCAACAATAAAAACATTAGGTTGAAAATAGTATCCAGATTCCGCCAGCTCAATGAAGTTCACTAAGCCCGCACAGCACAAGCTCTGCGGGCTTTTTTACGTCCATTGCCGCCTGGTGAGGATTGCAGAGAACCTTACGGACACTGGAGTCAAATGACGCGGTGGGTAAAGCGGCTGCGCGATGGGTGACAGGGCAAAACGCCAAAAGTCTCACCAATAACTCCCGAAAGAATTGGAATACGAGAGTCAAAGAAAATAGAACACTCACTGAGAGTCCTGCCTGGCTGGGGCAAAGCTCGCAGTCAGACTGTCGAGCATAAAGATAAGCAGTTGCCCGTGAGACGCCAGGATGTTGGGCTACGGTATCCATAGATTTGCGAAGATTCAGCAGACCTTCTTTGCGAAGCTTTAATGATCAATTCTTTTCTGTCAGCTGCTTTAAGCGTCCTGGCCGTAGTGGCACGAGCAGCGGCGAAACTATCTATGCGCTGTCGAATGGTCTCTGTTCCTCCAGGAGCAATATTTTCTCACGGAATTTTTTATTACCGTATGCGTTATTCAGCATAATCCGAAGACGTGATCCTGCTCACCCAGTCAAACATAACTTGCATATGATTGCCATTGGATGTCCTCACACCAACCTGACACGCATTTACGCCTGTCGTTTTGCCAGTCAAAACCTGTCCATACTTCATATAGATTTTGATACCGACTCCCTGTTTATAGCACTTATTGCAAATCGAGAAATAATCTCTTCTTGATGGAGTATATTGCTGAAGATTAAATCCGTCAGCCGGCACCAGCGAAAGATTAAAAGCGTCATTACCTGATAATTCTTCAAGAATTGCCAGAGACTCTAGTTTAACTTCAATGCGCTTATTTCCTTTAGGTTTATCCGAAGCCAGAATCAAATTTTCCTTCGGATTAAACTTCGCAATGTAGCCTGTGATTATCCGGGCATTATTACTCACCAATCGAACAGGGATATCATTAAAACGTAGAAATTGAACTCGACGAGCAAGCATAGAATAATCCCGCGGCCATATTTCAGCCTCTCGCCCGTAGGAAATATCATTTACAGCTATACATTCCATAAAGATATATTCATCTATGCTGAATGAAAAAGCCCCGGATTCACGGGGCTGAATAAAACAAAATAAATTAACGTAACAGAGACAGCACGTTCTGCGGGACCTGGTTAGCCTGCGCTAGAACGGAAGTACCGGCCTGCTGCAGAATCTGCGCGCGAGACATGTTGGAGACTTCGGTCGCGTAGTCGGAATCTTCGATACGGCTACGGGCAGAAGACAGGTTATTTACGGTGTTGCCCAGGTTGGTGATAGCGGAGTTGAAACGGTTCTGAACCGCACCCAGGTCAGAACGCAGCGCATCCACCTGCGCCAGCGCGGCATCAATTTTCTGCAGCGGGTTTTCAGTGGTTGTAGCAGCCGCTTCCGCCAGCTCTGGCTGTGCTTTGAAGTTGTGCCCAGCGGCTTTGCTGGCATTGTAGGTTTTACCGTCGATAGTAACAACTTCGGTTTTACCGTCTGCGCCACCCAGTTGGTTCAGTGCAGTTTTAGTGTTGCCGCCTTTATCGGTATATTCAGTGGTGTTAATGCTGAACGATCCATCTTTATTTTTTGTTGCAGCATAAATATTAGCCCCAACTTTAACACCGAAACCGCCATCAATAGTCTTACCGTTTTTATCCGTATAAGACATCGTAACTAATTGACCTTTTGCAGCATCAGCAGCACTAATACCACTGTCGGTCAACTGATCTTTAACTGCTGTACTGAGAGCTACAGGTTTTGGCTGCGTTTCGGTTACTGCCGTCGCCGTGGCTGGCATGCCTCCTGCCACTTTCGTGGTTGCCGGCATTGTAACAGTGCCATCATCTGCAACACTAACTTCATAAACACCATTTTTAGTAGCGTCGCCAGCGGTTAAACCTTCTACTTCAATAAAATATTTATTATCAGTTGCATCGAAGAAGACTTTACCATCCTTAATTGCAGCAGTACCGTTTGTTGCACCACCAACACCCGCT
The DNA here is from genome assembly GCF_046569105.1 of Salmonella sp. 741265073_HBA. Taxonomy (NCBI): domain Bacteria; kingdom Pseudomonadati; phylum Pseudomonadota; class Gammaproteobacteria; order Enterobacterales; family Enterobacteriaceae; genus Salmonella; species Salmonella sp. 741265073_HBA. The sequence continues at coordinate 168,279 of NZ_JBKFRY010000011.1, read as the reverse complement.
TTAAGAGCTGTATCATTAAGACCAGCAGTATTGAGGGTTGCCCCACCGCCGCTTTTAACTGCTTCGCTCTTCACATCATATTTTTTCTGCACATTCAGCGTATCCAGACCCAGGGTCTGAGAGTTGATCTGCTTCAGATCGATATCGATAGTTTCACCGTCGTTGGCACCAACCTGGATGGTCAGGGTGTTGTCCTGCGCCAGGACTTTCACGCCGTTGAACTGAGTCTGGCCGGATACACGGTCGATTTCGTTCAGACGCTGGGTGATTTCAGCCTGGATGGAGTCGAGGTCAGACTGGGAGTTGGTGCTGTTAGCAGACTGAACCGCCAGTTCACGCACACGCTGCAGGTTGTTGTTGATTTCGTTCAGCGCGCCTTCAGTGGTCTGCGCAATGGAGATACCGTCGTTAGCGTTACGGGAAGCCTGAGTCAGACCTTTGATGTTCGCGGTAAAACGGTTAGCAATCGCCTGACCTGCCGCATCGTCTTTCGCGCTGTTGATACGCAGACCAGAAGACAGACGCTCGATAGCGGTGCCCAGTGCGGACTGGGATTTGTTCAGGTTATTCTGGGTCAGCAGCGACAGACTGTTAGTGTTGATTACTTGTGCCATAAAATTTTCCTTTTGGAAGGTTTTTGATAAAACAATCTCCCATGAGAAAAGCGACTAAAATTCTTCTTTATCTGATGTAAAGGAGAAAATCATGGCTACTATTGGGTATATTCGGGTGTCAACAATTGACCAAAATATCGATTTACAGCGTAATGCGCTTACTAGTGCAAATTGTGACCGCATTTTTGAGGACCGTATCAGTGGCAAGATTGCAAACCGCCCCGGCCTGAAACGAGCGTTAAAGTATGTAAATAAAGGCGATACTCTTGTCGTCTGGAAATTAGACAGACTGGGCCGCAGCGTGAAAAACCTGGTGGCGTTAATATCAGAATTACATGAACGTGGAGCTCACTTCCATTCTTTAACCGATAGTATTGATACCAGTAGCGCGATGGGGCGATTCTTTTTTCATGTAATGTCAGCACTGGCCGAAATGGAGCGAGAATTAATTGTCGAGCGAACCCTTGCCGGACTGGCTGCCGCCAGAGCGCAAGGACGACTGGGAGGGCGCCCTCGGGCGATCAATAGACATGAACAGGAACAGATTAGCCGGCTATTAGAGAAAGGCCATCCTCGGCAGCAATTAGCTATTATTTTTGGTATTGGCGTATCCACCTTATACAGATACTTTCCGGCAAATCGTATAAAAAAACGAATGAATTAAAATAAAAATTACAACAGGATGGATATAACATTTTTGTAATACAGACGTATGGCATGAATAAACCGAAAGGGTATACGAAAAAGACAACATCTAATAAAAAAGAGAAAAAATTCAACGCATTAACATATATAGTATAACACACTCACGATAAAGCCTATGTTATATCCAGCTATAGACGACATCGCTCAAAACACTACCAGACGCAGTGTTCACATAGAAAGGCTTTTTAATCAAACTGTTAGATGTAAGCATTTACGGATAGAAAAAGTAGTAAAGTTTATGCCTTAAGTGTCGATAACCTGGATGACACAGGTAAGCCTGGCATAACATTGGTTATCAAAAACCTTGGTTTTCAAGAACCAATAAATCGTGTGGCTGATGCGCTATAAAAATCGCAGAGCGGTGACGATATTCCGCATAAGGAGCTGTTCGTTCGCAACATTCGAACGGTGACGTTAAAGCCGGTTTCATTGGCTAATGAAGACGAAGGGGACAAAATTACTACAGAGTTGATACCACAGAGATAGTCCAGGCTCGCAGGTGATACGGGATTTAACGCCGGAAAGTCTGCACAGAACACGATCTGCCGCCGGATACCATTAAATTGCCCCGCAACGCGTTATCAATACAACTACCGACGTTTCCCGTTACCTTGCTGTCGGTACGCTTACCTCATTGTCTGAAAGGTTATTTACGAAGTTATGATTAATAATCCACGGGCGTCTGGTATGCGAATCCAGTTCCCCAATCCTGACGCTTTGCCTTCGCGACCATACGCACGTAAATAAGCCTGAAACCAAACTTCATCGCTTAACGCTCTCCTCTTTCCCGATTTTTACGCAAAAAATCATCACATGATCAAGTGTTGTATTAGTTATTGCACTTTCCAAATGATATTGGTAATTATTATCATTCTCATTAACAACTTGTTCGATTTATGACGTGGAGAGAGAGGATTTCTCATGCGTATTCTGTTTGTCGGTCCGCCACTGTATGGACTGCTATACCCTGTGCTGTCCCTGGCGCAAGCGTTTCGTGTTAATGGCCATGAAGTGCTGATTGCAAGCGGTGGAAAATTTGCACAGAAAGCAGCAGAAGCTGGGTTGGTGGTATTTGACGCTGCGCCTGGTTTCGATTCGGAAGCGGGTTATCGCCGTCAGGAGGCATTACGAAAAGAAAATAACATTGGAACAAAAATGGGGAACTTCTCATTCTTCAGCGAAGAGATGACTGACCCGCTGATCGCGTTCGCCGGGCAGTGGCGACCAGATCTCATCGTCTACCCTCCCCTTGGGGTCGTTGGACCACTGATTGCCGCTAAGTATGACATTCCGGTAGTGATGCAAACCGTCGGCTTCGGTCATACGCCCTGGCACATCAAAGGCGTGACGAAATCACTTTCTAACGCCTACCGCCGCCATGGGGTCAGCGCGCCACCAAGAGATCTGGCGTGGATAGACGTCACACCGCCCAGCATGAGCATACTGCAAAATGACGGAGAGCCGGTTATCTCCATGCAATACGTCCCGTATAACGGCGGCGCCGTCTGGGAAGAATGGTGGGAACGTACACCTGATCGCAAGCGTCTTCTGGTCAGCCTCGGCACCGTCAAACCGATGGTGGATGGCCTGGATCTGATTTCCTGGGTAATGGATTCTGCCGGCGAAGTAGATGCCGAAATCATCCTGCATCTTCCGGCAAATGCCCGCTCGGATTTACGTTCACTACCGCCGAATGTCCGTCTGGTCGACTGGCTTCCGATGGGCGTTTTCCTTAACGGCGCCGACGGTTTTATCCACCATGGCGGCGCAGGCAACACCCTGACGGCACTACATGCCGGCATTCCGCAGATAGTCTTTGGTCAGGGTGCCGACAGACCCGTCAATGCCCGCGCCGTGGTCGAGCGCGGATGCGGAATTATTCCCGGTAAGAGCGGGCTTACGAGCAGCATGATCAATACCTTCCTCGGTAATCGCGCGCTTCGCGAGGCGTCGCAGGAGGTCGCGGCGGAAATGGCGGCCCAGCCTTGCCCGACCGAGGTGGCAAAAAAACTGATCGCCATGCTGCAACACAGCTAACCGCGGCAGCGCAATGACAATGTGGCGGCTGAACCCAGATTGCGCCGCCATATCTCATCTTTCACCGATAAGGAGGCTTAATGCCCGCGACTCATTCCCCCATGCCCGCTCGTGCCTGGATAGTTCGCCTTGCCCGCGTGTGTTGGGAACGTAAAACACTGAGTATCATTGTCATCGTAGCATCAGTATCGACCATTTTACTGGCTGCGCTGACGCCGTTAATAACGCGTCAGGCCGTCAATGACGCGATAGCAGGCGATACGACCCGCCTGCCGTTACTTGCCTGCGGCCTGCTATTAATTGCCCTTTTTGATTTTATCGGGAATTACGTGCGCCGCGGCTATGCCGGGGAACTCTCGCTGTGGGTTCAGCATACGTTACGTAGCCGTGCGTTCGACAGTATTCAAAAACTGGACGGCGCAGGCCAGGACGCCTTGCGTACCGGGCAGGTCATTTCGCGTACCAACAGCGATCTTCAACAGGTACACACCTTGCTACAGATGTGTCCGGTGCCGCTGGCGGTGCTCACTTACTATGTGGCCGGTATCGCGGTGATGCTATGGATGTCGCCATCCATGACGCTTATCGTGATTTGCGTACTGGCCGCCCTTGCCATTACCGCCCTGCGCGCCCGTCGCCGTGTTTTCGCGCAAACGGGGCTTGCCTCAGACCGGCTGGCGCACATGACGGAGCATATGCGCGAAGTATTGGAACAGATCTCAGTGGTGAAGTCCTGCGTGGCGGAGTTGCGCGAAACGTGTTGGCTCGATGGTCAGTCGCGGCAGATGGTGCGGGTACGCATCGGCGCCGCTATCTCGCAGGCGATGCCGGGCGCAACCATGCTGGCGCTACCGGTGATAGGGCAGATCGTCCTGCTGTGCTATGGCGGCTGGTCGGTGATGAGCGGGCGCATCGATCTGGGAACCTTCGTTGCGTTCGCGAGTTTTCTCGCTATGCTGACCGGCCCTACCCGCGTACTGGCATCGTTTTTGGTTATTGCACAGCGCACACAGGCGTCGGTGGAGCGCGTCTTCGCGCTTATCGACACGCGTTCTCGCATGGAAGACGGTACTGAGTCGGTTGAGGGTCAGATTATCGGGCTGGACGTGGAGAAGATGAGTTTCCACTACGACAACGGTAACCGTATCCTCAATGAGATCTCGTTTTCCATTCACGCCGGTGAAACCGTGGCAGTGGTTGGCGCATCCGGCTCCGGGAAATCAACATTGCTGATGTTGCTGGCGCGCTTTTACGATCCCACCTCCGGCGGGGTGTGGCTCAACACCACTACGGGTCAACAGAATATTCGCGACCTGAAACTGACGGCGCTTCGTCGTCGCGTTGGCGTAGTGTTTGAAGACGCGTTTTTGTTTGCCGGTACGGTGGCGGAAAACATCGCCTATGGGCACCCGCAAGCGACTCAGGACGACATTCGACGCGCCGCCGATGCCGCAGGCGCCAGCGGGTTCATCAATGCGCTACCGCAGGGGTTCAACACCCGACTGGCCGAACGCGGAAGCAACCTCTCCGGCGGCCAACGCCAGCGTATTGCGCTAGCCCGGGCACTGATTACCGCGCCGGAACTGCTGATTCTCGATGACACCACCTCGGCGGTCGATGCCGGTACTGAAGCGGAAATTAACACGGCTCTTGGTCGTTATGCCGATAATGAGCATATGCTGCTGGTGATTGCACGCCGCCGTTCAACACTGCAGTTAGCCGATCGGATCGTCGTGCTGGATAAAGGCCGCGTCGTGGATATCGGTACCCAGGCGGAGCTGGATGCAAGGTGTCCGACGTTTCGCTCGCTGATGAGCGGCGAGGGGGATTTTCTCGCCCTTGCCCCGGCAGAACAACGTACGCTATGGCCAACAACGCAGGCGGTAAAATCCGACGACGCGCATGAGCGCCAGACAACCGCCGGAAAAGGTTTTGTCGACCGGATGACGCGCGTTCCAGAACGCGCCGTACAGATGGCGCTGGCAGGCCACGGGCGTCAAGTCTCATCGCTGCTGACGCCAGTAGCCTGGATGTTCGTCATCGCCGCCCTGCTTATCGCGCTTGATTCCGCCGCAGGCGTTGGCGTGCTGGTGCTTTTGCAGCGCGGTATTGACTCAGGCGTTGCCGCAGGGGATATGTCGACTATTGACATATGCGCCCTGCTCGCGCTGTGTCTGGTAGCGATCGGTTGGTGCTGCTATGCGCTGCAAACGATCTTCGCCGCCCGCGCGGCAGAGTCGGTACAGCATACGGTACGCTTACGCAGCTTCAGCCACCTGCTACGTCTGAGTCTTCCCTGGCACGAGAAGCACATCGACTCGCGTCTTACTCGCATGACCGTCGACGTTGATTCACTCGCCCGATTTCTGCAAAACGGTCTTGCCAGCGCGGCCACCAGCATCGTGACGATGGTCGCTATCGCCGCGGCAATGTTCTGGCTTGACCCTATTCTTGCATTAACGGCATTAAGCGCCGTGCCTGTAGTGATGCTGGCGACGTGGATTTACCGCCGTTTGAGCTCGCCTGCCTACGCCCAGGCACGGCTGGAAATTGGTAAGGTGAACAGTACGCTTCAGGAAAAGGTCTCCGGTATGCGGGTAGTTCAGTCACACGGCCAACAGAAGCAGGAAGCCGCCAGGCTACGGGCGTTATCAGACAACTTCCGCGCCACCCGCGTGCGGGCGCAAAAATACCTTGCTGTCTATTTTCCGTTCCTGACCTTCTGCACCGAGGCCGCCTATGCCGCCGTGCTTTTAATCGGGGCGACCCGGGTCGCCGGAGGCGAAATGACGCCCGGGGTACTGGCGGTGTTCTTCCTGCTACTGGGACAATTTTATGGCCCGGTACAGCAGTTGTCAGGCATTGTCGATTCCTGGCAGCAGGCAACCGCCAGCGGCAAACATATCAATGCGCTATTGGCAACTGAGGAAACGGAGAATATTGAACCGTCCTCCATAACGCCTGGCACTGGCGCGCTACGTCTGGAGGCATTGACATTCCGCTATCCCGAAAAAACGCAACCTGTGCTTGATAATCTCTCGCTCACCATTCCGCCAGGAACGGTAGTCGCGGTGGTCGGACGTAGCGGCGCCGGCAAATCGACGCTGATCAAGCTGCTGGCCGGGCTCTACTCTCCTGGCAGCGGGCAAATCCGTGTCGGTGAGCGCCTAATTGATGCCGCGTCGCTTAGTGATTATCGTCGCCAGACGGGGCTGGTCACTCAGGATGTCACATTATTTAGCGGCGATATTGCCGAAAATATCCGCTATTCGCGGCCAGACAGCAGCGACACGGAGGTGGAGATCGCGGCGCGACGGGCGGGACTCTTTGAAACTGTGCAACATCTGCCGCTGGGGTTTCGTACTCCGGTCAATAACGGCGGCACGGATCTGTCCGCGGGCCAGCGTCAGTTGATTGCCCTCGCCCGCGCGCAACTGGCGCAGGCGCACATTCTGCTGCTCGACGAGGCGACAGCGCGTATCGACCGCAGCGCCGAGGAGCGCTTAATAACCTCGCTTACCGGAGTGACGCATACCGAGAAACGCATCGCGCTTATCGTCGCGCACCGACTGACCACCGCTCGCCGCTGCGATGTTATTGTCGTAATCGATAAAGGATGTATCGCTGAATATGGCAGCCATGAGCAGTTGATAGCGGCTCATGGCCTGTATGCTCGTCTGTGGCGGGACAGCATCGGCCAGACACGCGATACGCAAGGAGAGGTCACAGGATAGTTTTTATCGCCACGATTTACGCAAAAGAAAGCCCGCAAGCGGCTGTTCCTGTAACAGCCGCTTTAGCTATTGATACTGACCGAAATATAAACGAGATGGAATACAGAAAATGAGACTGAGCCCGCCCGTCGCTCCTGTCGCTATACAGACCGCTACGCGCCTTCGCCGCCAACTCGCCGCCGGAAGCCAGGTTGACGCTTCTCACTTCTGGCGAGAAGCAAACTCGCTCGCGCTGCCGCTGGTGACAGCCATTAACGGCGCAGACGATGAACGGGAAGTCACCTTCCTGTGGCGTGCCGCCTCTCCTCTGCGGGGGGTTTATGTTCGCCTGAACCGTGTCACCGATAAAGATAACGTGGCGAAAGGTATGATGACGCAACTGCCCACAACGGATATCTGGCATCTGACGCTTCGCTTACCGGCGTCCTACTGCGGTTCCTATACGATGGTCGAAATACCACCGAAAACCCCGGACGAGACGGTGTTGCAGCTTGGAAGCCGTTTCGCCTCCCTTGTCGGGAAGGCGGACCCGCTGAACAGCACGCCGGGAATAAATGTTCGGGGCAATGCGCAGGAGTCCGTTCTGGCGTTGGATCATGCCCCGGCACAGGAGGAGTGGTCAGGCTGTCGCGCTTACGCCGGGCAGCTTTTCACCTCAGAACATCGGCTCGCCGGACAACGTCGCCGTGTGCGGCTGTATCTTCCTGACGTTCCTGTCGTACAACCGCTGGGCTTACTGGTACTCACGGATGGCGAGATCTGGTTCGACCATCTTGGGGTAAGCGCCGCCATTGACGCCGCCATCCGCAGCGGACGCATCGCGCCGGTGGCCGTACTCGGCATTGATAACATCAACGCGGGTGAACGCGTCGCAATCCTCGGCGGTCGCCGCGAGCTGGTGCTCGACATTGCCGAACGCCTGCTGCCAACCCTTCGCGCCAAATACCCGGAACGACAGTGGGCGGACCGTACACAAACGGTGCTGGCTGGGCAAAGCCTCGGCGGCGTGACCGCGCTGATGGCGGCCCGCCACGCGCCAGAGAGCTTCGGCCTGGTGCTGAGCCACTCCCCCTCAATGTGGTGGACGCCGGACAACCGCAATCGCCCGCCCCATTTCAGCGCAGAAGAGCGCTCATGGGTCAGCGAACATGTGTTATCCGCGCCCTCGCCAGCCGTACGTACGCATCTGTGCGTGGGATCGCTGGAAGGTTCGACGGTCCCGCAGGTCAAACAGTTGCATGAAAAATTGCGCGCCGCCGGCGTTGAAAGCCATTGCAGCGTGTACACCGGCGGTCACGATTATGCCTGGTGGCGCGGCGCGCTGATTGACGGATTACGTCTACTACCCCGATAAAACTTCACCTGCCAAAAAGGAATCACATCCGATGTATGGTCGCCAGTACCACAACAAGTGCTATCGCATGGCGCTATTTTTAGTGAGTTTTTGTTCTAGCGCGCTGAGTTATGCGCAGCCGGATATGCAGCCATTAGGACCGAATATCGCTGATAAAGGTTCGGGATATTACCATTTTAGGGTCAATGACTTTCAATCTGCCGATGGCGCAAGACATTACCGGGTATGGACCGCTATTCCCAATAAAGCCGCCCCGCCGTCGGGTTATCCTGTTTTATATATGCTGGACGGCAACGCAGTGATGGACAGACTGCCGGAGACGCTGCTCAAACAGCTGGCAGACCACTCGCCGCCGGTGATTGTGGCGATTGGCTATCAGACTAACCTGCCGTTTGATCTTAACGGCAGAGCTTATGACTATACGCCGGCGCCGGGAATCGAAGGCAGTGAAAATAACCCGCGTTTTCATCGTAAAACCGGCGGCGGGCCAGCGTTCCGCCAGCTACTGGAGAGACATATCGCGCCGCAGGTGGAACAAGGAATAACCATCAACTCCGAACGGCGCGGGGTATGGGGACATTCTTATGGCGGCCTGTTCGTTTTAGACTCCTGGCTGTCGTCATCCTTCTTTCATATCTATTACAGCGCCAGCCCGTCACTCAGCAGGGATAACTTTGCCCTGTTGAATCGCCTTACGACAGTGAAGTCGTCGCCGTTCTGCCATAAAAAACTCATCATAATGGAAGGTTCTGCGTCGAATGGGGATAGCAGGCAACGCCAGATGGCCGGGCTCCTGCAAAAAGTTCAGGAGACCGTGAGAACGCTTGAGAACAACGGCGTTAACGCGGCCCTGCAGCATTACCCGGGCCTGGGCCACGGGCCCATGTTTAACGCCTCTTTCCGCAGTGCATTGCTGGATATCAGTCGCGAACCGGCAAGCCAAAAACCACGCTGCCATTAACCCGTCGCCAGAATATGCCCGCCAGCGGCGGGCATAACCTATCAAAACGAGGCCGTCACACCGGCATAATAAGCCCGACCAGGTTCGTTATAGGTATTTGCCCCTTCGGCGGAGCGATAGATCTGTTTATCGAAGATATTGCTGATACCGACATTAAGACGCAGGTTCTTATTGATATCGTAGTTAACGTTAGCGCCGACCAGTGAGTAAGCCCCCAGCGCTTTCCCGGACAATCCTTTGGTCTCTTCACTACGCGACTCTGCATGTGTTCGCGGTTTTTGCTTGCCGTATAACGTCCAGTTGACGTTAGCGGAGAGCGTGCTGGTAATAGTCCAGTCGAGGAAGGTATTCACCGTATATTTCGGGATTATCGATAAGGGATTGCCGGTATCTTTTTGCTCAGAAGCAATCATATAAGTCGCATTGGTATTCCAGTTCAGACGGTCCGGCATCAGCGGAACAGTCATGCTGGCTTCAATACCTTCAATCAGCGCTTTACCGCCGTTCTGCCACTGCAATACATAAGCGCCAGATGCGCTTCTGCCAATAATTTTATCACCTGCGACAATCTTATTCTGATAATCGTTACGGAAATACGTGACGCTTGCGTGGTAATCGTCTACGGTAAATTCCAGCCCGATCTCTTTATTGATGCTAATTTCAGGATCGAGGTTCTTATTACCGACCAGGTAACAGCCGCCCGACGTAATATCTTTTGGACAACCGTTGCCTTTCGAATAGAGTAAATACCCCTCACTGGTTTGATACAAGTTCGGTGCCTTAAAGGCACGGGCAATACCGGCTTTCACCTTGACGTATTCACCTAACTCCTGGGAAAGGTTAAGACTGGGACTAAAATTACTCCCGGATTCGCTCAAATAGTCAAAACGCAGACCCGGAATAATATTGGTACCGGCCATGGGTTCGATATTATCTTCAACGTACAGCGCACTGATTTCCGATTTATTTTTGCTGCTACGGTTAGCCGCCGAACCGGGAATCCCGGCGATATTGCTATCCTTAACCGTCAGACTGGTAGAGGAAGGATCGTTCAGCTCATCGCGGTTCCACTCCGCGCCGACGGTGAGCGTTTGCTCAAATAGCCATATCACCGGGACATTCACCTCGCCGCTGGTGCGATACGAGGTCAGGCGGTTAGTGGTGAACGTCTGGTCGTTGGTAATACGCCCCTCGCCGCCGCCGGAGAGCCCCTCATTCATGCGGGTATTATCGGTTTTTTCATAGTAGAACCCCAGGCGGCTTTGCCCCCAGTCCCAGATGCCGTTATGAGTTAGACCGTAATTCTGCCGGTACAGGCGATTGGTCTCCCGCCCGGACTGCGCGAGACTTTTGGTAACCGCGTTTGAAGTACTGTTTTGCGTATCGCCGGCATAGATATTCCCCTGCCGACTGTATCCCGCTTCAAAATCAAGGATTTGCTGCGGGGTCATTTTCCATGAGAAGACGCTATTAATATCTTTATTGGTGACCCCCTCCCGTCCGGCGGCATTCTTGGTACCGGCGGAGGAGTTAATATCCCAGCTGTCGGCATCGGTTCTGTTGAGATTACCGTACAGGCGCATCGTCAACGTATCTCCAGCCAACGGGCCGCTAAGGCTAAAGTTACCCCGCCGGGTGTCACCTTCTTTGCTGCTTTCCGGCTGGTTGGTATAGAGCGACAGCGAGCCGTGCCAGTCATTAGTGGGGCGTTTGGTGATGATATTCACCACCCCGCCTGCGGCACCGGAGCCATAGCGCGCGGCGGCGGGCCCACGGATCACTTCAATACGTTCTACCATCTCCGGCGGTACCCAGTTTGTATCGCCACGGGTGTCGCGTTCTCCGCGCCAGCTATAGCGAACCGAATTTCGCGACGTCACCGGCACGCCGTCAATCAGCACTAAGGTATTTTCCGGCCCCATACCACGAATATCAATTTGTCGGTTATTTCCGCGCGTTCCCGAGGCACTATTGCCGGTAAGATTAACCCCAGGCATCTTACGAATAATATCGGCAAGATCGTTAACGGGAGGATTCTTCTGAATATCGTCACGAGTAATAATCGAAACGCCCGGCTGTTGCTTTAATACTTGCTCGGCGGTGGATTCAACCACCATCGTTTCGCCGTTGTCGTCAGTAGATTCTGCTGCTGATAATGGACTATTAACCCCTGTAGAAACCACGGTTATTAACCAGAGGAACTTATTAACTCTCATACCCATTCCCTAAATAATGTCTAAAGTAGCGCTGTTGCCCTCAAGCTCACATCCTTGCCAGGTTACGTCTAAATAGTAATTATTATCACATACTAATGATAATAATTATCATTCAATTAAGGAAAAGGCAATCTTTCGACCGCAAAAATCTGGTAATAAAAAAACGGAAACGGGATTTTGCAATATGACTCTCTGTCCGGGCTCCGCTTTGCCAGTAAATCCGGGAAGGGGGGCAGAATGCGCCTACTGAACGGAGGTTTTACAAAACAGGAGTAGAGAAATAAAACTATTTTTCAAATCGTTAATGACAAGAAACCCCCAGGTAAGATGGTATAGTGCGGCTCAGAGTCCACCGGCGCTTCCCTGCCGACGGCGAACCGTTCTTACAGTTTGCCAGCGACTTTCCCTCTGGGTAATGGTGGGATCGGATACGATTGTAGTCATTCGATATTTGATGATGAAAGTGATGTTGGCGCCAAAATACAAAGCGCCTGGTAATATTTATCAGGCGCTTTGCAGACAGAAAACCATCAAACATCGGTTTCTCGTTCTCCAGAAGCTACTGGAAAATATGACAACCCACAGTTAGTGGGTTTTACTGCCGTGTCTTGAGAAGTACCTTCTTGTATTCCCAAGTCGTCCAGGAGACGCCGCAACCAATAAAGTTCAATCGCCTGCACTTTTCTCTGTCGTTTGTCTTCCCTTTCAGAAGGCGGGCGAATATCAGACTCATGAGTACATGTAACACAATAACCTTTTAACTCTATCCACTTAGGCTTAGGGGGGCCCTTAGGCTCGGGAGGCGTTGGGCTGGCAACGCATGAACAGGCACTTATACATCCAGGCATAGCGTTTTCCTTTTCAAACAATTCGCTTTAGTTGGAAGTTCTACTTGAGAAAATAGAAATGGTTATTCAGATATTTTTACCGTCGCATACTCCTGTAATAATAAAAGATACTGTAAATAATTAACTCTCAGCTACTATTCAGTAGCAGATAGTTATTCTTACATTTCTTTTATTTCAGATTTACGTCAAAAAGGGCTAAATATTTTCACTATAAAATTCGTTAAAGAGTGTTTGTGTACTTGTAGACATTCTGGCGTCTTCAGTACGCAAATCGGTTAGTGTACAATCTTTAAAACAGGTATTGTTTAAATTAGCCTCAGCCAAATCAGCCCCGTCCAGGTTCGTAGAAATGAAACTCGCCTTTCGCAGGTTTGCCCGGGTTAAGATAGCGCCTTCCATAATAGCAGCCATTATAGTAGCACCCTGTAATGTCGCACCGCTCATATCGGCACGTATAAGGGTTGCACCTGAAAGATTAGTGTGATCCATATTTGCACCGGAGCAATTACATTCTATCATGCTACAGCCTAACAGACTCGCGTGTTGTAAATTGGCGCCAGTAAGATTAGCGTGATCGAGGGTAGCGCCACACATAATACTATCTTCCAGACAGGCGTTCATTAAATTACTGTCGCCTAATGATGCTCCCGATAGATTTGCGCCCTTAAAATTTGCACCGTCACAATCCGCCATAAACAGTACTGTCCCCCCTAAATCTGCGTCGCTTAGGTCTGCGCCACATAAATTTTCTGCCGTCAGATTTGCTCCGGTAAGGACAGCGCCTTTAAGATTCATGCCTCCCTGGGCAGTTAATATTACAGAATCCTGAGGGAGAGAAAATTCGCATCTGAATAGTAAAGCTCGACATATTTTTTCAAAAGAGGCAAGCGGAATTTCTCTCATCTCAGAATGGTCGCCTTTACTGACCCGTACAATAACTTGTCCAGCTTCGTTATTCTCACCAGGAAGATTAAATTCGACACGACACCCATCCATATCCTCCAGTACGATGTTTTCTGGCAACGGAGCACCTCTGTCAGGCATTGAACTTTTCAATGTATCAGCCATAGTGTCTATCAATTCCTGATATTGTGCTTCATTTTTCCGACGCACCCCACCACAGGTAAAAAAGTTAATGATATATTCCAGAATGGTTTTGGGAGAGGTGGCTTGCCGCATAGCAGCAGAAGTCCCCGCGCCAAAAGCAGATGTAGCCATACCAGCCAGACTATCGAGTGAACGCTCCATAATATTTTCTCCCAGAGAGAGCAACACAGTACATGATAAAATTTATCATATAGATTTGCATTTAGAGATAAGGTGAATACCCCCTTTGCGTCTGGTTACATAATCACGTATCACGGTGCTTTGCTGTCTGACTTACACAATACCAGCCAAATAAATATATTGGCTTATACTCGTCATACTTCAAGTTGCATGTGCTGCGGCTGCGTTCCCTCACCCCAGTCACTTACTTTAGTAAGCACCTGGGGATTCGCTCGCTTGCCGCCATCCTGCAACTCGAATTATTTAGAGTATAAACATTATTTAAAATAATAAACGCGGCATTCGTTTTAATACTACGTTCAGGACTCATCCCACTCATTAGCAGAAAATCTATTAAAAAGCGTGTTCAGGCGTTTTATTGCTGCCATTGATAAACTGTTTAACAACGTCGTCTGTACAGGCCTTCTTCGTTGCCTTTACGTTTAACTCAATCAGGCTACCGTCTCGGTTATAAGTCTATCGAGTAGTAGGGACGTAGTATGACGATGCAGCAAAGTGATATGGAAAGATATAATCCATTATTAATGTTAAAAGAAGTCATGGCGCAGACGCCTTATCGCCATAAACGCTGGGGAGAGCGTAAGTTTCGCTATAAATTTGTATTACGTTGCCTTATTAACCCTGTAACGACAATTAAATACTTCAATGAATTATGCCATCTGTCTCAGCCCAGAACGCTGATCATTCATCGTCCCCTATTGCCGGCAAAAATCCAGCGGCCCTATTTGTATACCGGGCTTAGCATACGTTGCCGGGCAAGAGCTATTCTGGAACACTACCAGTTCGTTCAGTCCTTTCCGGAAAGTAAAATTAAAAAGATCCTTCTGTCCGAGGAACAAATCTTACTCGCTCACCTGGAAGGAAAAAACGGTGCTCTGGTAGATATCTACTGCGGTCCCTGTGGCTATGACAGAGAAGGTGAGCTGACATTAACGCTGTGCTTCAATGATACGCCGTTGGCACGTTTATCATTTTCCTTTATCCGCCATGAAGGGAAGCAAATAGCGCTGGTTGCCGGGTTACAAGGGCCCAGTAAACATATCGGCCCACAAGTCATACGTAACGCCACCAAAGATTGTTACGGTCTCTTTCCTAAACGGATGCTGTATGAAGCATTTGCGACATTGATGCAGGCCTGTAATGTCGACGAGATTTATGCGGTAAGTGAAAACAACCATGTTTATCGTCAACTCCGGTACTTATTCCAGAAGAAAAAAACTTTTGTGGCCAGCTATAGTGAATTCTGGGAGTCGCTAAACGGCGTTAAGAAAGGTGCCTTATATCATCTGCCATCACAGGTGATGCGTAAAGCGCCTGAAAGTATCCCCAGCAAAAAACGCGCAGAGTATCGGAAACGCTATCATATTCTGGATACAATAATACAAGAGGTTAACAGCCTCTCCCGGTAGAGCTATTTCATACGCGGATGTGCAGATCCTGCTACCGTTCAGCGGATCTCTTTGAAATCTGTATCGCTACTGGATGGTTAAATACAGAATGGCTTGCGAGTGAAAAGCGCGGCATTAAACCGTCGCTTTCACTCATGCTATGATCAACATCTTAATCTTATTCCCTTCACCATAACGTCATCGATTAGCATGTTAACCATTAAATACAAGCTAAACATTTGTCACATTTTTATTTGGTTAAGCAAAAAAATAATACAAAATAGAATTTTCAGTAAGCCAAGTCAGGAGTTTTGGTGAAAATACAAGAAGTTAAGCGTATATTAACCCGCTGGCAGCCGTCTTCCTTTACCCTATACCGGGAGGTGTTTGCGCAATACGGCGGTAGTATCAATATGCACCCAGATATTGTTGATTATTTTATGAAGCGCCATAACTGGCATTTTAAATTCTTCCACTATGAAGAAGATGATAAGATTAAAGGCGCCTACTTTATTTGTAATGATCAGAATATTGGCATCCTGACGCGCAGAACCTTCCCACTATCGTCAGATGAGATACTTATTCCGATGGCACCAGATTTACGCTGCTTCTTACCCGATCGTACTAACCGGCTTTCGGCGTTACATCAGCCACAAATACGCAATGCCATATGGAAACTCACCAGAAAAAAACAAAATTGTCTGGTCAAAGAAGCGTTCTCTTCTAAGTTTGAAAAAACACGCCGTAATGAATATCAGCGATTTCTTAAAAAAGGCGGAAGTGTAAAAAGCGTTGCTGATTGTTCTTCTGATGAACTGACTCATATTTTTATCGAGTTATTTCGGTCTCGTTTCGGTAATACTTCATCCTGCTATCCCGCTGATAACCTTGCCAACTTTTTTAGTCAACTGCATCACCTTCTGTTTGGGCATATTCTTTATATTGAAGGGATACCCTGTGCATTTGATATCGTACTGAAATCTGAAAGCCAGATGAACGTCTACTTTGACGTATCTAATGGTGCAATTAAAAATGAGTGCAGGCCACTCAGTCCCGGCAGCATACTAATGTGGCTAAATATTAGCCGCGCCAGAAATTACTGCCAGGAAAGACAAAAAAAATTACTTTTTTCCATCGGCATACTAAAGCCTGAATGGGAATATAAGCGCATGTGGTCGACCCCCTATTTTACCGGGAAATCGATTTGCTAAAAAGAAAGCCTGGACGTAAATATGTTTTTTACGTCCAGATTTTTCATAAATCCTGATGAACTGATAAAAAACTAAAATTTAATCAGAATTTAAAAAATAAGTTAACCACCATATAATCATAATGACAATTACTCGAAATTCACTTACACTATACTCGGTTTTATGGAATTGATTAACACGGTATGTTACAGATAACGTGCTAAAAAGCGTGCAGCGGTTATACATTTTCATATGTGTGTGTCATTAACCTGGCGTCAGGAACAGATGATGATGACAACCACCATTTTATCTCTTCTGGCCTGGCATACCGTCAGTAGATTAAAGGTGTAGCCTTGCTTTATGGCATTACAAAAATGCGGGTGGGGTCTATGCTCAATGCATACGTTATTTGTAACAACGCTCTTGTGCATAAACAATACGTTATTGTCAACAGCACTGAACGGGTACAGTGGTTCTTGCTGACAACAGGCTTAAAGATCGCCTTAACACGGGATACCTGATAACTGGATTATATTATGACACATGCAGACTGGCTGATTCTTGGGTATACAACTGTTATTATTATTTTTGGTATTGTATGTTATATCGGATTGCTTAAATTGATAACGAAAGGCAAGCATGAAAAATAACGCACTTACCGGGAAGAATATACTCTCAGGAGATAAAATGCTTCGGCAATGATATGACACCACTGCCGAAATGTTATTTTTACAGAAATCAATCAGGTATTGAGGGTGATTTTATCATAGCCGCGCCAGCGATAATTCAACAACGAGAGCAGCCAGAATAGCACAAAAGCGCCCACTACCCAGAAGCCCACATTCCCCATATGATCGTTAAGCGTGCTTACGGTCTGCCAAAATGTTCCGCTTAACTGTAACGCATCATCAATCAACCCCAGCGCCTCAAGCCCGCCAATCGCCAGCGCGACAATGACAGATGCGGCGGTAATGGTCATATTATAATAAAGCTTACGTAATGGATGCGAGAAAGCCCAACCGTAAGCGCCGACCATGACAAAGTTATCCAGGGAATCCACCAGCGCCATCCCGGCGGTAAACAGCACAGGAAAAATCATCATCGACCAGAGAGATAGCCCCTGGTTAGCTGCTGAAGCGGAAATGCCCAGCAACCCAACCTCGGTTGCGGTATCAAATCCCAGACCAAACAGAAAACCGACAAAATACATATGCCAACTGGAAGTGACCAAACGAAACGTACGCTGAAATATACGCGTCATCAGCCCGCCAGGTATCGCCTCGTCATGCGCCCTCACTGACTCGCCGCGGGTAACCGAGCGAAATTGCCGCCAGACGTTGAACAAAATAAACAGGTTAAGCAGGGCCATCGCCAGCAGAAAAAAAGCGGAAACAGCCGTACCAATCAACGAACCATATTGATGCAAAACATCAATACGATCGCGAAATGCCATCGACGTCACAACAATCGCCAGACATGCCAGAACGACAATGGTCGAATGACCCAATGAAAAAAACGCCCCCACGCCTAAAGGCGTTTTACCCTGCTGCATCAGTTTACGGGTGACGGTATCGATGGCTGCGATATGATCGGCATCAACCGCATGACGCAGCCCAAAGCTATACGCCAGTATGGCTGCGCTTAGCATGACGGCATGGTGATGAAAAACACAGAACGCCCAAATCCAGGCCAGGATGTTAACCCCGACAAGAAAGACGGTTAATGCTATTCCCCGTCGTTTAGTATGATTATTCATGCCCCTGCACCCACTATATTTTTAATTAACGCTACGGTTTGTACGGGGAATGTATGATCATTTGATTAAAACGTCACACCTCAAGATGCGACTTTTTGTAAACGTGCTTTACCGCTGACACATTTGTGCGCATTACTGCGGAACAAGGCTTAAAAAGCGTATCCGAACGTATAGCCCTCCCAACGCTTCGCTACGGGAAAAATGGGGATGAGTACGGTGCAGGCGTGCGATATCATTGACCAAAGCCAGACCAATGCCCGCCCCGGCCACATTTCCTACGTTATCGAGCCGGTGGAACGGCTGTAGCGCCAGATGGATGTGTTCATCATCAATACCGGGCCCGCTATCTTCGACAACCAGCGTCACGGCATCGCCATCCCGTTCAAGCCGCGCGGTGACGATGCCTTGCTCAGGCGTGTATTTCAGCGCATTATCCAGCAAGTTTCCGCACAGCTCGCTAAGCAGTACCTCATCCCCCTCGATCCACATCGCTTCCTGTTCGCCTTCGTAGCCCAGGTCGATATGTTTACTGCGCGCCTGCGCCAGGCGGGTAAAGCAGCCGCTCTGTACGATATCGTACAGATTCACCGGGGAAAAACGCCGCTCGCCCTGCTCTTTATGCTTTACCGCAGAAAGTTGCAACAATCTTTCCGTGAGCTGAATGGTGCTATCCAGCGTTACGCTCATCGCCTGCAGACTTTCGTACCAGTGATGAGGGTGCTGGCTGGCTAACGCCACCGCCGCCTGCGTTTTTAACACCGCCAGCGGCGTTTTTAACTGGTGAGAAGCATCGGCGCTAAAGCGTTCCTGCCGGGAAAGGATGCCGCGGAGCCTGTCAATGTAGCGATTAAACGCCACGATTAACAAGCGTGTTTCCGACCACGGCAGCAGTTCCGGCAGCGGCGTTAACAGACCCGGTTCGCGGCGTACCATTAATGACGAAAGTTGACGCATAGGGCGCAGGATCCGGCGTAATAACCAGCCAACCAGCACCAGGGTCAGCAACACCAGCAGCCCCTGTGAGATCCAGGAAGAGAACAGCAGTTGGCCCGCCAGATAACGACGGGACTGTAGCGTCTCTGCGACATAAATCTCCGCCATGCCGATAATGCCGCCTTCGTTGACCGGCTGTAGCAAACGCGCCACGCGGATCGCCTCGCCGCGATACTCGGTATGATAGAACCACGCCAGCGCCGGATAAAGCCGGGTACGAGGCGTAGCGGGCGGCATGGCAGGCAGATCGTCATAACCGGAAATGACCTTTCCGGAAGGGTCGACGACTTTGTAATAGAGTCGATCATTCATATTAAGCTCGAAGCTATCCAGCACCACCCAGGGCACGTTAACTTCCAGATGGTTATTGCGCACCACCAGCCGTTCCGATACCGTTCGCGCCGAGGAGAGCAACGTACGATCATAAGCCTGAGTGGCGGCCTGTAGTGCATTGACATAGCTGTTAAACGCCGACAGCCCCCATAGCAGAATCAGCGGCAACCCCAGGAATAGCAAGAGTTGCAGGTACAACGATTGCGGCTTAACCCACTTCATCGCCGCGCTCCAGCACATAACCCAGGCCGCGCAGCGTCGTAATTCGTACATCGCTTCCCTGGAGTTTTTTACGCAGTCGATGAATATAAAGTTCGATGCTTTCAGGGCTTACCTCATCGTTCAGGCTGAACACCTGTTCAAAAAGCTGCTGACGCGAAACCGGCCGCGTTCGTCGGTACATCAATACGGTTAAGAGCGCCTGCTCACGCGGCGTCAGCGCTAACGGCTGCCCCTGTAACAGAAAATACCCTTCATCATGAAAGATCAATTCCCCCAGTTGCTGAACTTCATGAACCTGCCCAGCGCTGCGTCGCAGCAAGGCCCGTAAACGGGCATCCAGCTCTTCCAGTTCAAAGGGTTTCGGCAGATAGTCATCGGCGCCGACGTTGAGACCTTTTACGCGATCCGCCACCGCGCTTCGCGCCGTGAGCAGCAAAACGGGCAAGGTCTGACCGCGTTTACGCAGCCGTTGCACCACCTCCAGTCCATCCATTCCCGGCATATTGATATCCAGCACCGCCAGCGCGTACATTTCACTGTGCAGAAGATGGTCAGCCGCCAGGCCGTCAAATACGCAGTCCACGGCAAAGCCGTTTTGCACCAGCGCTTTTTCCAGCCAGTGAGCCAGCTCACGGTTATCTTCCGCCAATAAGAGACGCATATCACATCCTGTAAAGTTTCTGCCGCATTGAAAGGGAATTGAAAGGTTATTGTTTTAACAATCACGCAACCGAACTGCTACATGTCGGCTCACATAATCACAAAAATCTTCTTCCGAACCTGAAAAATCCGGACGTCCGGCGTGAGGATAAAAAATGAAAAAACAATTACTTCGTACCCTTACTGCAAGCATTTTATTAATGAGTACCTCTGTTCTGGCGCAGGAGGCGCCGTCGCGAACGGAATGTATCGCGCCAGCCAAACCTGGCGGCGGTTTCGACCTTACCTGTAAGCTGATTCAGGTGAGTTTGCTGGAGACTGGCGCTATCGAGAAACCCATGCGGGTAACGTATATGCCCGGCGGCGTCGGCGCTGTGGCCTATAACGCGATAGTCGCCCAACGCCCTGGCGAACCCGGGACTGTGGTCGCCTTTTCCGGCGGTTCGCTGCTCAACCTGTCGCAGGGGAAATTTGGTCGCTACGGCGTGGATGATGTGCGCTGGCTGGCAAGCGTGGGCACTGATTACGGCATGATCGCCGTGCGTGCGGATTCCCCGTGGAAAACGCTGAAAGATCTGATGACGGCGATGGAAAAAGATCCCAACAGCGTGGTCATTGGCGCTGGCGCCTCTATTGGCAGCCAGGACTGGATGAAGTCGGCGTTGCTGGCGCAAAAGGCGAACGTCGACCCGCACAAGATGCGCTACGTTGCCTTTGAGGGCGGCGGCGAGCCGGTGACGGCATTAATGGGCAACCATGTTCAGGTTGTCTCCGGCGATCTCAGTGAAATGGTGCCTTATCTGGGCGGCGACAAAATCCGCGTGCTTGCCGTCTTTTCAGAAAATCGTCTGCCGGGCCAGCTTGCCAATATCCCTACCGCTAAAGAACAGGGCTACGACCTGGTGTGGCCGATTATTCGCGGCTTCTACGTCGGGCCCAAAGTCAGCGATGCCGATTACCAGTGGTGGGTGGATACCTTCAAGAAGCTCCAGCAAACCGACGAGTTTAAAAAACAGCGCGATCTGCGCGGCCTGTTTGAGTTCGACATGACCGGCCAGCAGCTCGATGACTACGTGAAAAAACAGGTTACTGATTACCGTGAACAGGCGAAAGCCTTCGGACTCGCGAAATAATCGCGGAGGCAATGATGAGCGATCGTATCTTTGCGGGTATCTGGCTGTTGCTCTGTATCGCCGGGCTATTCATCGCCTGGCAGATCCAAAGCGAATACAGCTATGAACCCGTCGGCCCCCGCCCTTTTCCGCTGGGGATTATCGGCCTGATGGCGCTCTGCGCGCTGGCGCTGTTATTGCGCCATCCCGACACGGTTAGCTGGCCGCGCCGCCATGTGCTGCAAAAGCTAATTACCATGATCATCATCCTGTTGATGTATGCCTGGGGATTCGAATGGCTGGGTTTTCCCATCGCCACCGCGCTTCTCACCATGGTTATCGGGATGCTGTTCGGCGCCACGATTCCGGCGGCGGGTATCTCCGGCGCGGTATTAGGCATTCTGCTGTGGTATGCCTTTGACCGGCTGCTTGATGTCACCTTACCTCTCGGCGCCTGGCTGAGTTAACGGAGCAACGATGGATACCTGGATATATCTTTCTCAGGGCTTTGCGGTGGCGATGACGCCGGAAAACCTGGTTATCGCGTTGATTGGCTGCTTCGTGGGCACGATCGTCGGTCTGCTGCCGGGCCTGGGACCGATCAACGGCGTGGCAATCTTACTGCCGCTGGCCTTTGCGTTGCATCTGCCTGCTGAGTCGGCGCTAATTCTGCTGGCGACGGTGTACATTGGGTGTGAGTATGGCGGCAGGATCTCCTCCATATTGCTCAACGTCCCCGGCGATGCGGCGGCGATCATGACGGCGCTGGACGGTTACCCGATGGCGCAGCAAGGGAAAGGCGGCGTAGCGCTGTCGATTTCCGCAGTCAGCTCATTTTTCGGTTCATTAATCGCTATCGGCGGCATCATTCTGTTCGCCCCTTTACTGGCGCAATGGTCGCTGGCCTTTGGTCCGGCGGAATATTTCGCCTTAATGGTTTTTGCCATCGCCTGTCTTGGCAGCATGATGGCGCAAAACCCGCTTAAATCATTTCTGGCAGCGCTGATCGGTCTTGGCCTTGCGACCGTCGGCGTGGACGCCAACACCGGGGTTTATCGCTTTACCTTTGACAGCGTTCATCTTTCCGACGGCGTACAGTTTATCGTCGTGGTGATCGGCCTGTTCTCGGTATCAGAAATACTTTTAATGCTGGAACATACCAGCAGCGGGCAAACAATGGTCCGCAAAACGGGTCGAATGTTGTTCAACCTGAAAGAAGGCGCGCAGTGTATCGGCACCACCCTGCGTTCTTCGGTAATCGGCTTTTTTGTCGGCGTATTGCCCGGCGCCGGGGCGACCATCGCCAGCGCCATTACCTATATGACCGAGAAAAAACTCAGCGGCAACAGCGATAGCTTCGGCAAAGGGGATATTCGCGGCGTCGCGGCGCCGGAGGCGGCAAACAACGCCTCTGCCTGCGGCTCCTTCATCCCGATGCTGACGCTGGGCGTTCCCGGTTCCGGCACTACGGCAGTGATGATGGGGGCGCTGACGCTGTACAACATCACGCCAGGCCCGGCGATGTTCACCGAACAGCCGGATATCGTCTGGGGACTCATCGCTGCGCTGCTGATTGCGAACGTGATGCTGCTGATCATGAATATCCCGTTGATCGGTCTGTTTACCCGTATGCTCACCATTCCGCTGTGGTTCCTGGTACCCGCCATCGCTGCCGTATCGGCGGTAGGGGTGTATGCGGTACACAGCACCACCTTCGATCTGGTGCTGATGGTCGCGCTCGGCGTGTTAGGGTACATTTTACGTAAAATGCACTTCCCCATGTCGCCGCTGATCCTGGGATTCGTACTGGGGGAAATGCTGGAGCAGAACCTGCGCCGCGCACTCTCCATCAGTAACGGCAATATGGCGATTTTGTGGCAAAGCGGCGTTGCCAAAGCCCTGCTGATCATGGCGATCATGGTCATTGTCGTACCGCCAGTGTTACGTCTGATCCGTAAACACAGCCGTAAACCGCAGGTTGACGCCGGTTAATTGACTGCTGAAATACGTTGTACTTGTCCGGCCTACGCGCTTATGTGCCAGGCCGGGCAACCCCGCCAGCATCACTTTCCCCATAACTTGCTCATTTTACACCCCTTCTTGCCGTTGTCAGGCTCGTGGCGCCGTTAACCTCACCCTTCGCATTGTTAAATATTTGTTGTTTTTGATCACAATAATTAAACAAAAGCGGTTATTTCATACGCGTTCCTGAAAAATGTCGATATTTTTAATTTATGGCTACGAAATGAGCATCGCCATGTCTCCCTGACCATCTACCGAGAGGAATGATTCTGATGAATGCACTGACTGCCGTAAAAGCGAACACAGATGATTTAGCCCAACGCCATACTGGTTTCACCCTTGCCCCTTCGGTGCAGTCGCCGCGCCTGCTGGCGTTAACGTTTACGGCGGATACCACAAGACAATTTCTCCATCAGGTTGCGCAGTGGCCGGTGCAGGCGCTGGAATACAAATCTTTCTTACGTTTCAAAATCGGCAAGATCCTCGACGATCTGTGCGGCAATCAGCTACAACCGCTGTTGATCAAAACGCTCCTCAACCGTGCACAAGGCGCGCTGTTGATCAGCGCCGAAGGGATCGATGATGTCGCACAGGCAGAAGAGATGGTCAAACTGGCGACGGCGGTGGCGCATCTTATTGGTCGCTCCAACTACGATGCGATGAGCGGCCAGTATTACGCGCGTTTCGTGGTCAAAAACGTCGACAACTCCGACAGTTATCTGCGCCAGCCCCACCGCGTAATGGAACTGCACAATGACGGCACCTATGTTGAGGAGGTGACCGACTACGTGCTGATGATGAAAATCGACGAACAAAATATGGAAGGCGGTAATTCGCTGCTGCTGCACCTTGATGACTGGGAACATCTGGAGTCGTTTTTTACCCATCCGCTGGCGCGTCGCGTCATGCGCTGGGCGGCGCCGCCAAGCAAAAATGTTAGCCATGACGTCTGGCACCCGGTGTTTGATGTCGACCAACAAGGCCGCCCGGTCATGCGTTATATCGACCAGTTCGTCCAGCCAAAAGACTTTGAAGAAGGCGTCTGGCTCAGCGAGCTTTCAGACGCGCTGGAAACCAGTCAAAACATCCTCTCCGTACCGGTACCGGTCGGCAAATTCCTGTTGATTAACAATCTGTTCTGGCTACATGGACGCGATCGTTTTACGCCGCATCCTGACTTGCGTCGCGAACTGATGCGCCAGCGCGGTTACTTCGCCTACGCCGCCAGCCATTATCAAACTCACCAATAAGCGCCACGGCGAAGGAATTACGCGGATGTATGATTTTGTGATTATCGGCGGCGGCATTATCGGCATGTCGACCGCCATGCAACTTATTGATCTCTACCCGGATGCGCGCATCGCATTGCTGGAAAAAGAGTCCGCGCCAGCCTGCCACCAAACCGGGCATAACAGCGGCGTGATCCATGCCGGGGTGTACTACACGCCCGGCAGCCTCAAAGCGCGGTTTTGTCTGGCAGGCAATCAGGCGACCAAAACCTTTTGCGATCAAAACAACATCCGCTACGACACCTGCGGCAAAATGTTGGTCGCCACCTCGGAGCTGGAAATGGCGCGGATGCGCGCGCTATGGGAGCGGACGGCGGCCAACGGCTTAGAACGCGAGTGGTTAAGCGCGGCGGAGCTGCGTGAACGCGAACCCAATATCATTGGCCTGGGCGGGATTTTTGTCCCTTCCAGCGGGATTGTCAGCTATCGCGATGTCGCGACGGCCATGGCGAACCGCTTTCAGGCCAAAGGCGGCGAGATCATCTACCATGCCGAGGTCAGCGCGCTAACAGAACATGCCGCTGGCGTTGTCATTCGCACCTCGCAAGGTCGGGAAATCGAAACCGCTACGCTTATCGGCTGTGCAGGGCTGATGGCGGATCGGCTGGTCAAAATGCTGGGCGTGGAGCCCGGTTTTATTATCTGCCCTTTCCGCGGCGAGTACTTTCGTCTGGCCCCGCGACACAACCGGATCGTTAACCATTTGATCTACCCGATCCCCGATCCGGCAATGCCGTTTCTCGGCGTCCATCTTACCCGCATGATCGACGGCAGCGTTACGGTCGGGCCGAATGCGGTGCTGGCGCTTAAACGCGAAGGCTACCGTAAGCGCGACGTTTCCTTCACCGACACCCTGGAGATTTTCCGCTCCGCCGGCATTCGCCGCGTACTGCAAAACCATCTGCTTTCCGGACTGGGCGAGATGAAAAACTCGCTGTGCAAAAGCGGCTATTTGCGGCGAGTACAAAAGTATTGCCCCAGCCTGACCGTCAACGATCTCCAGCCCTGGCCGGCAGGCGTGCGGGCGCAGGCGGTTTCACCGGACGGCAAACTGATTGATGATTTTCTGTTTGTCACGACGCCGCGTTCCATTCACACCTGTAACGCCCCCTCCCCGGCGGCGACATCAGCGATACCTATCGGCGCGCATATCGTCAGCAAAGTTCAGGCGCTACGCGAAAGCCAGAGCAACCCCGGACGTACGCTGCGTGCGGCACGCAGCGTGGACGCACTACACGCCGCATTTACCCGTTAACCCTTCAGACAGGAAGCAATTATGCAACTTAACGACTCTACCCTGTTCCGCCAGCAGGCCTTTATCGATGGCGACTGGCGCGACGCGCGCGGCGGCGATGTCATCCCCGTGAGCAACCCCGCCAACGGGAAACCGCTTGGCAATGTGCCCAAAATGGGGGCGGAAGAGACGCGCGACGCCATCAACGCCGCCAATCGCGCCCTGCCCGCCTGGCGCTCGCTCACCGCCAAAGAGCGAGCCAATATCCTGCGTCGCTGGTTCAATCTGATGATGGAACATCAGGACGATTTGGCGCGTCTGATGACACTGGAACAGGGTAAACCGCTGGCGGAAGCGAAAGGCGAAATTAGCTACGCCGCCTCGTTTATTGAATGGTTCGCCGAAGAGGGGAAGCGTATCTATGGAGACACGATTCCAGGTCATCAGGCCGATAAACGGCTGCTGGTGATTAAACAGCCCATCGGCGTCACCGCCGCGATTACCCCGTGGAACTTTCCCTCGGCAATGATCACCCGTAAAGCCGGCCCCGCGCTGGCCGCAGGCTGCACGATGGTACTCAAACCCGCCAGCCAGACGCCGTTTTCCGCGCTGGCGCTGGCGGAACTGGCCCAGCGCGCCGGAATTCCCGCAGGCGTATTTAACGTCGTTACCGGTTCGGCTGGCGATATCGGCGGCGAGCTGACCAGCAACCCGCTGGTACGCAAACTGTCGTTTACCGGCTCGACGGAGATTGGCCGCCAGCTAATGGAACAATGCGCCAAAGACATTAAAAAAGTATCGCTGGAGTTGGGCGGCAATGCGCCGTTTATCGTCTTTGACGATGCCGATCTGGATAAAGCCGTCGAAGGCGCGCTGGCTTCGAAGTTTCGCAACGCCGGGCAGACCTGTGTCTGCGCCAATAGATTGTATGTTCAGGACGGCGTTTACGATCGTTTTGCGGAAAAACTCAACCAGGCGGTAAATAAGCTCGCGGTCGGCGACGGCCTGCAAGCCGACGTCGCTATCGGGCCGCTGATTGATGAAAAAGCCGTGGCGAAAGTCCAGGAGCATATCGCCGACGCGCTGGAAAAAGGCGCCCGCGTCATTACGGGCGGTGAAGCGCACAAATTGGGCGGCAACTTTTTTCAACCGACCATTCTGGCGGATGTTCCTGATAACGCGAAAGTCGCCAAAGAAGAGACATTCGGGCCGCTCGCGCCTCTGTTCCGCTTCAGCGACGAGGCGGATGTCATCAGACAGGCTAACGATACCGAGTTCGGCCTGGCAGCCTATTTTTATGCACGCGATTTAAGCCGCGTTTTCCGCGTCGGCGAAGCGCTGGAATACGGCATCGTCGGTATTAATACCGGCATTATCTCCAACGAAGTCGCGCCTTTCGGCGGTATTAAGGCCTCCGGATTAGGCCGTGAAGGTTCCAAATACGGCATCGAAGATTATTTAGAAATCAAATATATGTGCATCGGCCTTTAACAGGAGAGTCGCTAATGAATACCAATAACGCTTTAATGCAGCGCCGTCATAACGCCGTTCCTCGCGGCGTGGGGCAGATTCACCCGATTTTCGCCGAGCGGGCGGAAAATTGTCGGGTCTGGGATGTCGAAGGCCGTGAGTATCTCGATTTCGCAGGCGGCATTGCCGTCCTGAACACAGGTCATTTACATCCGGGCATTGTTTCAGCGGTCGAAGCGCAGTTGAAGAAATTGTCGCATACCTGTTTTCAGGTGCTGGCCTATGAACCGTACCTGGCGTTGTGCGAACGCATGAACCAGAAGGTACCGGGCGATTTCGCCAAAAAAACGTTGCTGGTCACGACTGGTTCAGAAGCGGTTGAAAACGCCGTGAAAATCGCCCGCGCGGCGACAAAACGCAGCGGCGCTATCGCGTTTAGCGGCGCTTACCACGGTCGTACCCACTACACGCTCTCTCTGACCGGGAAAGTACACCCGTACTCTGCTGGTATGGGATTGATGCCAGGCCATGTCTACCGCGCGCTTTATCCTTGCCCGCTACACAACATCAGCGACGACGATGCGATCGCCAGCATTGAGCGCATCTTTAAAAATGATGCCGCGCCGGAAGATATCGCCGCCATTATTATTGAGCCGGTACAGGGCGAAGGCGGATTTTACGCCGCCTCTCCCGCGTTTATGCAGCGACTGCGCGCGCTATGCGACCAACACAGCATTATGTTGATTGCCGACGAAGTGCAAAGCGGCGCGGGCCGGACCGGTACGCTGTTCGCCATGGAACAGATGGGCGTTGCGGCAGATATTACCACGTTTGCGAAATCGATCGCCGGCGGCTTTCCGCTGGCAGGCGTTACCGGCCGGGCAGACGTGATGGACGCTATCGCGCCGGGCGGTCTGGGCGGCACCTATGCCGGAAACCCGATTGCCTGCGCCGCCGCGCTGGCGGTACTGGACATTTTCGAGCAGGAAAATCTACTGCAAAAGGCAAATACGCTTGGCAAAACGCTGCGCGATGGCCTGATGGAGATAGCGGAAACGCACCGTGAGATTGGCGACGTGCGCGGACTGGGCGCCATGATCGCCATTGAGTTGTTCGAAAATGGCGACCCCGGCAAACCGAACGCGGCTCTGACCGCCGACATTGTGGCCCGCGCCCGCGAGAAAGGGTTAATTCTGCTCTCCTGCGGTCCTTACTACAACATCTTGCGCATCCTCGTTCCACTCACTATTGAGGCCTCGCAGATTCGGCAAGGCCTGGAGATTATCGCCCAGTGCTTTGATGAGGCGAAACAAGCGTAATGTCCAATAAGCAGCGTCGGATGGCGACGTAACTGTCTTATCCGGCCTACAAAACCGTTTCGATTGTAGGCCGAATTAAGCCAGGCGCCATCCGGTAAACGAGCGCAATAACAATAAAGAGGTTTTAGGATGGGGCAATTGTCAGAATCACATGCATTAGGGGGCGGGCTGAAATCACGCCACGTCACCATGTTATCGATCGCCGGCGTCATCGGCGCCAGCCTGTTTGTCGGTTCCAGCGTGGCGATTGCGGAGGCCGGCCCTGCGGTACTGCTGGCCTATCTGTTCGCAGGACTTTTAGTCGTCATGATTATGCGAATGCTGGCTGAAATGGCCGTCGCCACGCCGGATACCGGTTCTTTTTCCACCTATGCGGATAAAGCGATCGGCCCCTGGGCCGGGTATACCATCGGCTGGTTATACTGGTGGTTTTGGGTGCTGGTTATTCCGCTGGAGGCCAATATTGCCGCCATTATTCTGAATTCATGGATACCGGGTATTCCGGTGTGGCTATTTTCATTAGTGATTACGCTTGCCTTAACCGGAAGCAATTTATTGAGCGTCAAAAATTACGGCGAATTCGAATTCTGGCTGGCGCTATGTAAAGTAATTGCCATTCTGGCGTTTATCGCGCTGGGCGCGACGGCGATTAGCGGTTTTTATCCGTATGCCGAGGTAAGCGGTATCTCCCGGCTATGGGATCACGGCGGTTTTATGCCTAACGGCTTCGGCGCGGTGTTAAGCGCCATGTTGATCACCATGTTCTCTTTTATGGGCGCGGAAATCGTCACTATTGCTGCCGCGGAATCCGATACGCCGGATAAACATATCGTACGCGCCACCAATTCTGTTATCTGGCGAATTTCCATCTTTTACCTGTGTTCCATTTTTGTGGTGGTGGCGCTGATCCCGTGGAATATGCCGGGTCTGAAAAGCGTAGGTTCGTACCGTTCGGTACTGGAGCTGCTTCATATTCCGCACGCAAAATTCATTATGGACTGCGTGATTTTGTTGTCGGTGACCAGTTGTCTGAACTCCGCATTATATACCGCCTCCCGGATGCTCTATTCCCTTAGCCGCCGCGGCGATGCGCCTGCGATAATGGGAAAAACTAACCGTAGCAAAACGCCCTGGGTGGCGGTTCTCCTCTCTACCGGCGCGGCGTTTTTAACCGTTGTCGTCAATTATTACGCCCCGGCAAAAGTGTTTAAATTTCTTATCGACAGTTCCGGCGCCATCGCGCTGCTGGTCTATCTGGTGATTGCGATTTCGCAATTGCGGATGCGTAAAATTCTGCTGGCGCAGGGCGGAGAAATTAAGTTGAAAATGTGGCTTTATCCGTGGCTCACCTGGCTGGTTATCGGCTTTATCTGCTTTGTTCTGGTGGTGATGCTATTTCGACCGGCACAGCAATTAGAAGTCATTTCGACGGGGCTGTTAGGGCTGGGCATAATAGGTACTGTCCCCATTATGTCTCGCTGGAAAAAACTGATAAGGTGGCAAAAAGCCCCCCTGCAAAACCTACGTTAGTTATTCCCGGCGTCAGCCGGGAAGCTTCTCAGGAGTAAAAGATGACCGCCCTTTCCCAACCGACGGCCATAGATGGCTATCGCTGGCTTAAAAATGACATTATTCGCGGCACTTATCAGCCGGATGAGAAACTGCGGATGAGTTTATTAACCGCCCGCTATGCGCTCGGCGTAGGGCCGCTGCGTGAGGCGCTGTCGCAACTGGTGGCGGAACGGCTGGTCACCGTGGTGAATCAAAAAGGCTATCGCGTGGCATCCATGTCAGAGGCGGAACTCCTCGATATTTTTGACGCGCGCGCCAATATGGAAGCGATGCTGGTACGCCTGGCGATTGAACGCGGCGATGATGCGTGGGAGGCGGAGATCCTGGCGCGAGCGCATATGCTCAGTAAACTGGAAGCCAGCGATGCCAGTGAACATATGCTCGATGAATGGGACCAGCGCCACCAGGCGTTCCATTCCGCCATTGTCGCCGGGTGCGGCTCCCACTATCTGCTACAGATGCGTGAACGCTTATTTGACCTGGCGGCCCGCTACCGCTTTATTTGGTTACGTGAAACCGTTCTGTCCGTCGAGATGCTGGAAGATAAACATATTCAGCATCACACGCTAACCGAAGCGATACTGGCGCGCGAGGCGGCACGCTCCAGCGAATTAATGCGTCAGCATTTGCTGACGCCGATTCCCATTATTCGCCAGGCGATGGCAGGAAAAATGTAGCCTGGCGCGGCCTGATAGCCATTATTCTTCAGGAATACGCAACACTTGTCCCGGATATATTTTTTCCGGGCTTTTCAGCATCGGTTTATTTGCCTCGAAGATTTTATTATACAGATTGGCGTTACCATACACTTGCTTTGAAATAGCGCTCAGGGTGTCGCCTGATTTTACGGTATAAAACTGACTTTCAGCCGCTGGCGTCGTGGTTTTAACCTGATCGTCAACGCTGCTAATCCCGGCGATATTCCCCACGGCAACCAGAATTTTTTCTTTTGCCTCCTGACTCAGCCCATCACCCGTCACTGTCGCTTTTCCATCCGCAATTTGCACATTCACTTTGTCAGCGTCGGGTATTCCCGTTTTATTTAAATGTTCCTGGACTTTTTTCGCCTGATCGTCCTTATCATGATTAGCGGTTACCGCGTCCCAGAGTTTTTCACCTGCATCTTTTACAAAATTGAAAAGTCCCATATTCACCTCGCTTGTCAAAAATACACACAAAGAAAAGTGTAGCAGAGGGAATGAGGTTATCCTGATAGGCGGCGCTTATGCGCCGCCGGTGGCCGGTAATTAATGACGCATCTGAACCCAAAATGCGTGGATAAGCCCCGGAATATATCCGAGTAATGTCAGCAGGATATTAAGGATAAATGCCCAACCGAACCCTTTTCCTAAAAGTACGCCGAGCGGAGGCAAAATAATCGTAAATACAATTCTCCAGAAACCCATATACACTCCATACAAGCAAAATTAGTCATTGTTTAAAAAGAGATTTTATCTCTAAGCATAGTCAGTTTACCTGAGCCTGCCAGTCACGCACCGCGCTTTTACCCTCCTTTACGCTCTTTACGCTCTTTACGCTGGCATTAGGTTGACGTTTATTTTAGAATTAACTAAATTTAGAAAATGCTTAAATAACTATGACAGAGCTTGAACAACTTCAGTCCAGCGCAGAACAGGCGGCGGCCCTGCTCAAAGCGATGAGCCACCCAAAAAGATTACTGATTTTATGTATGCTTTGCGGTTCGCCAAAAACCAGCGCAGGCGAACTGGCGCGCATTACCGGGCTAAGCCCCTCCGCGACGTCGCAACATCTGGCGCGGATGCGGGAAGAAGGACTGATTGATAGTCAACGCGATGCCCAGCGCATTCACTATTTCATTAAAAATGAGGCGGTTAATACGATTATCGCCACGTTAAAGAATCTCTATTGTCCATAAGGAGGCACGATGTCCATTGGGATAGTTTCCCCCCGTGAGGCGCAAGCGCTGATAGCGCAAGGCGCGAAACTGATTGATGTGCGCGACGCCGATGAATATCTGCGCGAGCATATTCCACATGCGCAACTGGCGCCGCTCTCCCGGCTTGAACAGGGCGATTTGCCCGCCAACCTGCGAGCGGAACAGATTATTTTTCACTGTCAGTCAGGTAAACGAACCAGCAGCAATGCAGCAAAACTACAGGCCATTGCCGCCCCTGCTCAGGTCAGTCTACTGGAAGGCGGCATCGACGGATGGAAAGCGGCAGGATTGCCCGTCACAGAAGACAAATCGCAACCGTTGCCACTGATGCGTCAGGTGCAAATCGCCGCCGGCGGGTTGACGTTGCTTGGGGTGATTCTGGGCTATACGATCCAC
This sequence comes from Salmonella sp. 741265073_HBA, assembly GCF_046569105.1. NCBI lineage: Bacteria > Pseudomonadati > Pseudomonadota > Gammaproteobacteria > Enterobacterales > Enterobacteriaceae > Salmonella > Salmonella sp. 741265073_HBA. Next base: position 135,649 of record NZ_JBKFRY010000011.1, on the reverse strand, counting down.
GGCGGCTTTTTCCTCATTAGCGGTTTTGTCGGGGCCGGGTTAATGCTGGCAGGCATGACCGGCTTCTGCGGAATGGCGCGACTATTGGAAAAAATGCCCTGGAATACCCGTACTCATTAAGCGGTACCTTCACCGCGCGTCGGTAGGTGTGTAGTAGACTGAAGGCGGGTTTATAGCATTGTTCAACAGGAGGGCGTGATGTTCACACCAGGCGATTTTGTACAGCCCCGAATGGGTGGGCCGAAACTGAAAGTGATTGAAGTCAACGAGGATCATATTGTCGCGGTACAGGCCAGCAATGAGCAGGGCGAAAAATTGATCCTCAAAGCAGCAGATGTCACCCCCTATGGCGAAGAGGGCGATTTTGGCGTGTGCTGATTTATCAGAATGAGCATGGCGCAACGTTCCCTGAGTCCCGGTTAATAGAGACAGGAAACGCAGCGCCATCTGTTAAAGGTTATCCGTGATTAGATTAAGAAATCATCCAAAGATTTCCCCGCCGCCAGCGCCTGGGCAATCGGTTTAGGCGTACGACCTTGTCCGGTCCAGGTTTTTTCTTCGCCATTGAAATCAGTAAAACGATATTTTGCCGGACGCGGCTGGCGCTTTTTAGCAGAACGCGGCATTGCTGAATCCATGGCAAATAACTCTTCCGGGTTAATACCGTCTGCTTTCATCAGCTCCAGAAAGGCATTAATTTTCTCCTGCTTCTCGGCAAGCTGGCGTTGCTGCAATTCTTCTTCTTCGCGTCTTTCTTTAGTGACAACCCTGAATTTTTCGAGCATTTCTTCAAGAACGTCAATGGAGAATTCGCGAGCCATAGCGCGCAGCGTGCGGATATTATTTAAGTTCTGTAACATCAAATTCATATCAATAAAAACCTTTTAACGCAGAAAACAAAAAACTATTACAGGCGGTATTGTATGCGATTATTGATTATATTTCCAGATCCTAAAGTTCATACAGATATACTCAGTATAACTCGATTAATTATATTAATCTGTTAACCAGAAGGTTATATTCATTACCCCCTGTGTGTTTCAGGTTATTCTGCCTACGTATATCTGTAGGTTTCCCGTTCGGCTGTTTATACCCTTCATTCTTCAAGTTGCTTATGTGTTGGCTACGGACTACTCGGCCCATCCATGGGCCTCGCCCTGACGGGCCGTCGCACGCGACGTTCAAATCTGCTCCCGGCAGATTTGTCGCTCCCCACAGTCACATCGTTATCTATACTCCTGGGGACTCACTCCCTTGCCGCCTTTAAGCAACTCGAAATCCATAGCGTATATAGCGTATTGCGTATCTCAGTAACCACGGTGACCCTCACGGTGGCTGACCTTATACAGAAGTGAATATTTCAGCACAATAAGAGATTAACCATTCAAAAATCATCATCAGAGCTTTATGCTAAAAATCAGCCTGCAATATCTATAATTATGCTGAGAAAAGTAGAGCGCGTGCCGTTAGCCGAGAATACATCGCATCTGACAACATTTGGAATGTGGCTGAAAATCGCCAGAAAAACAATGCATTATAATGCATTGATTTAAAAGTAATTAATAACTAACAACAACGAAAATCTCGCCGCGAGCAAAAAACAAACAATAACAGAGTATTTTATCGACAAAAAGCCAATAAATAAAAATATTACACTAGTTGATAGTTATTATATAGGGATATACTCTATGCAAATACAAAAGTGCTTTATGATTTCACTACCAACCATCACCTCATTCTGATCGATACGCTACAAGGAGCATTAACATGTTCTCTCCACAGTCACGCTTGCGTCATGCCGTAGCAGACACGTTCGCGATGGTTGTTTACTGTTCTGTTGTGAACATGTTGATCGAGATATTCCTCTCCGGAATGAGCTTTGAGCAGTCGCTTTCTTCCAGGCTGGTGGCGATACCTGTCAACATTTTGATTGCATGGCCATACGGCGTTTACCGCGATCTGATTATGCGCGTCGCGCGTAAGGCAAGCCCGGCGGGATGGGCCAAAAACCTGGCGGATGTATTGGCTTATGTCACCTTTCAGTCACCCGTTTATATTATCATCTTGCTGACCGTCGGCGCCGGCTGGCATCAGATAGTGGCCGCCGTGAGTTCAAACATTGTTGTTTCAATGTTAATGGGCGCGGTTTATGGCTACTTCCTGGATTATTGTCGTCGCCTGTTTAAAGTGAGCAGCTATCATCAGGCTAAGGCATAAGTTAACGTCGCGACTGGCATTGCCAGTCGCGCTTTTAGTCGCTTTTTTCGTCGCCAAAAAGCCCGTTCAGATAACGTTCTAACGCTATTCGGGAGCTAAAGCCGTGGGGAATACCGTAATGTTCGTGGGTCTCGCCGCCTAAATAGAGCGGAAAATTTTGGTAATGATCGCAGGTTTTAATATCCGAAGCCGGGTCAGCCAGTGATGAGCTACGGTCTTTTAATCTGGGGTGAATGATCAGCGCGGTACGCCCCATACGCGCCTCGCGGTTAACATAAACATAATTCTCGCCGCGTCGATAACCATACGTCTTATTCGTCACCACATCGACGGTAAACCCTGCCTTTTCCAGTACCCGCGCCACCTCGTCAGGTCGTAAATACATATTTTATCCTCATTCTCTTTTACTGCGGGCTTACCTTACCCGATAGCGCGTTATCAACGCTTTCAGAAAAGTCCAGAAACGCATGATATCGCCGTAACAAGCCTCAGCAGGTAAAAATATGAACTACACTGAAAGCTACATCGAAATCAATGGAGGATCATATGCTTAACAAACCGAACCGAAACGACGTCGATGATGGTGTTCAGGATATTCAGAATGATGTCAATCGATTAGCCGACAGTCTGGAAGATGTCCTTAAATCCTGGGGAAGCGATGCGAAAGACGAAGCCGAGGCTGCGCGACGTAAAGCACAGGCGTTGTTGAAAGAGACCCGGGCGCGGATGCATGGACGTACTCGCGTAAAACAAGCCGCCTGTGATGCGATGGGGTGCGCGGATACGTTTGTGCGTGAAAAACCCTGGTGTAGCGTAGGAACCGCCGCAGCGGTGGGGATTTTTATCGGGGCGCTGCTTAGCCTGCGTCGCTAACGACGTGCCCTGCCGGATGGCGACATACTTTATTGGGCCTGCATCATTGCCGCAGGCCCAGGTCGCGCCATTCGGCGAAACGGTTACTGTATCGCCTGTCGAAGCTGCCATGCGACCTGTTTCGCCATGCCAGCGGAAGTAATATTGGCAAACGACAGTAAAATGCCCCCCTTTCCTGACGAAACCACTCGCCAACGGCTTAGCGCCTGTACCGCCAGTCCGGCCTGATTCGCTTTCGCTACCTGCGCTTTATCATCGCCTTCAACCTCAATGACTAATTGAATACCGCCTTTCTGTAATGTCACGACAAATCCCTGTTCTGCCAGCGCCTCTTCAATCCATAACCGTCGCTGAGCATAATGTTGACGCATCTTTTTCAGATGCCGCCAGAAATGGCCATCACGGATAAAATCAACCAGCGTGTGCTGCCATAACAACGGTACGCTACAGGGCATCAGCGACGCCTGCTGGCGGAAATGCTCAATCTGCTTTATCGGCACCACCAGCCAGGCGGTACGTAATGCCGGAAAGAGCGACTTACTGAACGTTCCGGCGTAAATCACTCGCTGCGGGGCATCCAGACTCTTGAGCGGCGGAAGCGGTTTACCGTGATAACGAAATTCGCTGTCGTAGTCATCTTCAATAATCCAGGCCTGCACATTCGCCGCCCATGCCAGAAGTTGCCGTCGGCGAGTTAACGACAGCGCCACCCCCAACGGACTTTGGTGGGCGGGCGTCACCAATGCAAAGCGCCCCTGCGGGCAATCCCGCATCCCCGCCGCGACATTCAGCCCATCGGCATCGACCGGAATCGGCGCCAGCGTAATCCCCTCCTGCGTTATCACCGGGCGAATTAACGGAAAGCCGGGATCTTCCACCCACATGCTGTCTCCCGGCACAGACAATGTACGCAGGATTAGCCGCATAGAATCCGCATAACCGGAGGTAATAAATACCTGTTCCGGCAGACATTCAATGCTACGCGAAACCCGCAGGTAATCGACTATCGCCTGGCGCAAAATCGCCTCGCCGCAGACGTCGCCTAATGCCAGATCGAAGCGCGTCTGCGTGCGCAACCGACGCCCCATTACTCGCGCCCACTTCTCGCGTGGAAAGAGATCCAGCGCCGGTAACCCCATCTGAAAGGGTTTCGGTTCCGGACTTTCTCCGGCAAAAACAGCGGGTATCGGCGGCGCCGTCTCAAACCGTAGAGCGTTGCTCACAAACGTGCCTGCCTGGCCACGTCGCTCCAGCCAGCCCTGCGCCACCAGCTCGCCATAGGCATTTTCCACCGTGGCGCGAGAAACGCCCAGTTCCTGCGCCCACGTTCGGCTGGAAGGCAAACGCGTTCCTGGCGCGAGTTCTCCTTGCTCAATGGCCGTTTTTAACTGACGAGCGATGTGCTGATAGCGCGGCATATGGTCTGCTTTTTCTGTAAAAATATGGCTCTCTTTTACAGACCATTATAGTGCTACAGTGCTCGTCATCAACACGAGGAGAAACATGATGACGACGTTACGCCAACCCTATTATGAACTGAGCCCGGAGGTTTACAGCGCTCTGGTGCAGGCGAAAAACGCGCTGGAAAAGAGCACGCTTGACCTCACTCTGATGGAGCTGATTTACCTGCGTGTTTCGCAAATAAATGGTTGTGCATTTTGCCTGGAGATGCACAGTAAAGCGCTGCGTAAGGCTGGCGTAAATCAAGCTAAATTAGATGCGCTGGCAGGATGGCGGGTAAGTCACCATTTCAGCGAGCAAGAGTGCGCGGCGTTAGCCTGGGCGGAATCGGTGACGTACATTGCTGAAACCCACGCCGAAGATAATGTTTACCTGCCGCTGCTCGATCATTTCAGCGCGCGTGAAATCAGCGATCTGACCTTCGCCATCGGTTTAATGAACTGCTTTAACCGTCTGGCGATCGGTATGCGAATGTGACGCATTGTTGCCGGATGGCGCAGATGTCAGCCAACTCTGTTATGCGTGAACCTGCAGGCCGGATCGGGCGTTCACGCCGCCATCCGGCAAAAATTAGCCATGCCGCCCCTACCCCGCTGCGTTCATCAGCGACGTTAAAATCAATCGAAAATTCCCATATCTTGTATGGTTGAATCTTAATTCAACTACATCTAGTATTTCCTGTATCAACACACGACAATCCGACGCGTTTCATCGCGCCGTTTTCTCATTTTAAATGGAAATACGAATCATGAGCATTACTATTTACACTCGCAATAACTGTGTTCAGTGCCACGCCACAAAGCGGGCGATGGAAAGCCGTGGATTTGAATTTGAGATGGTGAACGTCGATCTGGTGCCGGATGCAGCGGATACGCTCCGGGCGCAAGGATTTCGTCAATTACCGGTGGTGATGGCGGGCGATTTGATCTGGTCTGGCTTCCGCCCGGACATGATTAACCGTCTGCACCCGACACCCCACGCGGCAAACGCATGAGCGCGCTCGTCTACTTCTCCAGCAGCTCTGAAAATACGCACCGTTTTATGCAGCGTCTGGGGCTGCCTGCCACGCGTATTCCGCTCAATGAACGGGAGCGAATTCAGGTAGACGAACCGTACATTCTGGTTGTGCCGTCATACGGCGGCGGCGGGATGGCCGGTGCGGTGCCGCGACAGGTGATCCGCTTTTTAAATGATGAACACAACCGGGCGCGCATTCGCGGCGTCATTGCCTCCGGTAACCGCAATTTCGGCGATGCCTGGGGATGCGCTGGCGATGTGATAGCACAAAAATGCGGCGTTCCCTGGCTGTACCGCTTTGAGCTCATGGGCACACAACGCGACATCGATAACGTCCGAAAAGGAGTAAATGAATTTTGGCAACAACTATCCCGGAGCGCGTAATGCAGGAAACCATGGATTACCACGCCCTGAACGCGATGCTGAATCTTTATGATAAAGCAGGCCATATTCAGTTCGACAAGGACCAGCAGGCGATCGACGCCTTCTTTGCCGCCCACGTCCGCCCGCATTCCGTGACGTTTGCCAGCCAGCATGAACGTCTGGAAACGCTGGTTCGGGAAGGGTATTACGATGACGCTGTCCTCGCGCGTTACGACCGCGCCTTCGTCCTCCGCCTGTTCGAGCACGCCCACGCCAGCGGCTTTCGCTTCCAGACGTTTCTTGGCGCCTGGAAGTTCTATACCAGTTACACGCTGAAAACCTTCGACGGCAAACGTTATCTGGAACACTTTGAAGATCGGGTGACAATGGTGGCGTTGACGCTGGCGCAGGGTGACGAAACGCTGGCCACCCAACTGACCGATGAAATGCTTTCTGGTCGCTTTCAGCCCGCCACCCCGACTTTTTTAAATTGCGGTAAACAGCAGCGTGGGGAACTGGTCTCCTGCTTCCTGCTCCGTATCGAAGACAATATGGAGTCGATCGGGCGGGCGGTGAATTCGGCGCTGCAACTCTCCAAACGCGGCGGCGGCGTCGCGTTTTTACTCTCCAATCTGCGCGAGGCGGGCGCGCCGATCAAACGCATTGAGAATCAGTCTTCCGGCGTGAACCCGGTGATGAAAATGCTGGAAGACGCGTTTTCGTATGCCAACCAGCTTGGCGCGCGCCAGGGGGCCGGCGCGGTTTATCTCCATGCGCACCATCCGGATATTCTGCGTTTTCTGGATACCAAACGGGAAAATGCCGACGAAAAAATCCGGATCAAAACGCTCTCTCTCGGCGTGGTGATCCCGGATATCACCTTCCGGCTGGCGAAAGAAAACGCGCAAATGGCGCTCTTTTCGCCCTATGACGTACAACGACGCTACGGCAAACCGTTTGGCGATATCGCCATTAGCGAACGGTACGATGAATTAATTGCCGATCCGCACGTGCGTAAAACCTATATTAACGCCCGTGACTTTTTTCAAACACTGGCAGAGATTCAGTTCGAATCCGGGTATCCCTACATCATGTTTGAAGATACGGTAAACCGCGCGAATCCCATTGCTGGTCGCATTAATATGAGCAACCTGTGCTCGGAAATTTTACAGGTCAATAGCGCCTCCCGTTACGACGATAACCTTGACTATACCCACATCGGGCATGACATCTCCTGCAATCTCGGCTCGCTGAATATCGCTCACGTCATGGATTCACCGGACATTGGCCGTACCGTAGAAACCGCTATTCGCGGCCTGACGGCGGTGTCTGACATGAGCCATATACGCAGCGTGCCCTCAATAGCCACCGGTAATGCCGCCTCTCATGCCATCGGTCTGGGCCAGATGAATCTGCATGGCTATCTGGCGAGAGAAGGCATTGCCTACGGTTCGCCGGAGGCGTTGGATTTCACCAATTTCTATTTTTACACCATTACCTGGCATGCCGTGCATACTTCAATGCGGCTGGCCCGCGAACGCGGCAAAACCTTCGCCGGATTTGCGCAGTCGCGCTATGCCAGCGGCGACTATTTTACGCAGTATTTACAGGACGACTGGCAACCGAAAACGGCGAAAGTCAGGGCGCTATTTGCCCGCAGCGGCATTACGCTGCCCACACGCGAAATGTGGCTAAAGCTGCGCGACGATGTGATGCGCTATGGCATCTATAACCAAAATTTGCAGGCGGTGCCGCCGACCGGTTCGATTTCTTACATTAATCATGCGACCTCCAGCATTCATCCGATTGTGGCCAAAATTGAGATTCGCAAAGAGGGCAAAACCGGGCGTGTGTATTACCCCGCGCCGTTTATGACCAATGAAAACCTGGACATGTATCAGGATGCTTACGATATCGGTCCGGAAAAAATTATTGATACCTATGCCGAGGCCACGCGCCACGTCGATCAAGGACTGTCGCTCACCCTGTTTTTCCCCGATACCGCCACGACCCGCGATATCAACAAGGCGCAGATCTATGCCTGGCGGAAAGGTATTAAGTCACTGTATTACATCCGGCTTCGCCAGTTGGCGCTGGAAGGTACTGAAATTGAAGGCTGCGTATCCTGCGCGCTATAAGGAAAGCCATATGAAATTATCTCGTATTAGCGCCATCAACTGGAACAAGATCCAGGACGACAAAGATCTGGAGGTGTGGAACCGGCTGACCAGTAACTTCTGGCTGCCGGAAAAAGTGCCGTTATCGAATGATATTCCGGCCTGGCAGACGCTAAGCGCCGCCGAACAGCAGCTCACCATTCGCGTGTTTACGGGTCTTACGCTGCTCGACACTATCCAGAACATCGCAGGCGCGCCGTCGTTAATGGCAGATGCCATCACGCCGCATGAAGAGGCAGTACTGTCGAACATCAGCTTTATGGAAGCGGTACACGCCCGCTCTTACAGTTCTATTTTTTCCACGCTGTGCCAGACGAAAGAGGTTGATGCCGCCTACGCCTGGAGCGAAGAAAACCCGCCGCTACAGCGTAAGGCACAGATTATTTTGGCTCATTACGTCAGCGATGAACCGCTAAAGAAAAAGATTGCCAGCGTCTTTTTAGAGTCTTTTCTGTTCTATTCCGGCTTCTGGCTGCCGATGTATTTCTCCAGCCGCGGTAAGCTCACGAACACTGCCGACCTGATTCGTTTAATCATTCGCGATGAAGCGGTTCACGGTTATTATATTGGCTATAAGTATCAGATAGCGCTACAAAAACTATCGGCAATCGAGCGTGAAGAGTTAAAGCTTTTCGCGCTGGATTTGTTGATGGAACTGTACGACAACGAAATCTGCTACACAGAAGCGTTATATGCGGAAACCGGCTGGGTTAACGACGTCAAAGCCTTCTTGTGCTACAACGCCAATAAAGCCTTAATGAACCTGGGTTATGAGGCGTTATTTCCGCCGGAGATGGCAGACGTGAATCCCGCAATCCTTGCCGCGCTCTCGCCGAATGCCGACGAAAATCATGATTTCTTTTCCGGATCAGGTTCATCTTATGTGATGGGGAAAACAGTCGAAACCGAAGACGAAGACTGGAATTTTTAACCTTGCGGGCATGGGAAATAACGTTACATTTTCCATGCCTTTATTTCAGGCAATACCGGGTTAAATCGCGCAAATATTACAACATGTCCTACACTCAATACGAGTGAGATTATTCACCTGGATTCCACCAATTCAGGTGGATTTTTGCTGGTTGTCTCAAAAAATATCTCTCCCTCCCCATTCGCGTTCAGCCCTTATATCATGGGAAATCACAGCCGATAGCACCTCGCAATATTCATGCCAGAAGCAAATTCAGGGTTGTCTCAGATTCTGAGTATGTTAGGGTAGAAAAAGGTAACTATTTCTATCAGGTAACATATCGACATAAGTAAATAACAGGAATCATTCTATTGCATGGCAATTAAATTAGAAGTGAAGAATCTGTATAAAATATTTGGAGAGCATCCACAGCGTGCCTTCAAATATATTGAAAAGGGACTATCGAAAGAGCAAATACTGGAAAAAACGGGGCTATCGCTTGGCGTTAAAGACGCCAGTCTGGCCATTGAAGAAGGCGAGATATTTGTCATCATGGGATTATCCGGCTCGGGTAAATCCACAATGGTACGCCTTCTCAATCGCCTGATTGAACCCACCCGCGGGCAGGTACTGATTGACGGTGTTGATATTGCCAAAATATCAGACGCTGAGCTTCGCGAGGTGCGCAGGAAAAAGATTGCGATGGTCTTCCAGTCATTTGCGCTCATGCCACATATGACCGTGCTGGATAATACGGCATTCGGTATGGAATTAGCGGGCATCGCGGCGCAAGAGCGTCGAGAAAAAGCGCTGGACGCCTTGCGTCAGGTGGGGCTTGAGAATTACGCTCACGCCTATCCGGATGAACTTTCCGGTGGGATGCGTCAGCGTGTTGGGCTTGCCCGCGCGCTGGCAATCAACCCTGATATCTTATTAATGGATGAAGCGTTTTCCGCCCTCGATCCATTAATTCGTACCGAAATGCAGGATGAGCTGGTGAAATTACAGGCGAAACATCAGCGCACCATTGTCTTTATTTCCCACGATCTTGATGAGGCTATGCGTATTGGCGACAGGATTGCCATTATGCAAAATGGCGAGGTCGTACAGGTTGGTACGCCGGATGAGATCCTGAATAATCCGGCAAATGATTATGTCCGCACGTTCTTCCGTGGCGTGGATATTAGTCAGGTCTTTAGCGCCAAAGATATTGCCCGTCGCAGTCCGGTCGGCTTAATTCGTAAAACGCCAGGTTTCGGTCCCCGTTCGGCACTGAAATTATTACAGGACGAAGACCGTGAATATGGTTACGTCATTGAGCGTGGCAATAAATTCGTGGGCGTCGTGTCCATCGACTCATTAAAAGCGGCATTAAGCCAGGCGCAAGGGATTGAAGCGGCGCTTATCGACGACCCTTTAGTCGTTGATGCGCAAACCCCACTCAGCGAGTTGCTCTCTCACGTCGGCCAGGCGCCCTGCGCGGTGCCGGTTGTCGATGAAGAACACCAGTATGTTGGCATTATTTCAAAACGTATGTTGCTACAGGCTTTAGATCGCGAGGGGGGTAACAATGGCTGATCAAACGAATCCGTGGGATACCGCACAGGTGGCCGATACTACGACGCAAACGGCTGATGCCTGGGGAACACCGGCAGGCGTAGCCACGGACGGCGGCAGTACCGACTGGTTGAACAGCGCGCCCGCGCCAGCCCCTGAACACTTTTCTCTTCTGGACCCGTTCCATAAGACGCTTATCCCGCTGGATAGCTGGGTCACAGAGGGAATCGACTGGGTCGTCACCCATTTCCGTCCCCTTTTTCAGGGGATTCGTGTGCCGGTGGATTACATCCTTAACGGCTTTCAGCAACTGCTGCTGGGAATGCCCGCCCCTGTGGCGATTATTCTCTTTGCGCTGATTGCCTGGCAGGTTTCCGGTGTGGGCATGGGGATCGCGGCGCTGATATCGCTGATCGCCATCGGCGCGATCGGCGCCTGGTCGCAGGCGATGATTACCCTGGCGCTGGTGCTGACCGCCCTGTTGTTCTGCGTCGTGATCGGATTACCGATGGGAATCTGGCTGGCGCGCAGCCCGCGCGCGGCCAAAATAGTTCGTCCGCTGCTGGATGCGATGCAGACCACGCCCGCGTTTGTCTATCTGGTGCCGATTGTCATGTTATTCGGCATCGGTAACGTGCCGGGCGTGGTGGTGACGATTATTTTTGCTCTACCGCCGATTATACGCCTGACGATCCTGGGCATTAACCAGGTGCCTGCCGACTTAATTGAAGCGTCGCGCTCGTTCGGCGCCAGCCCGCGCCAAATGTTGTTCAAAGTGCAGCTACCGCTGGCGATGCCCACCATTATGGCAGGCGTTAATCAGACGCTGATGCTGGCTCTCTCGATGGTCGTCATCGCCTCGATGATTGCGGTCGGCGGGCTTGGCCAGATGGTACTACGCGGCATTGGTCGTCTTGATATGGGGCTGGCAACCGTCGGCGGCGTCGGCATTGTGATTCTCGCCATCATTCTGGACCGTCTGACGCAGGCCGTCGGGCGCGACTCGCGTAGCCGCGGTAACCGTCGCTGGTATACCACCGGTCCTGTTGGGCTAATCACCCGCCCTTTCGTTAAGTAACTCTCCTGACGCCCGGTGACATTGCGCTTACCGGGCTTACAACTCCCTACCATAATTAAAGGAACAACGATGCGACATACTGTGATATTTGCCTCAGCGTTTGCCACCCTTGTCACCGCCAGCGCTTTCGCTGCCGACCTGCCTGGCAAAGGCATTACCGTCCAACCTATCCAAAGCACTATTTCTGAAGAGTCCTTCCAGACGTTACTGGTCAGCCGGGCGCTGGAAAAGTTGGGTTATACCGTAAATAAGCCGAGTGAAGTCGATTACAACGTAGGCTATACCTCCATCGCCTCTGGCGATGCGACGTTTACCGCCGTGAACTGGCAGCCGCTGCATGATGATATGTATGCCGCAGCAGGCGGAGACAAAAAGTTTTACCGCGAGGGCGTCTTTGTCTCCGGCGCTGCGCAGGGCTATCTGATCGATAAAAAAACCGCCGAGCAGTACAACATCACCAATATCGCTCAGCTAAAAGATCCGAAAATCGCCAAAATCTTCGACACCAATGGCGACGGAAAAGCGGACATGATGGGCTGCTCGCCGGGCTGGGGCTGCGAAGCCGTGATCAATCACCAGAATAAAGCGTTTGATCTGCAAAAAACCGTTGAGGTCAGCCACGGTAACTATGCGGCGATGATGGCTGATACCATTACCCGTTTTAAAGAAGGCAAGCCGGTGCTGTATTACACCTGGACCCCGTACTGGGTGAGCGACGTAATGAAGCCGGGTAAAGATGTCGTCTGGCTACAGGTGCCGTTCTCCTCCCTGCCGGGCGAACAGAAAAATATTGATACTAAACTGCCGAACGGCGCGAACTATGGGTTCCCGGTTAATACCATGCATATTGTCGCCAATAAGGCATGGGCGGAGAAAAACCCGGCGGCGGCGAAACTGTTCGCCATCATGAAGCTGCCGCTGGCGGATATCAACGCGCAGAACGCCATGATGCATGCCGGTAAATCGTCTGAAGCCGATGTTCAGGGCCATGTGGACGGCTGGATCAACGCCCACCAGCAGCAGTTTGACGGCTGGGTGAAAGAAGCGCTGGCCGCGCAGAAATAAGATCGTTTTTTATGCCGGATAAGGCGCAGTTCATGCGCCGCTATCCGGCCAACGCAATCTCTCCTCAAAGCGCACGATTCATCACGTCACCGTTCCCCTTTATTCATCAACATCCGCTATGATTGTTTTCCCAGGAAATAATTATCTGAATCACGATTACCATCATGACGAAACCCACTCATGGGCTTAGCCCGGCGCTGATCGTTTTAATGTCTGTGGCCACGGGTCTGGCGGTCGCCAGCAACTACTATGCCCAGCCGCTGCTTGATACCATCGCGCATCACTTTTCGCTTTCCGCCAGCTCCGCAGGGTTTATCGTTACCGCCGCGCAGTTGGGCTATGCCGCTGGCCTGTTGTTTCTGGTGCCGCTTGGCGACATGTTTGAACGCCGAACGCTGATTGTCTCCATGACGTTGCTGGCGGCTGGCGGAATGCTAATCACCGCCAGCAGTCAGTCGCTTAGCATGATGATACTCGGAACGGCCTTAACCGGACTGTTCTCCGTGGTGGCGCAGATTCTGGTTCCGCTGGCCGCCACGCTTGCGACGCCCGCCACCCGCGGTAAAGTGGTCGGCACCATTATGAGCGGCCTGTTGCTGGGGATCCTGCTGGCGCGAACGGTCGCCGGACTGCTGGCAAACCTCGGCGGTTGGCGCACCGTATTTTGGGTAGCGTCGGCGCTGATGGCGCTGATGGCCGTCGCGTTGTGGCGCGGACTGCCAAAACTCAAATCCGACACCCATCTTAACTACCCGCAACTGTTGGGTTCTGTATTCAGCCTGTTTATTCACGATAAGCTGCTGCGTACCCGCGCGCTGCTGGGCTGTCTGACCTTTGCTAATTTCAGCATCCTCTGGACGTCAATGGCCTTTTTGCTCGCCGCGCCGCCGTTTGGCTATTCCGAGGGGATGATTGGCCTGTTTGGCCTGGCGGGGGCCGCCGGCGCTTTAGGCGCGCGTCCGGCGGGCGGATTTGCCGATAAAGGTAAATCTCACCTCACCACCACGTTCGGCTTACTGCTGCTGTTACTCTCCTGGCTGGCGATCTGGCTTGGGCACACCTCGGTACTGGCGCTGATTATTGGCATTCTGGTACTGGACCTCACCGTTCAGGGGGTACATATCACCAATCAGACGGTCATCTATCGTTTGCATCCGGATGCGCGTAACCGGCTCACCGCCGGCTATATGACCAGCTACTTTATCGGTGGCGCCGCGGGGTCGCTGATTTCCGCCTCCGCCTGGCAACATGCCGGCTGGGCCGGCGTTTGTCTGGCGGGTGTCACGGTAGCCTTACTTAATTTACTGGTCTGGTGGCGAGGTTTTCACCGACAGGAAGCCGTAAATTAAGCGGATAGTGAGCGTTTACCTTTGTTTAAGCTCCTTAGGGTGTTAAGGAGCTCCCCAGTCTGTTAAGGTTATGCTATTCATTTATCATGGTTATTTTTATACCGGTGAAGAATAATATAATTCTATGGAAAGCCCTGCATCCCCATCTGCTCCCAGGCCAATAGCGCCCGTTCAAGGATTCGAAGGTCGTTCACCGATAGCTATCCGTGATATTCCGGTGGCTTTTGCATCGGGTTGTAAGGCCGTTTACCCGGCTTTCGCCCCTCCCGCTTATCGTTCTCTCCTGATTTTTTCATGCAGGCACTCACGCTTTTCTCGTCATTCCTGGATTTGCCGCAGGCGGCGCTTTACCGGGCCCAATGTTCCCGCTGGCGTCTCAGTCTGCGTATCATTGGTTGCTTTATAGCCTGAAAGAATGATTTTGTATTAATAATACATTTACTTTATTTGTCACTGTCGTTACTATATCGGCTGAAATTAATGAGGTCATGCCCAAATGGATAGTTCGTTTACGCCCATTGAACAAATGCTAAAATTTCGCGCCAGCCGTCACGAAGACTTTCCTTATCAGGAAATTCTTTTGACTCGTCTTTGTATGCACATGCAAGGCAAGCTCCTGGAAAACCGCAATAAGATGCTGAAGGCTCAAGGGATTAACGAGACGTTGTTTATGGCGTTGATTACGCTGGAGTCTCAGGAAAACCACAGTATTCAGCCGTCTGAATTAAGCTGCGCGCTGGGTTCATCTCGCACCAATGCGACACGCATTGCAGATGAGCTGGAAAAACGCGGCTGGATTGAGCGTCGTGAGAGCGATAACGACCGCCGTTGCCTGCATCTGCAATTAACGGAGAAAGGTCAGGCATTTTTGCAAGAAGTGCTTCCACCTCAGCATCATTGTCTGCATCAACTCTGGTCATCACTTAGCACTGCCGAAAAAGATCAACTTGAGCACATCACTCGTAAACTCCTGACGCGTCTTGATCAAATGGAGCAGGAAGGCACTGTTCTTGAGGCGCTGCGCTAAAGCGCCGACCCGCTCAAAAATCCAGATTAATAACAGGAAAGCGGACAGGCCGGCACGCGTTACTGCTGGCCTTTCTGACAACAGGTCGGCTCAGCCGATGTGAATAATAAGATCGTGGAGAACAACATGAGCGCAAATGCGGAGATCCAAACCCCGCAGCAACCGGCTAAGAAGAAAGGCAAACGCAAAACAGCGCTGCTACTTCTTACCTTGCTCTTTGTTATTATTGCCGTGGCATATGGAATTTATTGGTTTTTAGTATTGCGTCATATTGAAGAGACAGATGATGCTTACGTGGCAGGGAACCAGGTTCAAATCATGGCGCAGGTGTCAGGCAGCGTGACGAAAGTCTGGGCTGATAACACCGACTTTGTAAAAGAGGGCGATGTTCTGGTCACGCTCGATCAGACTGACGCCAAACAAGCGTTTGAAAAAGCCAAAACGGCGCTGGCCTCCAGCGTGCGTCAGACGCACCAGTTGATGATTAACAGCAAGCAGTTGCAGGCGAATATCGACGTGCAAAAAACCGCCCTGGCGCAAGCGCAAAGCGACCTTAACCGTCGTGTGCCGCTGGGTAATGCCAATCTTATTGGTCGTGAAGAGCTGCAACACGCCCGCGATGCCGTCGCCAGCGCGCAGGCACAGTTAGATGTCGCCATTCAACAGTACAATGCCAACCAGGCAATGATACTCAACAGTAAACTGGAAGATCAGCCCGCGGTTCAACAAGCGGCGACCGAAGTGCGTAACGCCTGGCTGGCGCTGGAGCGTACCCGCATCGTCAGCCCAATGACTGGTTATGTCTCTCGCCGCGCCGTCCAGCCTGGCGCGCAAATCAGCCCCACCACGCCGCTGATGGCCGTGGTGCCTGCAACCGATCTGTGGGTGGACGCTAACTTTAAAGAGACCCAATTAGCGAATATGCGCATTGGGCAGCCAGTGA
This sequence comes from Salmonella sp. 741265073_HBA, assembly GCF_046569105.1. Taxonomy (NCBI): domain Bacteria; kingdom Pseudomonadati; phylum Pseudomonadota; class Gammaproteobacteria; order Enterobacterales; family Enterobacteriaceae; genus Salmonella; species Salmonella sp. 741265073_HBA. The sequence continues at coordinate 119,612 of NZ_JBKFRY010000011.1, read as the reverse complement.
CGATTATTACTGACATTTATGGCGACGACGTAAAATACACCGGTAAAGTCGTCGGTCTGGATATGGGAACAGGCAGCGCCTTCTCCCTGCTGCCCGCGCAAAATGCGACGGGTAACTGGATTAAAGTGGTTCAACGTCTGCCGGTACGCGTCGAACTGGACGCCCGCCAGTTAGAACAACATCCGCTGCGTATTGGTTTATCGACGCTGGTCACCGTGGATACCGCTAATCGCGACGGTCAGGTACTGGCCAGCCAGGTACGAACGACGCCGGTTGCCGAAAGTAACGCACGCGAAATTAATCTCGCGCCGGTCAATAAACTGATCGACGACATCGTACAGGCTAACGCGGGTTAATCCTGAGGTGCGTGTGATGCAACAGCAAAAACCGCTGGAAGGCGCGCAGCTCGTCATCATGACGATCGCGCTGTCGCTGGCGACATTCATGCAGGTGCTGGACTCCACCATTGCCAACGTGGCGATTCCGACCATCGCCGGGAACCTGGGTTCTTCCCTAAGCCAGGGGACATGGGTTATCACCTCTTTCGGGGTGGCGAACGCTATCTCGATTCCCTTAACCGGCTGGCTGGCGAAACGTTTTGGCGAAGTCAAACTGTTCATGTGGTCGACGGTCGCCTTTGCCGCGGCCTCCTGGGCCTGTGGCGTATCCAGCAGCCTGAATATGCTGATCTTCTTCCGCGTGGTGCAGGGCGTGGTCGCCGGGCCGCTGATTCCGCTCTCGCAAAGCCTGTTGCTGAATAACTATCCGCCTGCAAAGCGCTCCATTGCGCTGGCGCTCTGGTCAATGACCGTCATTGTCGCGCCGATTTGCGGCCCGATTCTGGGGGGCTACATCAGTGATAATTACCACTGGGGATGGATTTTCTTCATCAACGTGCCGATTGGCATCGCCGTCGTCCTGATGACGTTACACACGCTGCGCGGACGTGAAACGCATACCGAACGGCGACGTATTGACGCCGTCGGTCTGGCGCTACTGGTGATTGGCATCGGCAGCCTGCAAATTATGCTCGACCGCGGTAAAGAGCTGGACTGGTTCTCCTCGCAGGAAATTATCATCCTGACCGTGGTCGCCGTCATCGCCATCAGTTTCCTGATCGTCTGGGAACTGACCGACGATCACCCTATCGTCGATCTTTCTCTTTTTAAATCGCGTAACTTCACTATTGGCTGCTTGTGCATCAGCCTTGCCTATATGCTCTATTTCGGCGCCATTGTTCTACTGCCGCAGCTTTTGCAAGAGGTGTACGGCTATACCGCAACGTGGGCAGGTCTGGCGTCGGCGCCAGTCGGCATTATTCCGGTAATTTTGTCGCCGATTATCGGACGCTTCGCGCATAAACTGGATATGCGCAGGCTGGTCACGTTCAGCTTCATTATGTACGCCGTCTGTTTTTACTGGCGCGCCTGGACGTTCGAACCGGGTATGGATTTCGGCGCTTCCGCATGGCCGCAGTTTATTCAGGGATTTGCCGTCGCCTGCTTCTTTATGCCGCTGACCACCATTACGCTCTCCGGGTTACCGCCCGAACGGCTGGCGGCGGCATCAAGCCTGTCGAACTTCACGCGAACGCTGGCGGGCTCCATCGGCACCTCGATTACCACCACTATGTGGACCGATCGTGAGTCGCTACACCATGCTCAGCTCACGGAGTCGATTACGGCGTATAATCCAAACGCTCAGGCTATGTACGATAAACTGGAAGGCTTAGGGATGACGCACCAACAGGCGTCAGGCTGGATAGCCCAGCAAATCACGAATCAGGGGCTGATTATTTCCGCCAACGAAATCTTCTGGATGTCGGCGGGCATCTTCCTGGTGCTGCTCGGCCTGGTGTGGTTCGCCAAACCGCCCTTCGGTGCGGGCGGCGGCGGTGGCGGCGCGCACTAACTATCTGATAAAAGGGATCTACGGATCCCTTTTTTAGTAGACCAACAATCAGAAGAAATATTTGAATCTCAGACGCCCGCCGTAACGCGCATCTTCACTGTTATCGCCATTATTCGGATTGGCCTCTACCCATGAAGCATAGGCACCGAGGTAGATGTTAAAGTTTTTCATATCCATCACGTTGGGGAATAAATATGAGGCATGAATAGTGTGAATGTCATAATTGCCGGGATCGGTGATCCAACAATCGTCCTCACAAACGGCATCGATATTGGTAGCATTGAAGGCTTCGATTTTGTTATGCGCATAGATATAACCCAGTTCAAACCGATGCCACAGCGCATTCACTCCAGCGGTAAAATCTGTCTCATCGGTCGCATCCATATAGGCGGTATTCAGGTTAATCACTGCGCCATCTTCCGGGTCAGTTTTTTGACCATTCCAGGTCATGGTAAAACCATAGCCCGTACGATCTGACTGATCGATCCACTTCCCATTCTCATAATAGCCATAGGCGTTGTTAACGACGTTACTTTCCATCGCTATCGCCGTTGAAAAACGCCCGTTTTGCCAGGCGATAACCGGACGGACGTAAGCCACATTTTTATCGTTGCTTAAATCCATTCCGTGGTACTGCTTCTCGGTATATAACGTACTGCCATTTTCCAGCAATGTGTTAACTTCGAAATACCAGTTGTCGATGGTTTTACTCAGCAGGAAGTTACCCCCACTGTCACTACGTCCCCGTCCTTCTTTCATCATATAGATATAGCCGTAACCGTCACTGTAAAGATCGTTCGCTGTATTCCCCGAATATTCAATAAACGTATCCTGATTCAGCGGGAACATATCGTAGGCTTCAAAACGACCAACCTTAATTTTCCAGTCATTCTCACGACCAAAGAAGAAAACGGCATCATCAAGGTTCATTTTTCCGGTCAGGTCCGCCAGAGGCTGTACAGAGAATCCGGCAAAATTACCGTTGTCCAGCCGCTGGTAGCCATCAAAGCCCAGCAACAGGCGCCCGTTAATATCCCAGCGTTCATTGGTTCCTGATGCCCAATCTTTATTTGCTGACGTTCTCATCGAGGTCAGGCTACCGGAACGGCTTGCCGCATCCATATTAAATTCGACATCGCCATAGAACTTAATATCGCTGAATCCGGATAAGGTCAGCTTCGGCGGCGTTTTACCTGCTGCAATGGGCTCGGCGGACTGGACATTCACCGTCGGCGTAGCGGCGACCTGCTGCTGTTTCAGCGAGCGAATTTGCGCCTCGGCATCGGATGCCCGTTTTTCAGCATTAACAACACGTTGCTCCAGTTCAGCCAGACGCTGCTCAATAGTGATATTATTCGCTGCCCAAAGGTTATGAGAAAAGCAAGCACCGATCATCAGCGCCAAATATTTAGCCTTCATTTTTTATCCCTTAAGTTTGATGTATACCAGATAAGATTTGCTAAAAACCCCATCGACCGGCTATTAGTAGAGTCTTGTTATTACCTGGATATCTGGCGCATTCCATTATGTTTTTCTATTAATTATTTATGATTTTTAGTTTATGTGATCAATACACTCTGGCATCGTGAGTTATCCGCCTTTTCTGTTTACCAGATCACATTTTATATTTAACAGGCCAGGCATTACTTAATTTAAAACGTATTCTCGCCGCAAATATAATAAACGCAAATTATATTAAGCAATAAAAAACCCCGGCCATAAACCGGGGTTAATTTAAATACTGGAACCGCTTACCAATAAGACTAAATATGCAGTTCCTGCAGTTTTTCTTTCGGTAGCGCCAGCTCTTTATTGCTGTTCACGCGTACATCACGCTCCAGAATATGACGGGCAATGTCCTGCGCTTCACTGAGCGAGTGCATCTGATACGTACCGCACTGGTAAACGTTCAGCTCCGGGATCTGGTTTTGATCCTGCACTTTCAGCACATCCGCCATCGCCGCTTTCCAGGCGTCGGCAACACGCTGCTCGTCCGGCGTGCCAATCAGGCTCATGTAGAAACCGGTGCGGCAGCCCATCGGCGAGATATCGATAATCTCAACGCCGTTACCGTTGAGGTGGTCGCGCATAAAGCCAGCAAACAGATGCTCAAGCGTATGAATCCCTTTTTCCGGCATCACTTCTTTGTTCGGAATGCAAAAACGCAGATCAAACACGGTGATTGCGTCGCCATGCGGGGTGTTCATCGTTTTTGCAACCCGGACCGCCGGCGCTTGCATCCGGGTATGATCGACTGCGAAGCTATCTAATAATGGCATTTAGTCACCTCCGATAATTTTTTAAAAATAAACTGAACTCTTTGTTCCGGGGCGAGTCTGAGTATATGAAAGACGCGCATTTGTTATCATCATCCCTGTTTTCAGCGATGAAATTTTGGCCACTCCGTGAGTGGCCTTTTTCTTTTGGGTCAGGCGTGTTTCGCAAGCCACGCGGCAAACGGCTCGGTATCCGCCGCCTCAATCTCCTGCTGACGACGTACTGAAGCGTCACGTTCAGCAATAAACTCTTCTTCCTGTAAAATCTCCAGCGGCTCTTCGCGTAACAGATTACGGTAAGCCTCACCGAACGCTTTCCCGGTGCCGCCAATGCCTTCATCAATCATAGACCGTAAGATCCGGGCGGAGAATGTCAGTTCAGGATTATCAAAGCAGGCGACCAACTCGTCACATACCTTTTGATACTCCTCTCCCCCGTGGATACTGTCCAGCGTTTGCGCCACGCGTTTCAGATCGCGGAAGAGATCTTTCCCTACTTTGGGCAGCGGGAATTGCGCAGTTTCACAGCCAATGCCTAACGTCAGGCCCGGCTTACGCCCTTCCAGAATAACGCGATTCCAGTTTGTACGCGTACATAACAGCTCATCGCTACTCATTTCCGGCGCATCGGCCAATACGCACCAGACCATAAACAGATCTAGGAAGCGCACCTGTTGCTCGTCTACGCCGATCGGTGAGAACGGATTAATATCGAGAGAACGAACTTCGATGTACTCAATACCACCACGCAGAAGCGCATCTGAAGGCGATTCGCCGCTGCGCGTCACGCGCTTGGGACGAATGGGCGCGTACAGCTCATTTTCAATTTGCAGAACGTTGCTGTTAATCTGTAGCCGCTTACCGTCTTTTTCCACACCAATCCGCGCGTACTCCTCGGAAGGGGTTTTAATCGCCCGCTTCAGACCTGCAACGTATTCATGCAAATCGTTAAACGTAATTCCGAGATTGCTTTGCGACTTATTGGTATAGCCCAAATCACTCAAACGCAGCGACGTCGCATACGGCAGGTAGTACATGCCGCAGTCCGTTTTTTCAAACGGTAATGTGGTTGGCTTTCCTTGCAGGAAAGAGGAACAAATGGCCGGAGACGCGCCAAACAGATAGGGGATGACCCAGCCAAAACGGTAATAGTTGCGAATCAGACGAAAATAGCCGGCAGAAATTTTTTCTTTTGCCGCTTCGCCTTCCGTAACACCGCATTTCGCCTGCCAGAACGCCATCGGTAATGAAAAATTGTAATGTACGCCGGAGATGGTTTGCATCAAGGCGCCATAACGATTTTTCAGCCCTTCGCGATAGAGCGTCTTAAAGCGCCCGGTATTTGATGTGCCGTACTGCGCCAGCTCTATGTCCTGCCCTTCCGCAATATAGCAGGGCATACTTAATGGCCACATCCGCTCATCGCCCAGTTTCCTGGCCGTATACCGATGGAGATCGCGCATAAAAGTGAGCATATGCTGGATATCGCCATCGACTGGCGTAATAAACTCCAGTAGGGCTTCCGCAAAATCCGTGGTAATCCATTTATGGGTCAGCGCTGAACCTAACGCTTCAGGATGACCTGTTGTCGCCAGCGTGCCATCAGCATTGACACGCAGCGTTTCGCGCTCTAACCCGCGCTGTATCCCCTTTAACGCCTGAGGATGTTTTTCCAGCCAGGCCAGAGCCTGTGATACGTCCGGGATCAAATTGACCTCCCGCCTGTCCAAATCGTTTTAATAAGCATAACTGTAATGGCGGCCATACATGCCAAACCTACAATTATTACCACCACATCATGCCCTGAACCGTCGCCGCTGCGAGCGCAACATAGCGCAGCGCCTTACCAAGACACAAAAAAAAGATCGTCCGCCCCCACGGGATGCGCATCCATCCCGCTAACAGGCACAACAAATCACCGATGACCGGCATCCAGCTTAATAATAGTGTGGCTGCGCCATAACGCTTTAGCCAGCCAGTCGCTTTTTCCTGCCAGCGCGACGTTTTGCGCAGCGGAAAGAAACGCCCAAGAATAACGTTAGTTACCCCTCCAAGGCTATTACCCATTGTTGCTGTTAAGACTAAGACCCAGGGATGGCTGACGCCGGAGACCAGCATAGCAACCAAAACCACCTCAGAATTACCGGGTAACAGCGTCGCGCTGAGAAAACTACTGGCAAACAGAGACAGGAGCGACAGTCCGTCACTCACAATAGTCGAACATCCACGGCATCCATTCCCGCCGCCCGCGCCGCCTGTAAACCAAAATCGGCATCTTCAAATACCACGCACTGCGTCGGCATGACGCCCATCCGCTGGGCGCACAGTAGGAAGGTGTCAGGCGCGGGTTTGTGATGCTGTACGTGATCTGCCGCCACAACCGCATCAAAATAACGACGCAGCCCCAGATGCGCTAACAAGGCTTCCGCGATAGCGCTTTCGCTACCGGTACCGACCGACATGGGACGCCGCCCATGCCACGCTTTAACCACCTCAACCAGCGGCAGCGGTTCTACGCAGTCCAGCAGGATGCTTTTTACCGCGTCGGTTTTCTCACGCGCCAGTGACAGGGGATCAAGATCGGCATGGTTAAGCTCAATGATTGACTGGGCGATAAGCCAGGTTGGCGAACCGTTAAGCGCGACCATTGCCTGTTCATCAAAACGAAGACCATAGCGCCCCAAAACCTCACGCCACGCTTTGCGATGCGTGGGTTCGGTATCCAGGAGAGTACCGTCCATATCAAAAATCAAACCAGCATAACGTGCGTACATCGTGTTCTCGCAAACCGAATAACCAGACAGTACTTTATCGCAATTGGTTGATTTTGTCGCTAATAGAGATGAAGAGGTATGTTCAGGATAAGGGGAAAAGCGATTGCAGGGCAGTGACGTATCCGGGAGGTTATTCGCCTTATGGGCCGTTGCTGACGCAACGTTATCCTTCTGATGCCAGCGGTGATTACCGCTATCTTATCTGCATCTTCATCGCTGAAAGTACGGAGAATATGGTGCATCCGGGAGGATTCGAACCTCCGACCGCTCGGTTCGTAGCCGAGTACTCTATCCAGCTGAGCTACGGATGCATTGGAAAACTTGCTTTACTGCCGATATTGACACCGCGGTGAAAGCCGTATCAAGTAAGAGATGGTGCATCCGGGAGGATTACTCGCCTTACGGCTCGCCCTTTGGGCCGTTGCTGACGCAACGTTATCCTTCCTGGTGCCAGCGGTGATTACCGCTATCTTATCCGTATCTTCATCACTGAAAGTACGGAGAATATGGTGCATCCGGGAGGATTCGAACCTCCGACCGCTCGGTTCGTAGCCGAGTACTCTATCCAGCTGAGCTACGGATGCATCGGAAAACTTGCTTTACTGCCGATATTGATACCGCGGTGAAAGCCGTATCAAGTAAGAGATGGTGCATCCGGGAGGATTCGAACCTCCGACCGCTCGGTTCGTAGCCGAGTACTCTATCCAGCTGAGCTACGGATGCATCGGAAAACTTGCTTTACTGCCGATATTGATACCGCGGTGAAAGCCGTATCAAGTAAGAGATGGTGCATCCGGGAGGATTCGAACCTCCGACCGCTCGGTTCGTAGCCGAGTACTCTATCCAGCTGAGCTACGGATGCAAATGGCGGTGAGGCGGGGATTCGAACCCCGGATGCAGCTTTTGACCGCATACTCCCTTAGCAGGGGAGCGCCTTCAGCCTCTCGGCCACCTCACCACACGCCTCTTACGAGTGCTTCGAAGAACTTGTTCTGCTCATCGTCGCTGCGTGGCGCACATATTACTTTCTGGGACTTATAAGTCAAACAATTTTTCCAGAGCTTTTATCGTTTGCACACTTCACGCTCAATTAGTCTGTAAAAAAGCCAAAAAGAGTGTTTTATCAACAGATAATTTGATGACACGCTGGCCGCCAAAAGCGCACCATATCAACAGTGAGGTTGAAAAAAGTCATGAAGGGACAACGCGGGCGAGCGAGAAGAGAGGCTGCGTCTCACCCAAAAAGTGAGACGCGAAAACCTTAGTAACTGGACTGCTGGGATTTTTCAGCCTGGATACGCTGGTAGATCTCTTCACGATGGACAGAAACTTCTTTCGGGGCGTTCACGCCAATACGCACCTGGTTGCCCTTCACCCCTAAAACTGTCACGGTGACCTCATCGCCAATCATGAGGGTCTCACCAACTCGACGAGTCAGAATCAGCATTCTTTGCTCCTTGAAAGATTAAAAGAGTCGGGTCTCTCTGTATCCCGGCATTATCCATCATATAACGCCAAAAAGTAAGCGATGACAAACACCTTAGGTGTAAGCAGTCATGGCATTACATTCTGTTAAACCTAAGTTTAGCCGATATACAAAACTTCAACCTGACTTTATCGTTGTCGATAGCGTTGACGTAAACGCCGCAGCACGGGCTGCGGCGCCAACGAACGCTTATAATTATTGCAATTTTGCGCTGACCCAGCCTTGTACACTGGCTAACGCTGCAGGCAGAGCTGCCGCATCCGTACCACCGGCTTGCGCCATGTCCGGACGACCGCCACCCTTACCGCCCACCTGCTGAGCGACCATACCAATCAATTCCCCTGCTTTAACCCGGTCGGTCACATCCTTCGACACGCCAGCAATCAGAGAAACCTTACCTTCAACAACCGTTGCCAGTACGATAACGGTAGACCCCAGTTGATTTTTCAGATCATCAACCATGGTTCGCAGCATTTTCGGCTCAATACCAGCAAGCTCGCTGACCAGGAGCTTCACGCCGTTGAGATCGACCGCTTTACTGGAAAGATTTGCACTCTCCTGCGCTGCGGCCTGGTCCTTCAACTGCTGCAACTCTTTTTCCAGCTGACGTGTACGTTCCAGCACGGCACGCACTTTGTCGCCCAGATTCTGGCTGTCGCCCTTCAGCAGATGCGCAATATCGTTTAAGCGATCGCTTTGCGCATGAACGGTGGCCATAGCGCCTTCACCGGTTACCGCCTCAATACGACGAATGCCCGCTGCGGTGCCGGACTCAGAGATAATACGGAATAGACCGATATCACCGGTACGACTGGCGTGAGTACCGCCGCACAGTTCGGTAGAGAAATCGCCCATGCTCAGAACGCGTACACGTTCGTCATATTTCTCGCCAAACAGCGCCATGGCGCCTTTCGCCTTCGCCGCGTCGAGATCCATGATGTTCGTTTCAATCGGCAGGTTGCGGCGAATTTGCGCATTCACCAAATCTTCAACCTGACGAATCTCCGACGGCTTCATCGCTTCATTGTGCGAGAAGTCGAAGCGCAGCACTTTATCGCTAACCAGCGAACCTTTCTGCGCAACGTGTGTCCCAAGCACCTGGCGCAACGCCGCGTGCATCAGGTGCGTGGCGGAGTGGTTCAGACGGATACGTGCGCGGCGCGCTTCATCTACGTCAGCCTGTACCGCATCGCCCACTTTCAGAGCGCCCGCAGACAATTTGCCGAGGTGACCAATCGCCTGACCATATTTTTGCGTGTCGTCCACAGCGAAAGTAAATCCAGCGCCTTTCAGCTCGCCTTTATCGCCAACCTGACCGCCTGATTCCGCATAGAATGGGGTCTGATCCAGCACGACAACCGCTTCCTGTCCCGCGTTAATCGCTTCAACCGCTTTACCATCGACAAACAGCGCAGTCACTTTGCCGTTCAGTTCCAGATGGTCATAACCTTTAAATTCAGAAGCGCTATCAACGCGGATCATCGCGTTGTAGTCCGCGCCAAAACCGCTAGCTTCGCGCGCACGACGGCGTTGCTCTTCCATAGCGGCTTCAAAACCGGCTTCGTCGACTTTTATGTTGCGCTCACGGCAGACGTCCGCCGTTAGATCGACCGGGAAACCATAAGTATCATACAGACGGAAAGCAGTTTCGCCGTCCAGGGTGTCGCCCTGCAATTTCGCCAGTTCTTCATCCAGCAGCGCCAGACCGCGCTCCAGCGTACGGGCGAACTGCTCTTCTTCCGTTTTCAGAACCTGCTCGACCTGCGCCTGCTGACGTTTCAACTCTTCGCCTGCGGAGCCCATTACCTCAATCAGCGGCCCAACCAGCTTGTAGAAGAAGGTCTCTTTCGCGCCCAGCATGTTGCCGTGACGAACCGCGCGACGAATAATGCGACGCAGCACATAGCCACGGTTTTCATTCGACGGCAGCACGCCATCGGCAACCAGGAATGCGCAGGAACGGATGTGGTCGGCGATAACGCGCAGCGATTTATTACCCAGATCGGTGGCGCCGGTGACTTTCGCTACCGCTTCAATCAACGTGCGGAACAGGTCGATATCATAGTTAGAGTTAACGTGTTGCAGTACCGCGGCAATACGCTCCAGCCCCATACCGGTATCTACAGACGGTTTCGGCAATGGTTCCATAGTCCCGTCAGCCTGACGGTTGAACTGCATAAAGACGATGTTCCAGATCTCAATATAGCGATCGCCGTCTTCTTCCGGGCTTCCCGGAGGGCCGCCCCAGATGTGGTCGCCATGATCGTAGAAGATTTCGGTGCACGGACCGCAGGGACCGGTATCACCCATCTGCCAGAAATTATCCGATGCGTATGGCGCGCCTTTATTGTCGCCGATACGGATGATACGCTCGCGCGGGATGCCGACTTCTTTTTCCCAGATCTCATAGGCTTCGTCGTCGGTTTCATAAACGGTGACCCATAAACGCTCTTTTGGCAGAGCAAACCAGTTTTCACCGGTCAGTAATTCCCATGCGAACTGAATGGCGTCGTGTTTGAAGTAATCGCCGAAGCTGAAGTTGCCCAGCATTTCGAAGAAAGTATGGTGACGTGCAGTGTATCCGACGTTTTCCAGATCGTTGTGTTTACCCCCCGCGCGTACGCAACGCTGGGAAGTGGTTGCACGGGAATAATTACGTTTATCGAGCCCAAGGAAAACATCCTTGAACTGGTTCATCCCGGCATTGGTAAACAACAGAGTGGGGTCATTGTTAGGCACCAGGGAACTGCTGGCAACTACCTGATGCCCTTTACTATGGAAAAAGTCGAGAAACGCCTGACGGATCTCAGCGGTGCTCTTGCTCATAATTATCCTGAAATCAAGCTACACTTCATCCTTCAGGCCGCCTCTGCGTTGGCTGCGAGTTTCCCGGTCACGCGTTCCCGAGGCTCACTTGCCGCTTTGATGCGGCTTGAATGATTTTGTGTATTTAAGGAATATTCGTCGCAGACGCTGTTCGCCGTTAAGCAACCCGCGTCCAGACGGAAAAAGTGGGAATAAGATAAGTTTTCTTTACCGGGAAGTAAAATCCCGTATGCGCTCAATCTGCAAAATTTCGCCATATTTGCTGGATATCGTCCATCAGATACCCGCGATAGAGCAAAAAGCGCTGTACCTTAACCTTTTCTGAAAAGTTTGAAGGGAGCGGCTCACCATATTTGCGAACGGCCTGTTCACGTGCCATTTCACTCCAGTCAATTTCACATTCTCGCATCGCTTTTTCAGTCGATTCACGGGAAATGCCTTTCTGATTCAACTCCTGGCGAATACGCGCCGGGCCATAGCCTTTACGGCTACGACTGGCGATAAAGCGCATCACGAAGCGCTCGTCATCAAGATAGTGATGTTCGTGGCACCAGGCGATCACGCGTTCATAATCGTCTGCCGTCGCATCAATCTCTTCCGGCCCATTTTTGCCCATCACCGGCGCGGAGAGTTTACGCCGTAATTCCTGCTCGCTGTGATCGCGGACAGCAAGAATACGTACCGCACGATCAAGGAGACGAGCATAAGCGGGACGGCGCGATGTGGGTTCACTCATAAAAAACCTTAACAGGGAGAAATGCCAAAAGGGCCGCATAAATGCAGCCCTTGATGGTAATTTAACGTTTTGCTGAATGGCGGCTTCGTTTTGTCCGACCCACCATCACCTGATGATTAAAAATCTTCGTTGGTTTCTGCAACGCCTTCGCTATCGTCAACGGCGAAATCGGGCGTGGCATTCTGATTACTCAACAGTAATTCACGAACCCTTTTCTCGATCTCTTTCGCTGTCGCCGGGTTCTCTTTCAGCCAGGTAGTCGCGTTCGCTTTACCCTGGCCAATCTTCTCGCCGTTGTAGCTGTACCATGCGCCCGCTTTCTCGATCAGCTTCTCTTTCACGCCCAGGTCAACCAGTTCGCCATAGAAGTTGATGCCTTCGCCGTAGAGGATCTGGAACTCGGCCTGCTTAAACGGCGCGGCGATTTTGTTTTTCACCACTTTTACCCGCGTTTCGCTACCCACGACATTATCGCCCTCTTTCACCGCGCCAATACGACGGATATCAAGACGAACAGAGGCGTAGAATTTCAGCGCGTTACCGCCGGTGGTGGTTTCCGGGTTACCGAACATCACGCCAATCTTCATACGGATCTGGTTGATGAAAATCAACAGCGTGTTGGACTGTTTCAGGTTCCCCGCCAGCTTACGCATCGCCTGGCTCATCATACGCGCCGCGAGGCCCATGTGAGAGTCGCCGATTTCGCCTTCGATTTCCGCTTTCGGCGTTAGCGCCGCTACGGAATCGACCACAATGACGTCCACCGCGCCTGAACGCGCCAGCGCGTCACAGATTTCCAGCGCCTGCTCGCCGGTATCCGGCTGAGAGCAGAGCAGGTTATCGATATCGACGCCCAGCTTGCGTGCGTAAACAGGGTCAAGCGCGTGTTCCGCATCGATAAACGCACAGGTTTTACCTTCACGCTGCGCAGCGGCAATCACCTGCAGCGTCAGGGTCGTTTTACCGGAAGATTCCGGCCCGTAAATTTCGACGATACGCCCCATCGGCAGACCGCCCGCACCGAGTGCGATATCCAGTGAAAGCGAACCGGTGGAGATAGTTTCCACATCCATAGAACGGTCTTCACCCAGACGCATGATGGAGCCTTTACCAAATTGCTTTTCAATTTGGCCCAGTGCTGCCGCCAACGCTTTCTGTTTGTTTTCGTCGATAGCCATTATTACTCCTGTCATGCAACTTGGTATTGAACCGGATAGTGAATTCGTACTGTTGAAGCAATTATACTGTATGCTCATACAGTATCAAGTGTTTTGTAGAAATTGTTGCCACAGGGTTTGTAGCGCGTACGTCGTCGCCTGTCGACGCACCGATTCACGGTCGCCGCTGAAGCATTCCCGACGCGTAATCCCTTCTCCACTGACGCTGGCGAAAGCAAACCACACCGTACCAACCGGCTTTTCTTCACTGCCGCCATCCGGCCCGGCAATTCCGCTAATAGCGACAGCAAAATCGGCGCGAGCGGCCTTCAACGCCCCGATCGCCATTTCGACCACTACGGGTTCGCTGACCGCGCCATGCTGCGCCAGAGTCTCTTCACGCACGCCAATCATCTGCGCTTTGGCTTCATTACTATAGGTGACAAAGCCGCGTTCAAACCAGGCGGAGCTTCCGGCGATGTCGGTAATGGCTTTCGCCAGCCAGCCGCCGGTACAGGACTCTGCTGTCGTTACGGTCGCCCTGCGCGCTTTTAACGCCAGCCCAACCTGCTCGCTAAGCCGCATCAGTTCACTGTCAGTCATCATGACCTCTGTCAGTTAGAAATCCTGCCGCACAAGATAGCACTTTCTCACCAGAGATGGGGACGAGCAGTCGATTTTACGAGTCGGATTCCGAAAAAATGCCAGCAGGTTATTTATGCAGAATGAAAGAGGTAGCACATGACTAAATAGCAGTACCATGTTGCTAAATTTACACGCACAGAGAGAAAGCAAGGATGTCACTCAAAAAAACGGAAAGTACACAGCACAAACTGAAACAAACCTGTCAACTCCGGCTGTGGTTAATTGTGGGTGGAGTATGTTCATTAGGAATGGGAGTACTGAATATATTGTCGTCAGGCTATTTTGAAACGTATGATGGCGGTCAAATTATCTTAGGCCTGGGATGTCTGGGATATAGTCTGGCACTATCAAAGAAGATATCCCACTTGCAGGCAGAGAATCAGCCCAAAAAGCCATAATAATAGCGGAGGGGGTGCTCCCCTCCCTAAGCGTAAATTAGCGCACCCGCGCCAGCGCTACCGCCTGGCCCAGTTGCCAAACCGCCATCGCATAATGCGTGCTGTGGTTATATCGGGTAATGGTGTAGAAGTTCGGCAGGCCGTACCAGTACTGGTAGCCCGTACCGATATCCAGACGCAGCAGGCTGGCTTCCTGATGATTGCCCAACGATTGCTGCGGCGTTAAGCCTGCGGCGGCAAGCTGAGAGAGGCTATATTTTGTTTTGAAACCATTCGCCAGCCCAGGCGCCTGACCATTCGCCGGCACCGCAACCGTATCGCCTTTCACCCAACCATGCGCCTTGAAGTAGTTCGCCACGCTGCCGATGGCATCAACCGGGTCCCAAAGGTTGATGTGATTGTCGCCATTGAAATCGACCGCATATTCTTTATAGGAAGACGGCATAAACTGGCCGTAGCCCATCGCGCCCGCAAAGGAACCTTTCAGATTGAGCGGATCGTCTTGCTCATCGCGCGCCATGAGCAGGAAGGTTTCCAGCTCGCCGGAGAAATATTCCGCCCGACGCGGATAGTTAAATGACAGCGTCGCCAGCGCGTCCAGAATCCGCGTTTTCCCCATGATACGTCCCCAGCGGGTTTCCACGCCGATAATCCCCACGATGATTTCCGGCGGTACGCCGTATACCTGCCAGGCGCGGTTCAGCGCGTCTTCATACTGATTCCAGAACACGACGCCGTTTTGCACGTTATCCGGCGTAATAAATTGTTTGCGGTAGCGCAGCCAGGCGCCATTTGGTCCGGCGGGCGGCTGAGTGGTCGGCGCTTGTCTGTCCATCAGACGCAGAACGTAATCCAGTCTTTTAGACTGCGAGAGGATCTCCTGCAGTTGCTGACGGTCAAAACCGTGTTTACTGACCATTTTATCAATGAACTGCTGCGCATTAGGGTTGTTGGCGAAGTCGCCGCCCATTTGCATGACGTTATGCTGCGGCTCAAGCAGGAAGCCGCCGGAAGGCGTGCCCGTCGTCGCTTGAGTCTCGGAAGATTTTGGCTTGCTGCTACAGGCAGCAAGCAATACGCAAAGTGGAAGTAACGCTACATAACGACGCTTGAACATGAGACATCCATTAAACAAATTCATCCAGGGAGAAGTATGGTAAAGCATCCCTCGCCGCACAAGGAAGCGGCACAAGAGAATAAATCACCTTTCTCCTCTTTTCAGTTTGTATCTGCTCCCCCACCCCACAAACTTTCAACTTAAAATATTTTTCTTTTATTTTGCGATCACAATAACACTTTTGAATCTTTCAACATGATTAAAATGAACAGGAAATTAGCAAGAAAACTAAAAACCCTACAGGAGAGAACAATGATCGAAACCATTACACATGGTGCGGAGTGGTTCATCGGGTTATTCCAGAAAGGCGGAGAGGTGTTTACCGGTATGGTGACAGGTATTCTTCCGCTACTGATAAGCCTGCTGGTTATCATGAATGCGCTCATCAATTTTATCGGCCAGCAGCGTATTGAGCGTTTTGCCCAACGTTGCGCCGGAAATCCGCTATCTCGTTACCTGCTTTTACCGTGTATCGGGACATTTGTTTTTTGTAATCCGATGACCCTGAGTCTGGGACGCTTTATGCCGGAGAAGTACAAGCCGAGCTATTACGCGGCGGCCTCCTATAGCTGTCACTCCATGAACGGTCTGTTTCCGCATATCAATCCCGGCGAACTGTTTGTTTATCTGGGTATTGCCAGCGGACTCACCACGTTAGGGCTTCCTCTCGGCCCGCTCGCGGTGAGCTATCTGCTGGTAGGTCTGGTGACGAACTTCTTCCGCGGTTGGGTAACCGATCTCACCACCGCTATTTTTGAGAAAAAAATGGGGATTCAACTTGAGCAGAAAGTTCATCTGACAGGAGCGGTATCATGACACGGGTTCGTATTGAGAAAGGCGCCGGCGGCTGGGGCGGCCCGCTTGAACTGGACGTTACGCCAGGCAAAAAGATCGTCTATATCACAGCCGGTACGCGCCCGGCGATCGTCGACAAACTGGCGCAACTAACAGGCTGGCAAGCGGTGGACGGCTTTAAAGAAGGCGAACCGCCGGAAGCGGAGATCGGCGCGGCCATTATCGACTGTGGCGGTACGCTGCGCTGCGGTATCTATCCGAAACGCCGGATTCCAACCATTAATATTCACTCGACGGGTAAGTCCGGACCATTGGCGCAGTATATTGTTGAGGATATTTATGTCTCCGGCGTAAAGGAAGAAAACATTACTCTTGTCGGCGAAACGCCTGCCAGTCCCCAGCCTGCCAAAACGACATTAGGACGTGACTACGACACCAGCAAAAAAATCACCGAGCAGAGCGACGGGCTGCTGGCAAAAGTTGGTATGGGAATGGGCTCCGCCGTGGCGGTACTGTTCCAGTCCGGTCGCGACACCATTGATACGGTTCTGAAAACAATCCTGCCGTTTATGGCATTCGTTTCGGCGCTGATCGGCATCATTATGGCCTCAGGTCTTGGCGACTGGATCGCCCACGGCCTGGCGCCATTAGCCAGCCATCCACTGGGGCTGGTGACGCTGGCATTGATCTGCTCTTTCCCGCTGCTGTCGCCCTTTCTCGGCCCTGGCGCGGTTATCGCTCAGGTCATTGGCGTCCTGATTGGCGTTCAGATAGGCCTCGGCAATATCCCCCCGCATCTGGCGCTTCCTGCCCTGTTCGCGATTAACGCGCAGGCGGCCTGCGACTTTATCCCGGTCGGCCTGTCGCTGGCGGAAGCGAAGCAAGACACCGTTCGCGTCGGCGTACCTTCCGTGCTGGTCGGACGCTTCCTGACTGGCGCGCCCACGGTACTTATCGCCTGGTTTGTTTCCGGCTTTATCTATCAATAAGAGGTTCAGACATGAGCGTGATTTATCAAACCACTATCACCCGTATCGGCCAGAGCGCGATGGAGGCGCTCGGCGAACAGATGCTGATTACGTTTCGGGAAGGCGCGCCGGCGGATATCGAAGAATTTTGCTTCATCCATTGTCATGGCGAACTGACCGGCGCGCTGCAGCCTGGCGCGCGGTGTGAATTGGGCCAACATTGCTATCCGGTCACGGCGGTCGGCAGCGTAGCCGAGCAAAACCTGCGTGAACTGGGGCATATCACTTTGCGCTTCGATGGTCTGCGCGAAGCAGAATTTCCCGGCACCGTACACGTTGCGGGGCCTGTACCGGACGATATCGCGCCGGGCTGTATTTTGACGTTTGTCGCTTAAGGAGAAAAAACATGAATCAAGTTGCCGTTGTCATTGGCGGAGGCCAGACCCTGGGGGCATTCCTTTGCCGTGGGCTTGCAGAAGAAGGATACCGCGTGGCGGTCGTTGATATTCAAAGCGATAAAGCCGCGAATGTCGCCCAGGAAATTAACGCCGATTTTGGCGAAGGTATGGCGTACGGTTTTGGCGCTGACGCTACCAGCGAGCAGAGCGTGCTGGCGCTGTCCCGCGGCGTAGACGAGATTTTCGGGCGCGTCGATCTGCTGGTTTACAGCGCGGGTATCGCCAAAGCGGCGTTTATCAGCGATTTCCAGTTGGGCGATTTTGACCGCTCGCTACAGGTGAATCTGGTGGGCTATTTCCTCTGCGCCCGGGAGTTTTCCCGCCTGATGATCCGCGACGGCATTCAGGGGCGCATTATTCAGATTAACTCTAAATCCGGCAAAGTGGGCAGTAAACACAACTCCGGCTACAGCGCGGCGAAATTCGGCGGCGTGGGGTTAACCCAGTCTCTGGCGCTGGATCTGGCGGAATACGGCATTACCGTACACTCGTTGATGCTCGGCAACCTGTTGAAATCGCCAATGTTCCAGTCACTGCTGCCGCAATACGCTACTAAACTGGGCATTAAGCCCGACGAGGTGGAGCAGTATTACATTGATAAGGTACCACTCAAACGCGGGTGTGATTATCAGGATGTGCTGAACATGCTGTTATTTTATGCCAGCCCGAAAGCGTCTTATTGCACCGGGCAGTCGATCAACGTAACCGGCGGTCAAGTGATGTTCTGACCGTGAATTGCCGGATGGCGCCGTAGGCCGGATAAGACGGTTACGCCGCCATCAGGCAAAACAACAGGAGCACATTATGGTTTCCACTCTGATTACCGTCGCCGTTATCGCCTGGTGTGCGCAACTGGCGCTGGGCGGCTGGCAGATTTCCCGCTTTAATCGGGCCTTCGATAAACTTAGCCAGCAGGGACGGGTCGGCGTCGGGCGCTCCGGCGGGCGTTTTAAGCCCCGGGTGGTGGTTGCCGTGGCGCTGGACGAACAGCAGCGGGTGGCGGACACTTTATTGATGAAAGGCCTTACGGTATTCGCCAGACCGGTTAAAATTGCCGCAATGCAAGGAAAACATTTGCATGAATTACAGCCTGATGTGATCTTTCCCCATGATTCGCTCGCGCAGAATGCACTATCATTGGCGCTTAAACTGAAACATGGGTAATTTCGTTGTGAATGCGTATAGCTTGCGAAATTATCATTTTGCAACCAATACCCTAAATAATTCGAGTTGCAGGAAGGCGGCGACGCAGTGAATCCCAGGAGCGTACATCAGTACGTGACCGGGGTAAGCGAGGAAAGCCAACGCACATGCAGCGTGAAGTATGACGGGTAAATACATAAGTCAGGGTAATCACGCCTATGAAACCTCGTCAGCGTCAGGCCGCGATTCTGGAGCACCTGCAAAAACAGGGAAAATGCTCGGTTGAAGAACTGGCCCAGTACTTTGACACGACAGGCACCACTATCCGTAAAGATCTGGTCATTCTGGAAAATGCCGGAACCGTCATCCGCACCTATGGCGGCGTGGTGTTGAATAAAGAAGAGTCCGATCCGCCTATTGATCACAAAACGCTTATCAACACCCACAAAAAAGCGCTGATAGCCGCAGCCGCTGTGAAATATATCCATGATGGCGATTCCATTATTCTGGACGCCGGAAGTACCGTGTTACAGATGGTGCCGTTGCTTTCGCGTTTTAGCAACATCACGGTGATGACCAACAGCCTCCATATTGTTAACGCGCTATCGGAACTGGACAACGAACAAACTATCCTGATGCCCGGCGGCACCTTCCGTAAAAAATCGGCGTCGTTTCACGGTCAACTGGCGGAAAACGCCTTTGAGCAATTCAGTTTTGATAAACTTTTCATGGGAACTGACGGTATTGACCTGAACGTCGGTGTGACCACGTTCAATGAGGTTTACACCGTCAGTAACGCAATGTGTAATGCAGCACGCGAGGTGATTCTGATGGCGGACTCCTCAAAATTTGGTCGTAAAAGCCCCAATGTGGTGTGCAGTCTGGAAACCGTCGACAAACTGATCACGGACGCGGGGATCGATCCGGCATTTCGTCAGGCGCTGGAAGCAAAAGGGATTGAAGTAATCATAACCGGAGAAAGCAATGAGTGATGCACTACTAAACGCGGGCCGTCAGACCTTAATGCTGGAGCTACAGGAAGCCAGCCGTCTGCCGGAGCGTCTGGGCGATGATTTTGTCCGCGCCGCCAATATCATTATTCACTGTGAAGGCAAAGTGATCGTTTCCGGCATTGGTAAGTCAGGCCATATTGGTAAAAAAATCGCCGCGACGCTTGCCAGTACCGGTACTCCCGCTTTTTTTGTTCATCCGGCGGAAGCACTGCATGGCGATCTGGGGATGATTGAAAGCCGCGACGTGATGTTATTTATCTCCTATTCCGGCGGCGCAAAAGAACTCGACCTCATCATCCCGCGTCTGGAAGATAAATCCGTCGCGCTGCTGGCGATGACCGGTAAACCTCACTCTCCGCTGGGGCGAGCGGCAAAAGCCGTTCTGGATATTTCCGTCGAGCGTGAAGCCTGTCCGATGCATCTGGCGCCGACGTCCAGTACCGTCAATACGCTAATGATGGGCGATGCGCTGGCGATGGCGGTCATGCAGGCGCGCGGTTTTAACGAAGAAGATTTCGCCCGTTCGCATCCGGCTGGCGCACTGGGCGCGCGTTTGCTCAATAATGTGCATCACCTGATGCGCCAGGGCGATGCAATACCGCAGGTGATGCTTGCCACCAGCGTGATGGATGCCATGCTGGAACTTAGCCGTACCGGGCTGGGGCTGGTGGCGGTTTGCGATGAGCAACATGTTGTGAAAGGCGTCTTTACCGACGGCGACCTGCGTCGCTGGCTGGTGGGCGGCGGCGCGCTCACCACGCCGGTAAGCGAAGCCATGACGCCCAACGGTATTACGCTCCAGGCGCAAAGCCGCGCCATTGACGCCAAAGAGATCCTGATGAAACGCAAAATTACCGCCGCGCCAGTGGTCGATGAAAACGGCAAACTCACCGGCGCCATTAACCTGCAGGATTTCTACCAGGCAGGGATTATCTAATCCTTCAGTCCCAGACGCTTCGCCAGCCGATGCAGGTTGGCGACGTCGGTTTCCAGCGCCCGCGCGCTGGCCGCCCAGTTATGATTATTTTGCGCCAGCGCCTGGCGAATCATCTCTCGCTGGAAGTTCTCCGTCGATTCGCGCAAATTGCGGCAGGTTGGCAGCGCCAGAAAGCTTTCCGCAGGCGGCGCGGGTAAAACGTCCTCTGACAAGGCAAAATGCTGCGCCTCCAGTATCACCTCATCCCCTGCCCGAGTCGCTCTCGCCAGCACAACCGCACGGTGAATGGCATGTTCCAGCTCCCGGACGTTGCCCGGCCAGCCATAGTTGAGCAAATGGCGGCGCGCGTCGGGACTCAGCACCACGCGGGACAGCCCCAGCCGCAGTCGGCACTGCTCGCAAAAATAGCCCGCCAGCAGCACCACATCATCGCCACGCTCGCGCAGCGGCGGCACAAAGAGCGGAAAAACGCTCAGGCGATGGAACAGATCGGCGCGAAAACGCCCCGCCAGCACCTCTTCACGCAGGTCACGGTTGGTCGCCGCCAACACCCGCACATCCACGCGCAGGCTACGATCGTCGCCGACGCGCTGAATATCGCCATACTGCAACACGCGAAGTAGCTTGGCCTGTAGCGCCAGCGACAGTTCGCCAATCTCATCCAGAAACAGCGTACCGTTATCTGCCATTTCGAACTTACCGCTACGATTACTGATAGCCCCGGTAAAAGCCCCTTTTACATGACCAAACAACTCGCTCTCCGCCACGCTTTCCGGCAGCGCGGCGCAGTTGAGATAGACCAGCGGATTGACCGCTCTGGGGGAGCCCTGGTGAATAGCTTTCGCCACCAGCTCTTTACCGGTCCCCGTTTCACCGCCGATCAGCACGTTAAGATCGGAGCCCGCCACAATCTCGATCTCTTTTTTCAACTGCGTCATCGCCGGCGACAGGCCGATCATGTGCGTCTCTTTTATCGGTTCAAACACGCCTGACGACCCCGGCAGCATGTTCTGGCTTTCCAGTTGTTCAATTAACAGCGCATTACTCAATGCCCCGGCGGCCAGCGCGGCGACAAGCCGTAGCTCTTCATCGCTAAATACCTCGAACTGCTCCGGCGTCATAGCATCAAGGGTCAGCGCACCGATGAGGTTCTGTCCGGCAAACAGCGGCAGACCAACACAGGCGTGGACTTTCAGACTTTCCTGTCCGGGAATTAACCCGTCATACGGATCGGGTAAATCGCTATCAGCCGGAAAACGCACCACGTCCCCCGCGCGGGCGATGGCTTCCAGGCGCGGATGCCCTTCCAGGGTAAAACGTCTGCCGAGAACGTCCTGCGCCAGGCCATCAATCGCCAGTGGAATAAATTGTCGTGATTCATAGCGCAGCAGCGCCGAGGCGTCGCACGCCAGCACCTGACGCAGCGTAGTAATCAGCCGCTGAAAACGATCCTGATGCCCAATGCCGCGTTGTAACTCAATGGCGATGCCCGCCAATACCTCCACGGAAAAACTCATGGTTACCTCATTGTCATTTTGACAATCTATAGTGTCATATTGACAGCATCATTTATAGTCTTTTTGACTATACCAAAAATACAAAATTATTATAATTTCACATAAATCAATAAGATGTAAAGTTGGCACACTACCTGCAATAAGCAAAACAACTTTTTGCAAACGTTGAATGAATTGAGGTGGTTATGTCTATCCTGGTTAAAAATAATATTCATTGGGTTGGCCAGCGCGACTGGGAAGTACGTGATTTTCACGGCACTGAATACAAAACTCTGCGTGGCAGCAGCTATAACAGCTATCTCATTCGTGAAGAAAAGAATGTGCTGATCGATACCGTCGATCATAAGTTTAGCCGTGAGTTTGTGCAAAATCTGCGCAGTGAAATCGACCTCGCGGATATCGACTACATCATCATTAACCATGCCGAAGAAGACCATGCAGGCGCGCTGACCGAACTGATGGCGCAGATCCCGGACACGCCTATCTACTGTACCGCCAACGCCATTGACTCTATCAACGGCCATCACCATCACCCGGAATGGAATTTTAAGGTGGTGAAAACCGGCGATACGCTGGATATCGGCAACGGCAAGCAGTTGATCTTCGTGGAAACGCCGATGCTGCACTGGCCGGACAGCATGATGACCTATATGACCGGCGACGCGGTGTTATTCAGCAACGACGCCTTTGGTCAGCACTACTGCGACGAGCGCCTGTTCAATGATGAAGTGGACCAAACTGAACTGTTTGAACAATGCCAGCGCTACTACGCCAATATCCTGACGCCGTTCAGCCGTCTGGTAACGCCAAAAATTACCGAAATCCTCGGCTTCAACCTGCCGGTGGATATGATTGCCACCTCACACGGCGTGGTATGGCGCGACAACCCAACGCAAATCGTGGAACTGTATCTGAAATGGGCGGCAGATTATCAGGAAGATCGTATCACTATTTTCTACGATACCATGTCGAACAATACTCGCATGATGGCGGATGCCATCGCGCAGGGTATCAACGAAGTGGACCCCAACGTGGCGGTCAAAATCTTTAACGTCGCCCGCAGCGATAAAAATGAAATATTGACCAACGTCTTCCGTTCGAAAGGCGTTCTGGTCGGCACTTCTACCATGAACAACGTGATGATGCCGAAAATCGCTGGTCTGGTGGAAGAGATGACCGGCCTGCGCTTTCGCAACAAGCGCGCCAGCGCCTTCGGTTCTCATGGCTGGAGCGGCGGCGCGGTGGATCGACTGTCCACGCGCTTACAGGATGCCGGTTTTGAAATGTCCCTGAGCCTGAAAGCGAAATGGCGTCCGGATCTGGATGCGCTGGAGTTGTGCCGTCAGCACGGTCGCGACATCGCGCGTCAGTGGGCGCTTGCTCCGCTGCCGGAAACCATACAGAAAACCGCGCCAGTCGAAGAAACCACAACCTGCGCCGCCGCAGACCTCGGCCCCAAAATGCAATGCAGCGTATGCCAGTGGATTTACGACCCTGCGCTGGGCGAGCCGTTGCAGGATGTCGCGCCGGGTACGCCGTGGAACGACGTGCCGGATAACTTCCTGTGCCCGGAATGTTCATTAGGTAAAGACGTGTTCGACGTACTGGCGACGGAGGCAAAATGAGTCGGGGGATCATCATTATTGGGTCGGGCTTCGCCGCCCGCCAGCTCGTCAAAAATATCCGTAAACAAGATGCGCATGTGCCGTTAACCCTGATTGCGGCGGACAGTATGGATGAGTACAACAAGCCCGATCTCAGCCACGTTATCAGCCAGTCGCAGCGCGCCGATGATCTCACCCGCCAGTTAGCGGGGGAATTTGCTGAACAGTTTAATCTGCGACTGTTCCCGCATACCTGGGTTGCTGACATTGATGCCGATGCCCATGTGGTGAAAAGTCAGGATAAGCAGTGGCAGTACGACAAGCTGGTACTGGCGACCGGGGCGACAGCCTTTGTACCGCCGATTACAGGACGTGAGTTAATGCTTACTTTGAATAGCCAGCAGGAGTACCGCGCCTGTGAGACACAACTGCGCGACGCGCAGCGAGTGCTGATTGTCGGCGGCGGTCTCATTGGCAGTGAATTAGCAATGGATTTCTGCCGCGCCGGGAAAACGGTAACGTTGATGGATAACGCCGCCAGCCTTCTCGCCTCACTGATGCCACCAGAAGTGAGCAGTCGCTTACAGCATCACCTGACCGATATGGGGGTGCATCTGCTGCTGAAATCGCAGTTGCAAAAACTGGAGAAAACCGAAGCCGGTATCCGCGCTACGCTGGTAAGCCAGCATAGTATTGAGGTCGATGCGGTGATTGCCGCCACCGGCTTACGCCCGGAAACCGCTCTGGCGCGCCGCGCCGGGGTAGCCGTCAACCGCGGCGTCTGCGTGGATAGCTATCTACAGACCAGTCACCCGGATATTTATGCGATCGGCGACTGCGCGGAGATCAACGGTCAGGTGCTGCCCTTCCTGCAACCGATCCAGTTAAGTGCGATGTACCTGGCGAAAAATCTGCTCGGCGGCAACGCGCCGCTGAAGCTACCGGCGATGCTGGTCAAAGTCAAAACGCCGGAACTGCCGCTGCATCTGGCGGGAGAAACTCAGCGCCGCGATTTGAGCTGGCAGATTACCGCAGAATCTGACGGTATGATTGCCAAAGGCATGAGTGGAGAAGGCCAACTACGCGCCTTTGTGGCGAGTGAAGACCGCATGAAAGAGGCCTTTGCACTGCTGAAAACGTTGTCCGTATAAGCCTGTGATGCCGGATGGCGCCGCTTCGCGTCTTATCCGGCCTACGAGTGAGCATCTGTTTACAGGCCGAATAAGGCGCAGCCGCCATCTGGCACCCTACACTTCCCTTAATGCTCGCGCTGCGGCAATCACGCCCTGTCCAAACGACAGCCCGCCGTCGCCCGCTGGTAACCGCTGCGGAAATAACAATTTAAAATCAGAAAGATAAAAGGCAAGACGCGCGCGCAGTAAGCGGTTGTGTATCACCCCGCCGCTGAAGACCAGAGTGGTTATCCCCCGCGCCGTAGCCTGCTGGCGCATTAGCGTGGCAAACCCGCACGCCAGCGCATCATGAAAAGCCCAGGCGCGTTGCGCGGGCGTGGCCTGCCAGTTCAACCATTGCCGCCAGAAAACAGCGACGTCCAGTTGAGCGCCGTTAAGCGGCATCGTTACCGGATGCTCAACGTTAGCGCATTGAGAGGCCAGCGCCTCCAGCGCGCAGGCGGCCTCGCCCTCATAGCTAAGCGATGCTGGCGCGCAGCGAAGCGCGGCAGCCACCGCGTCAAACAACCTCCCGCAGGAAGAGGCCAACGGGGCATTGACGCCGCGCTCAATGGCGCGCGCCAGGACACTCCAGTTTTGCTGTTGCAGCCCCGCTGTCTCCGGGTAATCCTGCCAGTCCGGCACAAAGCGCAGGCACTGCGCCAACAGATTACGCCACGGCTGTTTGGCAGCCAGATCGCCTCCCGGCAGCGCCACGGCGGGTAAACCACCTAAATGTTCGCATTCGCGATAATTGACCCGCAAACATTCTCCGCCCCATAGCGCGCCATTCTTACCCATGCCGATACCGTCTACCGTCAGGGCAATCACCTCTCCACCGTCCAGCGGCCAACCATGCTCGGCCAGGCAAGCCGCCGCATGGGCATGATGGTGTAACACCGTCTCTGTCGGTAGACGCATCTCACTGGCCCACTGACTGGAAACATAGCCCGGATGCGCATCACAGACGATACGCTCTGGGGTAAAATCGTAGATTGACTGGATCAGACGCAATGCCTCGCGCCACTGCGCCTGGATACCGTCATCGCTGAGATCGCCCAAATGCTGGCTGACAACCGCCTGTTCGCCGCGTACCAGACAGAACGTGTTTTTCAGATCCGCGCCCAGACAAAGTATCGGCGGCACATCGCGAAATCCGGGCGGCAACGCAATCGCGTCCGGCACGTATCCCCGCGAACGACGCAGCATTTCGCCGCTGTCGCGCACAACAGAGTCGTCCATGCGCTGTACAATGTCGCGATTGTGCAACAGAAAACCATCGGCAATATCGTGTAAATCGTCCAGCGCCTGTTCGTTGGTGATGGCGGGCGGTCTGCCGCTCAGGTTGCCGGATGTCATCACCAGCGGGTAATTGAGCGCCTGCAACAAGAGATGTTGCAATGGGTTGGCTGGCAGCATCACGCCCACTTCCGTAAGCCCTGGCGCGATGCCCTCACTCAGCGAAGGTACATACTGCTTATCCACCAGTACAATCGGGGCCGCTGGCGTGGTCAGCAGCGAACGCGCCGCGCTCGGCAGCGTTTGCGCCGTGGGCAACATCACCGCCAATGGTTTCGCCGGGCGATGTTTACGCGCCCGCAGCATCGCCACTGCGTTATCGTTGCGCGCATCGCAGGCCAGATGAAAACCACCCAGCCCTTTAACGGCAATAATGCCTCCGGCGTTCAGTTGGGCGACCGCCGCCTGCAAAGCCTCCTCTTTTTCCGCTCGTTCATGTTGGCTCCGCCACTCAAGATGCGGCCCGCATGACGGACAGGCAACAGGCTGGGCATGAAAACGGCGATCGTACGGATCGCGGTATTCGCTGTCGCATTCCGGACACAAGGGAAACGCCGCCATCACCGTAAATGGCCGGTCATAGGGCATAGCGCGAATAATGGTGAAGCGTGGTCCGCAGTGGGTGCAATTGATGAAAGGATAACGGTAGCGCCGCTCGCCCGGGGTATTCATCTCGGCAAGACATGCGGGGCAGGTCGCCGCATCCGGCACGATTTGCGTGTTCATCGCACCGCCTGCGCTCTGACGAATAGCGAAATCCGTCGGTGCGCGCTCCCATATCAACGACGCGTGTTCAACGCTGTCAATGCGTGCCAGCGGCGGGCAATCCTGATAGAGCGCGGCAATAAATTGCGACGGCTCTTCCAGCAGCCGAACGACGACGCCGTCGCCGTCATTACACACGTCGCCGTGTAATCGCAACTGCTGCGCCAGCTGCCAGACAAAAGGACGAAAACCGACGCCCTGTACTTTGCCCCGAATGCGTAGCTGTACGCCGGAAGGTGTGTCTATCGCCATCTTATTTTCCCGCCATCATCGAACCCGGATGCCTGATGGCGCGACGCTTATCAGGCCTACAACCGCACGGACCGTAGACCGGAGAAGGCATTGATGCCGCCATCCGGCAATGCTTTGTGGCGTATTCTACGCGCAATCGCAGAAATCAGAAAAGCAGCGATGCCGTTGAATCCAGCGCCGCACGACGGCGTTTTTCCGCGCTCAGCTGTTCAAGCTTATTGCGGTCAACGCAGATGAGGGCGTGCGTTGGGCAAGCGGCCATACAGGCCGGACCGGCTTCACGATGGTGACACAGATCGCACTTGTTGGCTTCGGCTTTTTCGGCACGCACGTTCAGCCCCGCGCCGCTATTGCGAACCACCGGACGTACCACCACTTCCATGGCGCCATAAGGACATGCCACTACGCAAGTTTTACAGCCAATGCAGCGTTCCTGCATCACATGAACAAAACCTTTGTCACGGCTGATGGCGCCATTCGGGCAAACGTTGGCGCACGGCGCGTCTTCACACTGGCGACACAGCGTTGCCGTGGAAACATTCACGCCTTTGATGACATGGATACGAGGTAAAAAGGTTTCAGGGGTCAGCGATGCGCAATCCTGATTTTCCTGATGGGATACGACGCAAGCCACTTCACAGGTACGGCAACCAATGCACTTACTCGCGTCTGCAATGATGAAACGGTTCATCAAATTCTCCAGCAATAACAGATGATGTGCCGATATATACACGAATCGTGCCAATTTTTATTTCATTGTTATTTAAGAATATTATTTCTATTTTCGTGAGCATTTACGTGTCATCGTCACAAGTGTCGATGACACGTAATGTCGCCAGTGGTGGTCAAAATTTGCAGTGATAGCCAGCCAACTCTGCACCGCAACTGGCATCAATCCTGATTAACGCCTGGCAATACGTTACCGCGTATTAAACAGCGCTGCGTAAGGGAAAGATCGTCCGTTTGCGGATTCCTTCCGGCAATAGGTTTGATAATTAATTTACGGCCAGGATAGTGATTAAAACGGGTCAGCGCCGGATAACTCAACCGGCCAAACCAGCCGTGTACGCGCTGCCAGCGGGCGTCCTTCACCTGATATAAATTGGTTATCCAGTAGCCTGAGTCAAACTGCATATCCAACAGTTGCGTGCGCCCATTGCCCTGTAAATCAAGCAAATCATCGACGCCAGTATCGGTGGCGGTATAAAACCCCCACGGTTCAAAGACGCAGGGGCGGCCATTATTGAGAAAGGTGAAAATGATGTATTGCGCGCTCGGCGCCAGGCCCAACCCAGGATTGCCCAACCAGATAACCAGATCCTGAATGCCGTTACGATCGAGGTCAGCGCGATAAAATTGCGCATTACCCGCCAAATTAATCAGCATTCCCACCGGGACAACCCACGAATTACCGGCGCTGTCTTTTCCGCTAATCCGCCGTTCGTTATCTTTTTTCGGCTCCGGCAGTAGCGTCACACCACTGACTCCAACCTGGCGAAAATGCCAGGTCTGGTCGGGCGATACAGAATAAGGCAGGGTCAACAGCGGCTTCAGCGCACGCTTTTGCGCATATTCACCGTCGCTCATCGGCAGGTAACCGACAAAATCGGTGGCCAGCGCGCGCACGGCGAGGCAGAGAAATAGCAGTCCGCTCCATACGATAATCTTCACGTCCTTCTTACAACCGTTGCCGGGTAACTCAAATTCTCCCTAAATATGTGCGCATTTTACGCCTCCGGCGCTTCCAGCGCGGCAAATCCGCCGTTTCCCTGCCAGCCGTCCAGGCGCTGATAGACGATATTTACCGCGTCCTTAATCGGTTGAGTCATTGGATAATAAAACCCGACGATATCCGGCTGGATACCAACAAAAATCACCTCGCCGACATCCTCTTTCAGCTGATCGATAAGGTAGTTGAGCGGCATATTGTGGGTGGTCATCATAAACATTTCGGCGATATCATCCGGATCGATAATGCGGATCTCGCCCGGATTAAGTCCCATGTCGGTGGCGTCGACAATCAACAGACGCTGCGGGCGCAGTTCGCGAATCGCCACAATGTCGTTTTCCGGCGCGCTGCCGCCGTCGATGACAACCCAGTTGCCCTTCGGCTGCGCTGCGCACATTTCCGCCAGTAACGGGCCTGCGCCGTCGTCGCCCATCATGCTGTTGCCGACACAGAGTAAAACGTCAGTCACTAAGCCTCCTCACCATCAGGTAGATGGCGCTTTCCTGATGAATGTCATGCAGCATACTGAGCATCAGTTTGCTCCATTCTTGCTGCTGCGGGGTCTGCGCGGCGCGTGCATCATCAAACGCGCGCGCCAGCATTTGCACATGGTTGAAATCGATGACGATCTCGCCATACTTCGGCACGCCTTCCATTTTACGCCGGGCATCGCTACCGGCTTCCAGGGTGGCGATCCACGCCAGATACTCATCCCATGGGCAGGTGAGCGCGGCCTCCAGACAATCGATGACCCCCAGGTGGTGACCAATCGCCAGGCTGTAATAGACAACCTGCTGCGCCTCGGCAGGCGTCGCATCGTTCTCATCAATAAACTTACGGCTCAGTTGACTGAACACCACCTGTTCGCTCATCGGATACGCGCCTCTTCAACAACATGATTGAGATGGGTGACAATTTCGGTTAAACGCGGATCGTTTTCCGCTTCCAGCCAGCGCGCCACTTGCTGCTCGCCCTGCCCCAACTGTGTCAGGTAATCATCGGCGATCTGACGACCATAGCGATACCCCGCCAGCCGGCGCGCCGCGCGATCCACCTTCACGCGCAGCGGCTGCACCATATCCGGATGCAGGATCTCTGCGGGCTGATCGTCCAGCTCACCCGGCGCGCGGGCGTGGATTTTCTGCTCCAGCAGGCCAAGCGCCATCGCAAAGCCATACAGCGTCGCCGCAGGCGTTGGCGGGCAGCCTGGAATATACACATCCACCGGGACGATTTTGTCGGTACCGCCCCACACGCAGTAGAGATCGTGGAAGATGCCGCCGCTGTTGCCGCAGGCCCCGTAAGAGATACAAATTTTCGGGTCCGGCGCCGACAGCCAGGCGCGCAGCGCCGGAGAGCGCATGGCGCGGGTCACCGCGCCGGTAAACAGCAGAATATCGGCATGACGCGGCGACGGTACCACTTTGATGCCAAAACGCTCGGCATCAAACAGCGGCGACAGCGTCGCAAAGATTTCGATTTCACAACCGTTACAGCCGCCGCAGTCCACGCGGTAAACGTATGCCGAACGCTTAATATTTTTCAGTAGAGACGCCTTCATGCTGGCGATGGATTCATCCACCGTCATCGGTACCGGAATGCCGTTGGCGTCACGCGGGCCTAATAAATTGCTCATTAGCTGACCTCTTTCATATGGCGAGTCAGTTCAATACGGTCGGACGGCACCAGGCATTTCTGACGCTTACAGTCCGGGCAGGTCTCAAAGCTTTCGCGGTGGTTTTCCGCGCGGCTGTCGCCGTTGTGCGCAAGCAGCGCAATGGCGTAGTCAATCTCTTTCTGTACCGCGAAAGGACGATTGCACACGCGGCAGTTGCACAGCGCAAAGCGGGACTGTTGCAGGAAATCTTCTTTCTTCCACACCGCCAGT
Organism: Salmonella sp. 741265073_HBA; assembly: GCF_046569105.1. Lineage (NCBI taxonomy): Bacteria > Pseudomonadati > Pseudomonadota > Gammaproteobacteria > Enterobacterales > Enterobacteriaceae > Salmonella > Salmonella sp. 741265073_HBA. The sequence goes on along the minus strand of NZ_JBKFRY010000011.1, from coordinate 88,746 downwards.
TCGTATTCTTGCGACAGTTTAATCGCCGCCGTCGGGCACACCTCTTCGCAGCGACCGCAGAAGATACAACGGCCAAGATTGAACTGCCACGCCAGCTCATTGGTCGCAAGATCGGTTTCCACCGTCAGCGCGTTCGACGGGCAGGCATTAACGCAGGCGGCGCAGCCGATGCACTGCTGCGGATTATGTTCCGGCTTGCCGCGGAAGTTTTTATCAACCGCAATCGGCTCCAGCGGATAAGACGAGGTCGCCGTGCCGGTTTTGATAACTTTTTTGATAAAGGTAAACATGGCGATTCCTTATTTCAGCGGCGAGTTTTTACGCTCAATGCTGTAGCGCTCAAGTTCTTTGTACGGCACGACTTTGCTCTTCTTCTTACGCACATCGACCACGGTCATCCGGTCGGTACAGGAGTAGCACGGGTCGAGACTGCCGATAATCAGCGGCGCATCGGAGACGGTGTTGCCGCGCAGCATATAGCGCAGCGTCGGCCAGTTGGCGTAGGTCGCCGCACGGCAGCGCCAGCGGTACAGCTTCTGGTTGTCGCCGGTCATGCTCCAGTGGATATCGTCACCACGCGGCGCTTCAGCGAAGCCGAGCGCAAAACGGTGCGGAATATAGGTAAAGCCTTCCACCATCAGCGGGCCGCCCGGTAGATTATCCAGACCGAAATCGATCATGTTCAGCGCGGTATAAACTTCGTTGATACGGACTTTCAGACGAGAAATCACATCGCAGCCCTGCTCGCTATGTACTTCCATCGGCAGCAGACCGTAGCCGACAAACGGGTGGTCGGCGCGGGTGTCGCGGGCGTGACCGCTGGCACGCACCATCGGGCCGACATTGCTGAAGTCGCGGGCAATTTCCGGGTCCAGACGACCGATACCCACGGTACGCTGTTCCATATTCGGCGTGCTCAGCAGCATGTCCACCAGCTCCTGCACGTCACGACGCATCTGCTGCGCCAGTTGACGGGTCTGGATCATGTCCTCTTTGAGCAGATCGCGGCGAATCCCGCCGATCAGGTTCAGGCCGTAGGTTTTACGCGCCCCGGTCAGTATCTCTGCCATTTTCATGGAGGTTTCACGCACGCGGAAGAACTGCATAAAGCCGGAGTCAAAGCCGGTAAAGTGGCAGGCCAGGCCGAGGTTGAGCAGATGCGAGTGCAGGCGCTCCACTTCCAGCAGAATAGCGCGGATCATCTGCGCACGTTCCGGCACCTGAATGCCCATCGCGTTTTCCACGGAAGTGGTGTAGGCGGTGCTGTGGGCGAAGCCGCAGATACCACACACGCGATCCGACAGGAAGGTGACTTCGTTATAACCCATGCGGGTTTCCGCCAGTTTTTCCATACCACGGTGGACGTAGAACAGGCGGTAGTCGGCGTCGATAATGTTTTCGCCATCGACGAACAGACGGAAGTGGCCCGGTTCATCGGAAGTGACATGCAGCGGGCCAATCGGCACCACATTATTTTTCTTGTCACCCAGCTCGTTAATGAACTCGTAGGTTTCCGCATCGGTGGTCGGCGCCGGGCGCTGACGATAATCCATGCTGTCTTTACGCAGCGGATAGAGTTCGTCCGGCCAGTCGTCCGGCAGCACCAGACGGCGTTCATCCGGCAAACCGACTGGGATTAAACCGTACATGTCGCGTACTTCGCGCTCACCCCACACGGCAGCCGGCACGCGCGGCGTAACGGATGGGAATTCCAGCTTATTGGCATCTACTTCAACGCGAACGGTAATCCAGCACTTCGTGCCCTGCTCCATCGACAGCACGTAATAAACGGCATAGTGGCCGCACAGCTGACGTTCGTCATTACCGAACAGCACCGACAGCCACCCACCCTGCTGGTAGTAAAGAAACTCCACCACTTCCGGCAGATAGTTCACTTTTACCGTAATAGTCAGCTGATCTTTGGTCTGCCAGGCTTCGTCCAGCACGACGCCCGGAAACGCCTGGTGCAGCGCCGCAAGGTATTGTTGACCTAATTTTTCTTCAGACATGCTCAAACTCTCTTAAATCACGCCGCCAGCAAGGAGACGAAGGCTAAAAACGCAAACCCAAAACCGGCCCAGGTCACGCGTGAAGTGGCGCAAAAACGCAGTCGCGCCATGCTGTTTTCAAACAGGGCGATCACCAGTACGCCGACAATCAGCTTGACGATGGCAATCACCAGCGCCAGCAACAGTCCGCCTGCGCTGAAGGTTTCCATCTGTCCCCACGGCAGAAACACGCCGACGAACATTTGCAGCACCACCAGTTGCTTAAGGCTGATGCCCCATTTCAGCACCGCAAAGCCGCTACCGCTGTATTCGGTCAACGGCCCTTCCTGCAACTCCTGCTCCGCTTCCGCCAGGTCGAACGGCAGCTTGCCCATTTCGATAAAGGTGGCGAAGGCGCAGGCGCACAGCGCCAGAATCAGCGGAATACTGCGCGCGACAGGCCAGTGATAAATGGTATCGGCGATATTGCTGATATGAGTTGAACCCGCCACCTGCGCGGCGACCCACAGACCCAGCAGCAGAATCGGCTCCACCAGCACGCCGAGCATCGCTTCACGGCTGGCGCCGATCGCGGTGAACGGGCTGCCGGTATCCAGGCCTGCAATAGAGAAGAAGAAGCGCGCAATCGCGAACAGGTAAATCAGGGTGATTAAATCACCCAGTTGCGGCAACGGAGATCCAACGGTGACGACCGGCAGCGCGGTGGCGATAGTCAGCATCACGCCGACCATCACAAACGGCGTCAGGCGAAAAACCCAGCCAGAATCAGCGGGCGCAATACTCTGACGACCGAGCAGTTTGATAATGTCGCGGTACTCCTGCAACACGCCCGGCCCTCGGCGATTGTGTAGACGGGCGCGCGCCACGCGAGTAATACCGGACAGCAATGGCGCAACGGCAAATAGCACCAGCGCCTGAATTAACGGATAAAACACACTCATTTTCAGGCTCCTCGTGAAACCACAATCACCACCAGCACCGCCAGCTCAATCAGCGCCAGACGACGGAACAGCACCGCGGCCGCCGCGTTCTGCCAGCCCGGCACCAGCGATACCGGGTTAAGCCATTTACGCAGTTTAAGTACCGGGGCAAAGGCCTCTTTCACCGGCATGGCGAAACCGTGCGCGGTAATCACCATCGACTGCTCATGGTCGTAGCCGCACACCCAGGCCGCGCCGCGAGAACGCGACGGCAGACGGTTGCCTTTGAACATCGCCATAATGATGAACGGCAGTAGCGGACAGGCGACCAACAGCAGCGTGATCATCGGCTGCGATACGGTGGTGTGCGCGGTTTCCAGCGGCAACGGTACCGCAGTGGAAATCATCGGCAGTAGCCACGGCGCGGCAACCCCGCCCAGTACGCAGCAAATCGCCAATGCCACCACGCTGACGCCCATCAGGATCGGCGCGCAGCTGGCATTTTCAGCTTCCTTCGTGCGCGGCGCGCCAAGGAACGTCACGCCGTAAACTTTCGCCATACACATCACCGCCAGCGCGCCGGTAATCGCCAGGCCAACCGCCAGCAGCGGTCCTAACAGACGACCAACAAACGCGCCGCTGTTGCCCAGTTTGAAGAAGGACTGGTAAATCACCCACTCGCCGGCAAAGCCGTTCAGCGGCGGCAGCGCCGCCATCGCCATCAGACCGACCAGCATGGCGATAGAAATAACCGGCATCCGTTTACCAATACCGCCCAGTTTTTCGATATCGCGATGACCGGTACGGAACCAGATGCTGCCCGCGCCCAGAAACAGCACGCTTTTGAACAGGCTATGGTTCAGCAGGTGATAGAGCCCGCCGGTCAGACCCAGCGCGATCAGTACCGGCTGATTGAGAGCAATCCCGGTAACGCCTGCGCCCAGACCGAGCAAAATGATGCCGATATTTTCCAGCGTGTGATAGGCCAGCAGGCGCTGAATGTTATGCTCCATCAGCGCGTACAGACCGCCGACAAAGGCGGTGATCATCCCAAGCACCAACAGCGCCACGCCCCACCACAGCGGCGCATTGCCGCCAAGCAGAGATAGCGTGAGAATGCCCAGCAGCCCGATTTTCATCACCACGGTCGAGAACAGCGCGGCGGCGGGAGCGCTGGCGTTGGCGTGCGCCTGCGGCACCCAACCGTGTAGCGGGATAATCCCGGCCAGCAGACCAAAGCCGATAACGCCGAGCAGCCAGATATCGGAGCCCAGCGGCAGTTGCTGAGCGCGTTGATCAAGCAGCCCCAGATCCAGCGTGCCGTAGCGCTGCCACACCAGCCAGCAGGCGATTGCCAGCAGCAGCGTACCGAGACGGCCCAGCGCAAACCACAGTTTGCCCTCTTTGCTACCGCCGGTGAGGAACACGGCGCAGAGCGCCATGATTTCCGCCATCACCACCATCGTCCCCAGGTTACTGGCGACCACGGCGCAGACGGCTGCCGCCATCAGCAGGTTGATCAACAGTCCGTTGGCTTTTACCTGTGGATGGCGATGCCAGTCGATATTGAACAGGCTGACGAACAGGCCGCACAGCCCCAGCGTAATCAGCCAGATAGCATTCAGCGGCGTAATTTGCAGCATGTGACCGGTAAACGGCATCACGCCGCTCACCGTAACGGCGCTGGTCAGCGCGGTGAACCCCGCGCCTGCCGTACACAGGCTGCCGACCGCGCCGCCGATACCGGCAATCCAGCCGCTCAGCGCTTTATGAAACGAAAACAGAAAAGCCAGAACGGCGGCGGCGGCAAACCACGCGACGCCGCTAGTAATCAGTGAAAGTGAACTCATTATGCATCCCCACTCTGAGCCTGCTGAAACAAGGTGAGATCGCCAAAATCGGTATTAAACGTCAGCTCACGTTTACGTTTGCTGGCGCGGGCGATATCCGTGTTATCCACCAGGTGTAGCGCTTTAGTCGGGCACATCCGCACACAGGCCGGGCCTTGCTCGTCAAAGCTGCACAGGTCGCATTTCACCGCGATAGCGCGTACGCCCGGCACCCAGTCGAGCAACGTACTGACGCGCGCAGGCGCTGGCGGCGCGGGCGGCGCTTTCGGCGTATTGGCGTTCGCCGGAATATGCAGCGGACGGCTGCCGGAAAACTCAATAGCGCCAAACGGACAGGCAATACCGCACAGTTTGCAGCTCACGCACAGGCTTTCATTAAGCTGGACAGCGCCGTCAACGCGATTAATCGCGTTAACCGGGCATACCGTGGCGCATGGCGCATCTTCACAGTGGTGACAAAGCTGCGGCGCAGATTCTTTTTCATTCAGCATCACTTTCAGGCGCGGCATTGACTGCAGGCCATGCTGGCGATGCGTCTCTGAACAGGCGGCCTCACAGGTGTGGCAGCCGATACAGAGAGTGGAGTCAGCAATTACAAAACGATTCACCAGGCATTCCTCAGGTGATTGTCATTTTTGACGAAAACATGCCGTTGAAATGTCATTTTCGACACTTATCGACACGCCCATCCCCAAAACATTCATGACGTGGCGCAACGCCACATCGCGAATCAAAGCGGGCAACGCCTCAGGCTTATACCGCCGGGCTGTGACCCTTTACCAATTGACGCAAATTAACCGGCGAGTTGGTTTCTACAGCGGTATAGAGGCTGTCGTAAACGCTGGCGATTTTTTCCAGATAGTGCTCCAGCACCTGCTCGCGATCGCGGTTGTTAACCCGTTCATCAACCTTGCCGTCGATATCGAGCTGCGCCTGTGCAATCAATTGCTTATCTTCGCCATCTTTGGTTTCAACGTAGTACTCAATGGTGTGGCTGTTAAAACCATCCGCCAACGCGACGTAAATACGAAAGTGCTCAAACAGGACAAAGCAAAGATCCCTTTCCGGCGCGCAGCTCATTGCGTGATGCAGGCGCGCTTTCGAGAGGGTGATCCCCTGAACCAGCGAGTTGCAGTAAATATGCCACTGGTCCTGTAGGCGACGATGCCGTTGCGCGATGTAATCGGCCTTTTCGCTTATTTCCCAAATAGTCATGTCAGGTTACCCGTTTAACAGAGATGCCTGCGTTAAGCATTTTCCATGCCAATTTTTAACTTATTGTTTTTAATGGCAGAAGCACACAGTAACTGCCGTTTCGACGCGGTGACGACATGTCATTTCGTCATCGTCGACATTAAACTGCCAGGGGATAAAAATATTGGCATAAATATTGCTTTACAGGGGCAACCACTACGGGAGGCGATATGCACGAAATCACCCTCTGCCAACGGGCACTGGAATTGATTGAACAACAGGCTTCAGCATACGGTGCAAAACGTGTGACAGCCGTCTGGATCAAAATTGGCGCATTTTCTTGCGTGGAAACCAGCGCTCTTTCCTTTTGTTTTGATCTGGTATGCCGCGGCACGATAGCAGAAGGTTGTAAACTGCACCTCGAAGAACAGGAAGCCGAATGCTGGTGTGAGCATTGTCAACAATATGTCACGTTGTTAACCCACCGTGTACGTCGTTGTCCGCAATGTCATAGCGATACGCTGCGAATTGTGGCCGATGACGGCTTACAAATTCGGCGCATAGAGATTGATGAAACTGAAGATTAATGCCGGATAGACGCTCGCGTCGCCATCCGGCAGAAAGCCTGTAACAAGAAAAAGATCAGGAGTAAGCGATGTGTACGACTTGCGGTTGCGCTGAAGGCAACCTTTATATAGAAGGCGATGAACATAATCCGCACTCAGCGTTTCGTAGCGCGCCCTTTGCCCCAGCGGCTCGCCCGGCGCTGAATATTACCGGCATTAAAAAGCCTGACTTTGCCCCAAGTCAGACCGCAGAAGGCGATCTGCATTACGGCCACGGCGAAGCCGGAACCCACGCGCCTGGTATGAGTCAGCGGCGGATGCTGGAGGTTGAAATCGACGTGCTGGACAAAAATAATCGTCTGGCTGAGCGCAACCGCGCCCGTTTCGCCGCCCGCCAGCAACTGGTGCTCAACCTGGTGTCCAGCCCCGGGTCCGGTAAAACCACCCTGCTGACCGAAACGCTGATGAAATTGAAAGACCGTGTACCGTGCGCGGTGATTGAAGGCGACCAGCAGACAGTGAACGACGCCGCCCGCATCCGTGCTACCGGCACGCCCGCCATTCAGGTCAACACCGGTAAAGGCTGCCATCTTGACGCGCAAATGATCGCCGACGCCGCGCCGCGCCTGCCGCTGGATGACCGCGGTATTCTGTTTATCGAAAACGTCGGTAATCTTGTCTGCCCGGCCAGCTTCGATCTGGGCGAAAAGCATAAAGTCGCAGTGCTTTCCGTAACCGAAGGTGAAGATAAACCGCTGAAATATCCCCATATGTTTGCCGCTGCGTCGCTCATGCTGCTCAATAAAGTCGATCTGCTGCCCTACCTCAATTTTGACGTTGAGAAGTGCATCGCCAGCGCGCGTGAAGTGAACCCGGAGATTGAAATTATCCTGATTTCCGCCACCAGCGGCGAAGGCATGGATCAGTGGCTGGCCTGGCTGGAGGCGCAGCGATGTGCATAGGCGTGCCGGGTCAAATCCGCGCCATTGACGGCAATCAGGCAAAAGTTGACGTCTGCGGTATTCAGCGCGACGTCGATCTCACATTAGTCGGCAGTTGTGATGAAAACGGTCAGCCGCGTCTGGGTCAGTGGGTGCTGGTTCATGTCGGATTCGCCATGAGCGTCATTAACGAAGCGGAAGCGCGCGACACGCTCGACGCGCTACAAAATATGTTTGATGTTGAGCCGGACGTCGGCGCACTGCTGTATGGTGAGGAGAGATAATGCGTTTTGTTGACGAGTACCGTGCGCCGGAACAGGTGATGCAGCTCATTGAACACCTGCGTGAACGCGCCGCCCTTCTTCCTTACACTGCCGAACGTCCGTTGCGCATTATGGAAGTCTGCGGGGGTCATACCCACGCAATTTTTAAATTTGGTCTCGATCAGTTACTGCCCGAAAACGTGGAGTTTATTCACGGCCCCGGTTGTCCGGTCTGCGTGCTGCCGATGGGACGCATCGACAGTTGCGTGGAAATCGCCAGCCATCCGGAGGTGATTTTCTGCACCTTTGGCGATGCCATGCGCGTGCCGGGGAAACAGGGTTCTCTGTTGCAGGCTAAAGCGCGCGGCGCGGATGTCCGTATTGTTTATTCTCCGATGGACGCGCTGAAGCTGGCGCAGGATAACCCGACCCGCAAAGTGGTATTTTTCGGGCTGGGCTTTGAAACCACCATGCCGACCACCGCCATCACGCTACAGCAGGCAAAACAGCGTGACGTGCGAAACTTCTACTTTTTCTGCCAGCACATTACGCTGATCCCGACGCTGCGTAGCCTACTGGAGCAGCCGGACAACGGCATTGACGCCTTTCTTGCGCCAGGCCACGTCAGCATGGTCATCGGCACCGAGGCGTACCAGTTTATCGCCGCCGATTTTAATCGCCCGCTGGTGGTGGCTGGATTCGAACCGCTTGATCTACTGCAAGGCGTGGTCATGCTGGTTGAGCAGAAAATAGCGGCCCTAAGCCAGGTTGAAAACCAATACCGTCGCGTGGTGCCGGATGCCGGAAACATGCTGGCGCAGCAGGCCATCGCCGATGTGTTCTGCGTTAATGGCGACAGCGAGTGGCGCGGTCTGGGCGTAATTGAATCCTCCGGCGTCCACCTGACGCCAGAGTATCAGCGCTTTGACGCCGAAGCGCATTTCCGCCCAGCGCCGCAGCAGGTCTATGACGATCCGCGCGCCCGCTGCGGCGAAGTGCTGACCGGCAGATGCAAGCCGCATCAGTGCCCGCTATTTGGTAAAACATGTAATCCAGAGACCGCGTTCGGCGCGCTGATGGTCTCTTCCGAAGGCGCATGCGCCGCCTGGTATCAGTATCGTCAGCAGGAGTGTGAAGTTTGAACAATATACAACTCGCCCACGGCAGCGGCGGCCAGGCTATGCAACAGTTGATTAATAGCCTGTTTATGGAGGCCTTTGCCAACCCGTGGCTGGCGGAACAAGAAGATCAGGCGCGTCTGGAGCTGGCGCAACTGACGGCGGAGGGCGACCGTCTGGCGTTTTCTACCGATAGCTATGTGATCGATCCGCTCTTTTTCCCCGGCGGCAATATCGGCAAACTGGCGATTTGCGGTACGGCGAACGACGTAGCGGTGAGCGGCGCGATCCCCCGCTATCTCTCCTGCGGCTTTATCCTTGAAGAAGGGCTGCCGATGGAGACGTTAAAAAGCGTGGTCAATAGCATGGCGGCGACCGCGCGGGAAGCGGGTATCGCCATTGTAACCGGCGACACCAAAGTTGTGCAGCGCGGCGCGGCGGACAAATTATTTATCAACACTGCCGGCATGGGGGCGATTCCCGCCGATATTCGCTGGGGCGCGCAAACGCTGAGCGTTGGCGATGTGCTGTTAGTCAGCGGTACGCTTGGCGATCACGGCGCCACTATCCTCAACCTGCGTGAGCAACTGGGACTGGATGGCGAGCTGGCGAGCGACTGCGCAGTATTAACGCCGCTTATTCAGACGCTGCGTCATATTGACGGAGTGAAGGCATTGCGTGACGCCACGCGCGGCGGCGTGAATGCGGTCGCCCATGAGTTTGCGGCGTCCTGCGGTTACGGTATTGAATTGTCCGAATCCGCACTGCCGCTCAAACCTGCCGTGCGCGGCGTCTGCGAGCTGTTGGGGCTGGATGCCCTGAACTTTGCCAACGAAGGAAAACTGGTGATTGCCGTTGAACGGCAGGCCGCAGATCGGGCGTTGGCGGCATTACGCGCGCATCCGCTGGGACGTGATGCGGCGCTGATTGGCGAAGTCGTGGAACGCAAAGGCGTTCGCTTAGCCGGACTCTATGGCGTGAAGCGAACCCTTGATTTGCCACACGCCGAACCATTACCTCGTATATGCTAGCAGCCTGTTGGCAGCATACTGTAGGCCGGATAAGACGCATTTGCGTCGACATCCGGCATTAACGCTGCATTAACGCCTGATGGCGCTTTGCTTATCAGGCCTACGGAGTGTGTGACCAGCGAGTTTGCGGTCAGCCATCCGGCAATAACTTACGACTTATACCTATAATTCATTTACCGTTTTCGCACCGTTTTGCGGTATTTTCCTGGAAAAGCAACATGTCGTATACACCCATGAGCGATCTTGGACAGCAAGGCTTGTTCGATATCACTCGTACCTTATTGCAGCAGCCCGATTTGGCGTCGCTCAGTGAAGCGCTTTCGCAACTGGTAAAGCGTTCAGCGCTCGCCGACAGCGCCGGCATTGTGCTATGGCAGGCGCAGTCGCAACGCGCACAATATTATGCGACGCGAGAAAATGGCCGTCCTGTTGAATATGAAGATGAAACCGTACTGGCGCACGGCCCGGTACGTCGCATCCTTTCTCGCCCCGATGCATTGCACTGTAATTTCCATGAGTTTACCGAAACCTGGCCGCAGCTTGCCGCGAGCGGCCTCTACCCTGAATTTGGTCATTACTGTCTGCTTCCTTTAGCCGCGGAGGGCCGTATTTTCGGCGGCTGCGAATTCATCCGTCAGGAAGATCGTCCCTGGAGTGAAAAGGAATATGACCGTCTGCATACGTTTACCCAAATTGTCGGCGTGGTCGCCGAGCAAATTCAAAACCGGGTAAACAATAATGTCGATTATGATCTGTTGTGCCGCGAACGCGATAACTTCCGTATTCTGGTTGCGATTACTAACGCCGTCCTGTCGCGTCTGGATATTGATGAACTGGTAAGCGAAGTCGCAAAAGAGATCCACCACTATTTCAATATCGACGCAATCAGCATCGTGTTGCGCAGCCATCGCAAAAATAAGCTGAATATCTACTCCACCCACTACCTTGATGAGCATCATCCGGCGCACGAACAGAGCGAAGTCGACGAAGCCGGCACGCTCACGGAGCGCGTCTTTAAAAGTAAAGAGATGCTGCTTATCAACCTCAACGAACGCGATCCGCTTGCCCCCTACGAACGCATGCTGTTCGATACCTGGGGCAATCAGATCCAGACGCTTTGCCTGCTGCCGTTGATGTCCGGCAAGACGATGCTTGGCGTGCTCAAACTGGCCCAGTGCGAAGAAAAAGTGTTTACCACCGCCAACCTCAAGCTGCTGCGTCAGATTGCCGAACGGGTAGCCATTGCCGTGGATAATGCGCTGGCCTATCAGGAAATCCACCGCCTGAAGGAACGCCTGGTCGACGAAAATCTGGCGCTCACGGAGCAGCTTAATAACGTCGACAGCGAGTTTGGCGAGATCATCGGGCGCAGCGAAGCGATGTACAACGTGCTAAAGCAGGTTGAGATGGTGGCGCAGAGCGACAGTACCGTGCTGATTCTGGGTGAAACGGGAACCGGTAAAGAGTTGATTGCCCGCGCCATTCACAACCTGAGCGGACGTAGCGGGCGCAGGATGGTAAAGATGAACTGCGCCGCGATGCCGGCGGGGCTGCTGGAAAGCGATTTGTTTGGTCATGAGCGCGGCGCGTTTACCGGCGCCAGCGCGCAGCGGATTGGCCGTTTCGAGCTGGCGGATAAAAGCTCGCTGTTTCTGGATGAAGTGGGCGACATGCCGCTGGAGCTACAGCCTAAGCTGCTGCGCGTCCTTCAGGAGCAAGAGTTTGAACGTCTCGGCAGCAATAAACTGATCCAGACCGACGTGCGGCTGATCGCCGCGACTAACCGCGATCTGAAAAAAATGGTCGCCGATCGCGAATTCCGTAACGATCTCTACTATCGGCTGAATGTTTTTCCGATCCAGCTTCCTCCGTTACGCGAACGTCCGGAAGATATTCCACTACTGGTCAAAGCGTTCACCTTCAAAATCGCCCGCCGAATGGGGCGTAATATCGACAGCATTCCCGCCGAAACGCTGCGCACGCTCAGCAGCATGGAATGGCCGGGGAACGTTCGTGAGCTGGAGAATGTCGTCGAGCGCGCCGTGCTGCTGACGCGCGGCAATGTGCTACAACTGTCGCTGCCGGATATTACCGCCGTAACGCCCGATACCTCGCCTGTTGCGACTGAAAGCGCCAAAGAAGGCGAAGATGAATATCAGCTTATTATACGTGTGCTGAAAGAGACCAATGGCGTAGTGGCTGGACCAAAAGGCGCGGCGCAGCGTCTGGGGCTTAAACGAACCACCCTGCTGTCGCGTATGAAGCGATTGGGTATTGATAAAGACGCGTTAGCGTAACGGGTTGCCGGATCTGATCCGGCCTGGAGATGATGCGCGCCGTAGGCCTGGCGCTTCCCCTTCACTTCTTGCGCTGATATTTTTCCGGCAATTCCGGAACGGGGCGCTTATCGTCGATAAGGTGCCGCACGGTCAGGACAGGGTGTCGCCAAAGCATTCGCGGACCTGCCCAACGCATAATCTGCTTCATCTCCTCGCGTTTAGCCGGCTGATAGCAGTGCACCGGGCACTGCTTACAGGCGGGTTTTTCCTCGCCAAATACACATTTATCAAGACGTTTTTGCGCGTAGGCGAACAGCGCGTCGTAATGCCCCTGCCCCGCTGACGCCTGTGGACACTGGCTTTCATACAGCGCGATCATTTTTTTGATCGTCAGTTTTTCACGAGCGATACGTTTACCAGGCATCGTGCTCTCTCCGAACATTAAGATGTATTTATTTTACACTTTATCCCTCTTTAGCACTATCACTGCATATCGTCGCCATTACGCAAATAAGAATTATTTTCATTTATTCATGCCTTGTGCTATATAACATAGCAAAGGCTATATTCGATGATTAATTAACCACATTGTTGCGAGGGATACTATGACGAATCTACATCGTCTGAAAACACTCCTGATTGCCGGTATTGTTGCGATACTCGCGCTATCGCCAGCCTATGCAAAAGAGAAATTTAAAGTCATCACCACGTTTACCGTTATTGCCGACATGGCGAAAAACGTGGCGGGCGACGCAGCGGAAGTCAGCTCAATTACCAAGCCCGGCGCTGAAATCCATGAGTATCAGCCAACGCCCGGCGATATTAAACGAGCGCAGGGGGCACAGCTTATCCTCGCGAATGGTCTGAACCTGGAGCGATGGTTCGCCCGCTTTTATCAGCACCTTTCCGGCGTGCCGGAAGTCGTCGTCTCCACCGGTGTCAAACCGATGGGCATTACCGAAGGCCCGTATAACGGTAAACCGAACCCGCACGCCTGGATGTCGGCAGAAAACGCGCTGATTTATGTCGATAACATTCGCGACGCCCTGGTGAAGTACGATCCGGATAATGCGCAGATCTATAAGCAAAACGCCGAACGCTATAAAGCGAAAATTCGCCAGATGGCCGATCCGTTGCGTGCCGAACTGGAAAAAATTCCCGCCGATCAGCGCTGGCTGGTCACCAGTGAAGGCGCGTTCTCTTACCTGGCGCGCGATAACGACATGAAAGAGCTTTATCTCTGGCCAATTAACGCCGATCAACAGGGGACGCCAAAACAGGTGCGTAAAGTGATTGATACCATTAAAAAGCACCATATTCCCGCCATCTTTAGCGAGAGTACGGTTTCCGATAAACCGGCCCGCCAGGTCGCGCGTGAATCCGGCGCGCATTATGGCGGCGTGCTGTATGTCGATTCTCTGAGCGCCGCTGACGGCCCTGTGCCAACCTATCTGGATCTGCTGCGCGTCACGACCGAAACCATCGTCAACGGCATTAACGACGGACTGAGGAGTCAACAATGAGTCAATCTGCGATTACCGTTGATCAGGTCACGGTGACGTATCGCAACGGTCATACCGCCCTACGGGACGCCACTTTTCAGGTGCCTGGCGGTTCAATCGCCGCGCTGGTAGGCGTAAATGGTTCCGGTAAGTCTACGTTATTTAAAGCGTTAATGGGCTTTGTGCATCTTGCGCAGGGCGATATCACTATCCTGCAACAGTCAGTCAACAAGGCGCTGAAAAAAAACCTCATTGCTTATGTTCCACAATCGGAAGAAGTGGACTGGTCATTTCCGGTGCTGGTAGAAGATGTGGTGATGATGGGACGCTACGGCCATATGGGCTGGCTACGCCGTCCCACTGCGCATGATCACGCCTGTGTTGACGCCGCGCTGGCGCGGGTGGATATGCAGGAATATCGTCACCGGCAGATTGGCGAGCTGTCCGGCGGGCAGAAAAAACGTGTGTTTCTTGCCAGGGCCATCGCTCAGGATGGACAGGTAATCCTGCTGGATGAACCTTTTACCGGCGTGGATGTAAAAACCGAAGCGCGAATCATCGATCTACTGCGGGAACTGCGCGATGAAGGCCGCACGATGCTGGTCTCAACGCATAATCTCGGCTCCGTCACCGAGTTTTGCGACTATACGGTAATGATTAAAGGAACCGTACTGGCCAGCGGCCCTACCGAAACCACATTTACCGCCGCGAATCTGGAACAGGCGTTTAGCGGCGTTCTACGTCATATCGCGCTAAGCGGAGGCGAAGAGCACATCATTACCGATGACGAGCGCCCCTTTATTTCCCGGCGCGTGGCCAGCGGAGGAAAATCGTCATGAACTGGCTTGTTGAGCCGTTTGGCTACCAGTATATGCTCAACGCGATGTGGGTCTCCGCGATGGTGGGCGGTCTGTGCGCGTTTCTCTCCTGTTATTTGATGCTCAAAGGCTGGTCGCTCATTGGCGATGCGCTATCTCACTCTATTGTGCCTGGCGTTGCTGGCGCCTGGATGTTAGGGCTGCCCTTCTCGCTCGGCGCGTTTCTTTCCGGCGGACTGGCGGCAGGCAGTATGCTCTTTCTTAACCAACGCTCACGCCTGAAAGAAGACGCGATTATCGGGCTTATCTTCTCCTCTTTTTTTGGCGTCGGCCTTTTTATGGTGTCGCTCAATCCGATGTCGGTGAATATCCAGACGATTATTCTCGGCAACGTGCTGGCGATCGCGCCAGCGGATATTGCGCAACTGGCGATTATCGGCGCGGTCTCGCTGACTATTCTGCTGTTAAAGTGGAAAGATCTGATGGTCGTCTTTTTCGATGAGACCCATGCGCGTTCTATCGGGCTTAATCCGGGTCGACTAAAGCTGTTGTTTTTCACTCTATTGTCCGTCTCTACCGTGGCGGCCCTGCAAACCGTTGGGGCGTTCCTGGTGATCTGTCTCGTCGTCACGCCGGGCGCGACGGCCTGGTTACTCACCGACCGTTTTCCACGTCTGCTCATGATTGCCGTCGTGATTGGTAGCCTGACCAGTTTTCTGGGCGCATGGCTTAGCTACTGGCTGGATGGCGCCACGGGTGGAATTATTGTCGTCATGCAAACCTTACTGTTCATCACAGCCTTTATTTTCGCCCCGAAACACGGTCTGTTAGCCAACCGTCGACGCGCCCGCCTGCAGAAGGAGCCGACATGTTCTTAACAACGTTACTGGAACCCTTTCAATTTGATTTTATGGTGAACGCCCTTATGGTTTCGGTCATTGTGGCGATTCCCTGCGCCTTACTGTCCGTGTTTTTAGTGTTAAAAGGCTGGGCGTTAATGGGCGATGCAATGAGTCATGCGGTATTCCCCGGGGTCGTGCTGGCATATATTGTGGGGATCCCCCTGGCGATTGGCGCTTTCATTGCCGGATTATTTTGCGCTATCGCGACCGGTTATCTGGACGATAACAGCCGCATCAAACGTGATACGGTGATGGGCATCGTCTTTTCCGGGATGTTTGGCGCAGGTCTGGTGCTCTATGTTTCTATTCAATCGGAAGTGCATCTGGATCACATCCTGTTTGGGGATATGCTGGGCATATCGCTGGGGGATATCGTACAAACGTCGGTTATTGCACTGGGTATTGCGTTAATCATAGGGCTGAAATGGAAAGATCTCCTGCTACACGCTTTTGACCCGCACCAGGCGAAAGCCAGCGGGCTGAATACCACGCTACTGCATTATGGCCTGCTATGTATGATTGCGCTGACTATCGTCGCCACGCTGAAATCGGTGGGCATTATTCTGTCAATCTCACTGCTTATCGCCCCCGGCGCAATTGCCATTTTGCTGACGCGACGCTTTGCGCGCGCGCTGGGATTAGCGGTGAGTCTGTCAGTTATTACCGCTTTTGCGGGCGTCTATCTGTCTTTTTATCTTGATAGCGCGCCAGCGCCGACCATCGTGGTATTATTTGCCATCGTGTTTATTGCGGCATTTATTTACGCAACATGGCGCGACAGGCGTAATGAAATCGTACCAGAGGCGCAAGGTTAACACTTTATTGCCTGCTATTCAGGAAACATACGGTCATAATATAGAGTAGTTTTATGGCGCTGGAAGGATTTCCTCTGGCAGGCGACCTCATAATTTCATTACGGTTTAAGCAAAGACTTATATTCAGCTATCCTTTTTTTATGAGCGGATATAGAGAGTTTTTTATCGTTTAGCATAACGGCATTGTTATCGAATCGCTCATAAAGCGTTTCATTCTTTTTGTTTACTATACTGCTTCCCGCCGCCGGATTGGCCTGCACATATTCATTTAATCGTTGTACGCCTTGAGTATGTTTGTAAAAACTCACCGGCAGATAACGGTCTGCTTTATCAGACGGGAGAAAAGGTTCTTCACCACACAGACATTCACAAATATTATCTTCATGAATTTTTACTAAGTTCATAAATTCAAGCTGAAGTTTTTTGGCGAGCGCCAGGCTAAAAATACCACATTCAGAAGAGCTTCGTTGAATGTCCAGCTCGACCATAGCAAAATAACAATCAGGCAGTTGTTCACGTTCAAGAGCTGCTTTGGTCCTCAACGCCAGTAAAGCAGGTCCAAAAGCGCTACACGCTGCTGGTTCGAACAAAATCACCGATGTCTTTCCGTCCATAACTCTAAAATCGACGACTGAAATATGGATACCTGAACTTCCCATATTTACGAGAAATCGGGCAGATTCAACGCCTTCCATTCTGGTCTCCTTTATAGAGGAAACAAGCTCATGGACTGACATAACAAATTTAAGATTTAACTCTGGATACTTCTTATTGGCCTGTGCAACAAGAAAAGGCATCATTTCGAGATCGGTTTCCTCGTAACTGATATGAATCCAGCTGCCATCTATAATTTCACTTTCCAGACGCTCAACAATACAGGTCAATGCTTCGGTGTTTAGCTCCCCGCTGACGTCAGGCTGAGGCGATAAACTCGCCCCCATATTACGAGCCGTAGGACTTAGCATACTTTTCCCTCCACATGATAGCTCCTGCACCGAAAATATCATCTTTAACTTTTCAGATTCAATATATTGCCCGCAAAAATATGCCTCAATGATTGAGCCAGGCAACCAATCACCTCCAGATGATTATATATAAGAATTACTACTCAAAAAATCTTTTTTATAATAAAAGCTCAACACATGGTCATAAATGATAAAAAATATTTTAATTCATTCCTACCGCAATCGGTAACGCGCAATTATCGTCAAGTACACCAGGGTTATGTGCAAAAGCAGTGCGCTGTAAATGCGCGTCTAGTTTCAGTCCCCGGAACAGCGATAGCGGTGAAGAGTCCATCCCCAAACGATACATAACCTTCTTACGATAAATACTGACGGTTTTTGTTCCCAGACCAAATTTTTTCGCCAGTTCAATTGCTGGATGTCCGGAGGATAATAATATCAGCAGCGCATATTTCGCCTGAGTGACGCCGGGAGGTAGATTCCACCAGGCGTATTGATTGATATTAAACAATACCTCTTCCGGCGTCTCGCCGACATTAAAAGCATACGTAGCAGCCACGGTTTTCTTTTGTGGCCTGTGGCAGAAACGCAGCCAGGCTTCCGGAAGACGGAGCTTCTCTCGATCCGAGCGGATAGCGCAGGATAGTTCGTCTTTTAAAACATAATCCATAACGCCAAAATATTGCAGCACACAGCGATCGATATAATACAAGCGATCTGCCACTACCAAAACTTTACGGTTCTGCAACCGCGCCTGCAACGCATGAAAAAGATAAACATGCTCATGCGGGTTCAAAGCTAAAATCAGCCCGGCGTCCGGCATATCGGATAGAGAATGCAAAAGTGCGGTTAATGAGTTACACGTTTTAACGCACTTTTCCGGATATTTTTGCTTAAAAATAGACTGAAGGGCATAACAATTAGTCCAGTTAATACCGTATATAATTACATTTCTCATTTATTTATCCTTTTTTGAAAACTGACTACAGCTTCGGTAATAATTTTTCTTCCTGGGCGACTACTGCGCAAGTAGATAACGCCTTCTTACTACAAAGGTAATAAGACCAGATACGTTATTACATGCGCAATGTCGTTACCGAAATGAATTCCTTTTACAAATCTGATAATGATTAAATTTGCTGTTTTACTTTACTGTAATCTCTTAGAGTACAACGATTGCCCGACGCCTGGTGGCCATGTATGTCTGACAATGAACGCTTTCGATTCCCTTTCATTAACTATATATCACTGGTGTAGCGATACTGAAATATACACTACGATTAAAAAAATATTTGGTATCTGTAACGCAAACAGATAGTAACGTTTAAAATAATTTCACAAATCAATGGTTCATCGTACGCATAAAGCTAAGCGGTGTAATCTTAAAATGCCGTTTAAAAATAGCGATAAAATAAGAAGGCGTATCATAGCCACACATCGTCGCGACTTGTGAAATATTTCCAGCCCCCATACGTAATAATTTTATAGCCTGATTCATACGAGCATCCAGGTATATTTTGCTAAAACTCACCTCTTCAGCGGCCAGTTTTCGCTTCAGACTTGATACGCTCATAAACAGCTTTCCTGCCACCTCAGCCTGTGACCATTTGCGGGTGAGATCGCTGATAATAATGTTATAAACTTTCTCTTTTGTCGTAATTTTTATTGCTCGCTCAAGGAAATCAAACCCACCGGGCTTACGTACAAATGCCGATATAAGATACATCAATGAGAAATATGAATAATCATGATCATCAATACTCACATTACTACAAACCCGTGGACATGCCACACCATGCAAAATAGAGTCAAAAGTATCACTCATCCCTGGCAACAAGTCCGCATGAAAAAAATACTTTGGTTTCGTTTTTAATGATAGCTCTCGATCATTGTAGTTTCTTGTACTGTAAAAAACTTTGTAGAATTTTTGCATTAAGTCATAGGAAACTTCCAGTGAAGAAAAATCAATATGCCCTTCTATTTCGCTCATACTAAGCGTGATTGTTTGATCTTTTTCCAATAAAAATAAACACGGCGCAGATTGTTCGATGAACTCCCCAAATTCGTTTTCAATTCGCAAACTGCCTTTATTAAGTTTAAACAATAAGCAGTTTGCGACATAATAGTCTCTTACGTCAGCTAATCCATTTATTAATGGAAATTTGTTCGGCTGTTGAAGGTGATTATTGCTAATGGCCTCAACTGATTTATTCATTGAAGGCAATACCATATTTTATCCTGTGTGCTATAAGGAACTCAAAATCGTTATATTCTTATAAACAAATAATTAAAACTCACAGTGATGATTTAAATCCGATTTTTTTATTATTATAGCCAATAATTACATTCCAACGCGCGTTCATTTTGTCACAAAAAGATACTCTTACAAACTTTATGCACAATTTTGTAATGGAAGCTTACAATATTAATATAATCCTTTCAGAATAAAACGCCTGGCAGAGACCTTAATAATCCATATACATCAATAAGATAGATACACTGGCATGGTGCATTACTTGCTGATATATACACCATACCTTATCACAAATCGCCAGCAATGGGGGTTCACCAGTCAATTGCCTCTTTGTTTTCCCCGCCCGATAAAATAATCTCCTGCATCCAGGAGGTCATTTGTGACTGTGCATTCATTGTACCAACTAATACCCCGTTTAAAGCCTCATATAAATGGGTGCCCGGTTCAACTTTTGCTAACATGTTTTGTAGCATAGCCGTTTGCTGCTCAAAAGAAACAAAAGCCGAATCACCACTTTTAGGATCTTTGAAGGCATTCATCTCTTGATAAATGCTATCTTTAAGCGTTTCAGAAGAGGCTGACTCAGGGAGCGCCAAAAGTCGTTGGTAGAATGCATCATAAAGATCAACGTCGCCGCCATTGCTTAAAGGCGCGCTATCCACATTATTCAGCATAGCGGCCCTGGCACTCAACGAAACCACACCCGTCGCTTCAGTGTCCGCTGTCGGGACCAAATAAGAAGTCGGAATCGTACCCGGTATCACCTTATAACCTCCATTTTACAATGCTTGCGTTTTTGTCTTCCATTCATCAATAAGTGCGTTAATGGCGTTATCAGAAATCGTCCGGCAGTCTTGTGGAAGTTCATCAAGATGATGCTTAATGACGCCTACTGCCGTTTCAACAAATTGTTCAGGTGAAAATTCTGCGATCTGATCGCCGCAACTCATGATAAAGCGCTGTTCCTGATGATATTTAAGATTAAAAGTGCCAGGCCAGTTCTCCATAAGCAACACCATCAGTTTTTGGTGATCTTTTTTCGCATTAACTGGTAGTGTTAAAAAAAGTTGCCCCTCAGGCTTATCGAAATCCCTCAGCCACTCATCCAGGACGGTTAAAAGCGTTTCGGGATGGTCGACTGCAGCTGAAAATAACTCGCGGGCATAAATCTGTATTTTTTCCATCCACTTCCAGGCCATTGTCTGATTATCAGTAAGATAAGCGGCGACCTGCTGTAACGCGTCTATCATTCCCTGCTCGTAACCTTCCTGATAGGCGTACATCCGCAAGGTCTTTGCCTCTTCTTCCGCCTCTCGCAAAATACGCTTAGCCCGTTGATGCGCCTGCTGTTCTAATCTTTCAATAGAGAAATAACGTTCCAGCGTTTTACGCTTTATCAGTATCCCCTCAACAGGCGAAAGCGGGGACGGAATTGGGATATTTTTGAGCATATTGTAAGGCCAGTAGCAAAATTGACATTTCTACAGCATCCTGCTTCGATGCCTCCTCAATAAATGGAGGAAAAAGCAAAGGAAAACGCTGTGCTAAAGATTCAGGTAAAAATTCATTCAGGGCATTTAACTGTGCATACCCGACGCTAAGTAAAAACCGGTGATTCGGCGCCTTATTGCAGACAGATAAACTTGTTCCCTGATGCATTGCCAAAAATGCTTGCGCCCAATCCGGCAGGCCAAGCAAGGCTCCCTGCCTTGCCAGATCGGCTCTCAGTTTATGGCAACCGAGTAAATACGCTACTTGCGGCAGTCGGCGCCACTGACGCAGCCACAGCTGCGTCAGTGAGTTTTGAATACACTCCTTTTCTCCGTTCTTAAGCCGCCATGCCGCCAGTATTAACTCATTTGCCGCCGCCCTGGCGGCGGGTCTGACAATCATTTCCGGCGCTATCTGCAACCGCTGAGGATGGATATACGATAACGGATCAAAAATGATTCTTTGCCAGATAATGGGTAATGGCTGCCTATTCATTTGACGATTTCGCCTTATCATCAGCCGTTATGCCTTTCTTATTGCGGGCATAATGGTTTTTGTAATACCAGACGCCAAAGCCTGCTGACATCACGGATAACAAAATAATCAACACAATCCAACTGGTTGCAAAAGAATTACGTTTTACTGGTGTGCCGGGAGCCTGTAATTGGGCATCAGAACGTTCTGACAACACAACAGAAATGTTGTCATAATCCACATCGGCAAAACTATTCTTTAAGAAACGCTTGATATCGCTGATCTGATGCGCAAGCGGCGAACCTCGTTCATATACGGCTAATGCCGACAGATGAACAGGTTTTGGCGGACGGCCATTTTCACCAGCATCAATATCATAACTAATATGGACCCTGGCGGAGAGCACGCCCTCCATCGTCTGTAATGACTGTTCCAGTCGCTGTTCAATAGCCGAATATAACCTGGCCTTTTCAGCTCGCGGAGAGGATACCAGCGAATCCGCCGGGAACATCTGCGCTATTTCCACCCGTGGCCGGGGAGGAAGCTGATAAGTTTTAATCCAGTACACCGCAGCGGTAAAATCAGGCTCAGCAACGGTAATGCTATAGCCCAATTTTCCGCTATCAATTTTATTCGCCTCTATATTGTGCATTTGCAGAACGGCAATGACCTCATTAGCCTGTTCCTGGTCCAGTCCTTTTAAAAGATCCTTATCCTTACAGCCGGCAAGGGTCATTACCAGCAGAAAGGTATATAGATATCGACGAATCATGAGCGTAATAGCGTTTCAACAGCCCCGACTCCTTTACGAGTAAGGGTACTTACCATAGAAACATACAGGTTATAATCTGAAATCATCTCTTGCGAAATAGCCAGCTCTTTAGGATCCGTCACCAGATTAGGGTCCTCAATCCTGTTGGTAATCGTCTGTTTATCCACAGCCGTGGCAATCGCCGAACCAGAAAAAGCCTGGAGTAGCCGGTCATCCAGCGAGACAATGTCCGTCTCCATAGACCTGATATTGACCGCCTGCCCTATAACGGCATTCTCTGGGACAATAGTTGCAATCGACATAATCCACCTTATAACTGATTAACGGAAGTTCTGAATAATGGCAGCATCAATATCCTTAAAGACTTTTACCGTGTTCGATTGCGCGTTACGGTACAAGTTATATTCCGAGAGCTTACTCTGATACGCCGCCAGTAGCGCCGGATCGGAGGGTTTTGCTGCTAATTTATCCAGCGCCTCTGTTACCTGCGTTTGTAGATCATCAACGCCCTTATCAAATTTTGCTGAAACTTCATCCAGATAGCCTGACCAAGATGTTGGCATAATGACTTCCTTATTTGCGTTAAATTAAAGTGGGCTTGGGAAATACCAATGGCCTGGACTCATTTTGATATAACCTTCCGCCCCGTACTGAAATGAGCGCCCCTTGAGCCAGTCATCTTTTAATTCGATCGCAAACTGCACATAGCGTCCTCCCCATGTGCGGTAATAGCTATCGACAAATTGACGGGCTCTGAGTATTTCTACATCATCGAGCGCCCCCTGAATAACAAACGTTACGCCCCCCTTATGATTCCTGCGGGAATAAGGTAACGCCTGCTGTTTTAGCCCCGCTTCCGCCTGGCCTGCTGCGGTAACATCGTCCATCAACGTGATGTTGACCGAATCCGCGTAGGGCATTAGCGCTCTCAGCTTTTGACTTAACACCTCGAGCTCTTTCTTGCTCATCGTGTTTCGCTGGCGGCTTAGCCAGAAAACGGGTTTACGCGGCTCATCGAAATGAAGCCGATAATAAGCCAGCTGCGGATAATAGGTATCCAGCCAGGTAGAGATACGCTTATTTTCTTCGTTTTCGTTAATCACTCGCGCATTTTTATCATAATCGCCCCTCGCTAAAACCTGACGAGCCCACAGCGTATCTCTTTCATTTTGCGCAGCGACATAGAGCATTTTGTCCCGTCCTGGCAACACCTGAAAGCGCTCCTTCTCCTGCCCCAATAACGAATCGAGCTCTGCGGCCTGCCGCTGCGGCGAGTTAAGTATCCACAACGTCCCTACCGTCCCAATCCCTAATATAAAAAACCCGGCCAGTGCGGCTACAATTCCGTTTTTAAAACGCGGCTCGTTCTTTTTTGCAGACGTTTCTAACTTCTCAGGCTGCTCGGGCACCCACGGCTCGCTTTCCGGGCGAATCAGGATAAGCAATTCACCGACCTGTATTGGTGTATTTAATTGCACCGAACGAGATTCAGAATTTCCTTCTTTCAGCTCATGGAGTATAATTTCGGTCGCATCCGTATCCACCTGGATTTCAAAATTTACTCCGCCATGGTCCAGCGGGATAAAAAAGCTATCGGCAGGTATATCAGGGAGTTGGCCTGAAGCAGTGAGCGCATCACTCTGACCTACCACAAAGAGTGTTCGGCCTGTCAGCAATGGAAACTCACAGCCGTTCAGTGAGCTGTTAAGTAATCGAACTATGTATGGCCCTGGGCTTGTTATCGTCTTCTCTTTTGATGTTTCCATATATACTGTTAGCGATGTCTGTCGTTCTCGATAGCAGCAGAGTACCGCACAGGACACAGGGATTCCTGATGAAAATAGAATGAAAAGTGAGAAATAAAATCAATTTATTCTGTATAATGCGTCTCAACACATATTAAAAGAACCATCGTCCCCATTGGGGCTTAAACTACTGTAGATAAATTACCCAAATTTGGGTTCTTTTGGTGTAACAATCAGACCATTGCTAACACACGCTAATAAAGAGCATTTACAACTCAGATTTTTTCAGTAGGATACCAGTAAGGAACATTAAAATAACATCAACAAAGGGATAATATGGAAAATGTAACCTTTGTAAGTAATAGTCATCAGCGTCCTGCCGCAGATAACTTACAGAAATTAAAATCACTTTTGACAAATACCCAGCAGCAAATTAAAAGTCAGGCTCAGCAGGTCAGCATCAAAAATCTTTATGTAAGCAGTTTCACTTTAGTTTGCTTTCGGAGCGGTAAACTGACGATTAGCAATAATCACGATACGATTTACTGTGACGAACCAGGGATGTTGGTGCTCAAAAAAGAGCAGGTAGTTAGCGTGACGCTTGAAGAAGTCAATGGCCATATGGATTTCGATATACTCGAGATACCGACGCAACGACTTGGCGCTCTCTATGCACTTATCCCAAACGAGCAGCAAACCAAAATGGCGGCACCCACAGAGAAAGCGCAGAAAATCTTCTATACGCCTGACTTTCCTGCCAGAAGAGAGGTATTTGAACATCTGAAAACGGCGTTCTCCTGTACGAAGGATACAAGCAAAGGTTGCAGTAACTGTAACAACAAAAGTTGTATTGAAAATGAAGAGTTAATTCCTTATTTTCTGCTGTTCCTGCTTACTGCTTTTCTCCGACTCCCGGAGAGTTATGAGATCATCCTTAGCTCAGCTCAGATAACGTTAAAGGAGCGCGTTTACAACATTATATCTTCGTCACCCAGTAGACAGTGGAAGCTTACGGATGTTGCCGATCATATATTTATGAGTACGTCAACGCTCAAACGGAAACTTGCAGAAGAAGGTACCAGCTTTAGCGACATCTACTTATCGGCAAGAATGAATCAGGCAGCAAAACTTTTACGCATAGGCAACCATAATGTTAATGCTGTAGCATTAAAATGTGGTTATGACAGCACGTCCTATTTCATTCAATGTTTCAAAAAATATTTTAAAACTACGCCATCGACATTCATAAAAATGGCGAACCATTAACATTTTTTGTATCTGTCACTCAAGTAAAGATTTTTATTAAAATTGTAATAATTTAAAATTCAGACTGCGCATTAACACGCTATATCAGGATGGGAGGCTATTCAATATCATTGTTCTGTCAGGAAGACAGCTTATACTGATATCTCTGGTAATTTAAAGTAAGGCTGATTATATAACACGATTTTTGTGAACTTGTCATCGCTATGATGACTGGTAAATCGATATTGCCTTATTCACAGCGTAACAATCCATCCAGATGACACTATCTCCTTCCGGCTTTAACCCTGTGGATTAAGGCCGGCATTTTATTCATATTTATACATCATCCGTTCCCTCTGGGAACTATTTGCCTGAACGGTCTACACCGAAACAGTCACGCTTGTTAGCTTCTGCCTGGCATACCTCTTCTCTTCCTCCTGATATCGATATAATGCCTGGGGGCCAGCCTGAGGATGATACTGCTCATAACCCCCTGCCTTTTTGACGCTATAGCTGAAGGGTGTAAAGAAAAGACGATATCATTATTTTGCAAAAAAATATAAAAATAAGCGCACCATTAAAAACAGTCTTTCATTTATATTTTGGAACCTAAGACAAATTACACTCTTAAACTTTCAACGAATGGTCATTTAGTGGAAATCTTCGAGAAAAATGGTTCTGATGGTGTAATTATCAGACCATTAACCATGAAGATATAATAAGCAGCATTTACACCCCCAAAAAATGCAGTAAGATAGCTACAAAACTAATATCTATTGCAATGAGGCCAAGTTAAATATGTAAATATTTAGATGCCCGGCGCTGACTCTCTGCACCAGGATATACGACAGCGTCCATTCGATAATCACGGTTAGTTATAACAATATTATTACCAACATGTCAGTTATTTAAAGCACAGGCATAAGCTAAATAATCAAATGTTAAAAACATATAAACCCGAGCCCGTAGAATATGACATTAAGCTCATAATAAAAGCTCAACCTGACCGTTAGTACTAACAGCAGAATTACTGAAACAGTAGATTCTATCCTAACGACTTGTATTAGCTATTATAACTTTTCACCCTGTAAGAGAATACACTATTATCATGCCACATTTTAATCCTGTTCCTGTATCGAATAAAAAATTCGTCTTTGATGATTTCATACTCAACATGGACGGCTCCCTGCTACGCTCAGAAAAGAAAGTCAATATTCCGCCAAAAGAATATGCCGTTCTGGTCATCCTGCTCGAAGCCGCCGGCGAGATTGTGAGTAAAAACACCTTACTGGACCAGGTATGGGGCGACGCGGAAGTTAACGAAGAATCTCTTACCCGCTGTATTTATGCCTTACGACGTATTCTGTCGGAAGATAAAGAGCATCGTTACATTGAAACACTGTACGGACAGGGCTATCGGTTTAATCGTCCGGTCGTAGTGGTGTCTCCGCCAGCGCCGCAACCTACGACTCATACATTGGCGATACTTCCTTTTCAGATGCAGGATCAGGTTCAATCCGAGAGTCTGCATTACTCTATCGTGAAGGGATTATCGCAGTATGCGCCCTTTGGCCTGAGCGTGCTACCGGTGACCATTACGAAGAACTGTCGCAGTGTTAAAGATATTCTTGAGCTCATGGATCAATTACGCCCCGATTATTATATCTCCGGGCAGATGATACCCGATGGCAATGATAATATTGTACAGATCGAGATAGTTCGGGTTAAAGGTTATCACCTGCTGCACCAGGAAAGCATTAAGTTGATAGAACACCAACCCGCTTCTCTCTTGCAAAACAAAATTGCTAATCTTTTGCTCAGATGTATTCCCGGGCTTCGCTGGGACACAAAGCAGATTAGCGAGCTAAATTCGATTGACAGTACGATGGTTTACTTACGCGGTAAGCATGAGTTAAATCAATATACCCCCTATAGCTTACAGCAAGCGCTTAAATTGCTGACTCAATGCGTTAACATGTCGCCAAACAGCATTGCGCCTTACTGTGCGCTGGCAGAATGCTACCTCAGCATGGCGCAAATGGGGATTTTTGATAAACAAAACGCCATGATCAAAGCTAAAGAACATGCGATTAAGGCAACAGAGCTGGACCACAATAATCCACAAGCTTTAGGATTACTGGGGCTAATTAATACGATTCATTCAGAATACATCGTCGGGAGTTTGCTATTCAAACAAGCTAACTTACTTTCGCCCATTTCTGCAGATATTAAATATTATTATGGCTGGAATCTCTTCATGGCTGGTCAGTTGGAGGAGGCCTTACAAACGATTAACGAGTGTTTAAAATTGGACCCAACGCGCGCAGCCGCAGGGATCACTAAGCTATGGATTACCTATTATCATACCGGTATTGATGATGCTATACGTTTAGGCGATGAATTACGCTCACAACACCTGCAGGATAATCCAATATTATTAAGTATGCAGGTTATGTTCCTTTCGCTTAAAGGTAAACATGAACTGGCACGAAAATTAACTAAAGAAATATCCACGCAGGAAATAACAGGGCTTATTGCTGTTAATCTTCTTTATGCTGAATACTGTCAGAATAGTGAGCGTGCCTTACCGACGATAAGAGAATTTCTGGAAAGTGAACAGCGTATTGATAATAATCCGGGATTATTACCGTTAGTGCTGGTAGCCCACGGCGAAGCTATTGCCGAGAAAATGTGGAATAAATTTAAAAACGAAGACAATATTTGGTTCAAAAGATGGAAACAGGATCCCCGCTTGATTAAATTACGGTAAAATCTGAGAGAGGAGATATGCATTATTTTTTTATCATCGTAATCTGGTTGCTTAGCATAAATACGGCATGGGCTGATTGCTGGCTTCAGGCTGAAAAAATGTTCAATATTGAATCCGAACTACTTTACGCTATCGCCCAGCAGGAATCAGCCATGAAACCTGGCGCCATTGGTCATAACCGAGATGGTTCAACCGATCTTGGCCTGATGCAAATTAACAGCTTCCATATGAAAAGGCTGAAAAAAATGGGGATTAGTGAAAAACAGTTGTTACAGGACCCCTGCATTTCTGTCATTGTGGGCGCATCCATTTTATCAGATATGATGAAAATCTACGGTTATAGCTGGGAGGCCGTTGGCGCTTATAATGCCGGGACGTCACCGAAACGATCGGATATAAGGAAACGTTATGCTAAAAAAATTTGGGAGAATTACAGAAAATTAAAAGGGATGTCAGCAGAAGAGAAAAACAAAAGACTTTCTATCGCGGTAAACAAATAATTATACAGAAATAGCTTACTTTCAGATAGTTTTAAAAGTAAGCTATATTTTTATCAGCTTGCCGTCGTCATAAGCAACTGGGCTTGCATTGCTTTTAGTTGTACAAACTGTGAGGCGTCTTCCAGCATTCTATTGTTCCGTGAATCCCGGAAATCTGCACGTACCTGCTCCAGATTACTATGAGGATTATCCTTAAGTACAAGAGCCGCCGCCATCGTTCCGGTTCTCCCCACTCCACCCAGACAATGAATCATCGGTAAATGCTTATCTGATGAACTACGCCCCGGCGCGCCATTTTGGTTACTATTTTTCACCCTATCCGCCAGGTATTCTAACTGATCAGTAGACGGTAACGGCTGGTGATCTGGCCAATTTTTCACATGCAATACCGGGATTGTATACTGCTTTTCCCCGCAGGACAGGTGCATATTGTATTGGTCTATCGCTCCTCCCTGACTGGCTGAGCTCACTTTTTGGCTGTTGGTATGCACCTCGCCAAAGGTGTAGCTCCCTCTGAAATAGGCTGGTAATTGTTTTGCCTGCATCTGATCTTCCGACGTTAACACCACCAGGCACGAGCATTCTTTTTCAAGAAGCATTTTCATATGCGCTTCCAGCGCGTCCGGCGTATTTTTTGGGTACGAACCGGCTAATGCCACAGGCTTACCGTCAAAAGTTAACGTATTCACTGGCACAGGCATTCCATCGCTCAGTTTCACCTGGGTTTGCTGATTAATTGGAATGCTGCTGACCGCAAACCGTGCCAGGCCCAGTGTCGGTCCGCTCATCGTCTGTGGCATTGACGCGCCGGCTTCTATTTTCTCAAGTTCAGCTGTAACGTTTTTCAGTTCTTTAGCAATAACGTGAATTTTTTTTACAGCCTGGGTTAATTCATGAGTAGAGGCTTTATCAATCCACCTCTCAACCTCTCCTCCACAGGTTCCCCATTGTGAGAACCGGGCTACACCGACCTGAATATTTGTTAACGTTGTAACATAATCATTAAGTTGTTTAGCCTCTGGAATTTTATTTAAATTCTGTAAATTGGTCATTAATGAACGCAGCGGGCCGTTACCTGAAGCCATCTCCTGGAAGTTTTCTCGCAGGCTATTTCCATCCATTTGTTCCAGTTGCGGTAATGTTCTTTTAAGTCCCTTTAGCGCGATATCAAGTAAAGGTTGCTTACTTTCTGCTCCAACATCGTTATTTTTTTCTGCCACTTTTGTATCGCCGCCTTTTATGACTAAAGCGGCATTCCTGACACCAACATTATCCTTGCTCTTAATAAGGTTTATAAACCCTTCGTCAGCAGCTTTTACACACTCCGTGATCTGCACTGCTAAACGTTGGGTAAGGGGTTTGTTCATATTTATACGGGACATTAACAGTGCGTCATTAACCGCTGTTTCCCCATATTTTTCCGTTAGTGCATGGAGAAATGTCTGTAAAATCTTTTGGTCCTGTACTCTGATATTTTCCGTATGTTTTTGCACCACTTCAGTGTTTTTAAATAACGGCATTTTTCCAAGCCAGGTTAATACTTTTGACGAAAATTTTTCAGGCGCAACATATGCCTTATCAGTATTTTCCTTAGCAATATAAAGTCGGGCATCATTCGACACACCAACTTTTGAAAACGAAGACAACGTTAAATTATTCAATTTTCTCTCCTCATACTTTAGCATATTCCTGCAGTATGTTTTTGAGCGCTTCCTGCTGATTCACAAATGACTCAAGCTGCGATATAATATGGTAAGTATTTGTCAGATCGGTAATTGCATGTATAAGCAACAACGTCTCTGCGGCATCAATATACGCTAACGTACCTTCATTATTCGCAGCCAGTTCACCATTAATCACCATAATCTGCCGCCAGATAGAATCGCCACAAACAGGCGATAACGGTATAATCATACCGTTCAATAACCAGATATCATCTTTAGCTTCAATAGACGTAAAAATATCGCTATCGAGTAGTAATAAGCACTGATTGTTGTCGTCAAAAGTGAGCGGTAAACCCAATTTCTCACCAATATTAGCGATAATATCCTGGTGTGCTTGCAATTTACTTTCCTCTTGAATTATCTCTTTTATAAGATTGCTTCTTCAAATTTAATCTGGTTACACAATGTCTTGATACTTTTTCGCGCCCATCGCCGGGCGCAATATTTCTCTCCTTTAATCCAGTAGAATAGCCATTCACTACGCATCGGAACACATATCAGCAGCTCCTTCGGATCATTTTCAACATGACGTAACTTGCCTTTAATAACAAAGCGCGAACTGTCAGCAATATCATCATATATTGCAGCCATACCTGAACCGGGTACTACATGTGTGATGATTTTCATAACAATTAATCTTATTCAATTGTTGTCAAGCGAGAGAAAAATACTACACCCTGGACTCAAGACTTTTTTTAACAACACGGCATATATCCGCAAAGGTCGTCATATCAGGAAGATCGTTTTCATTGCAACTAATGTCAAACTCCTCACTAAGACCAAATACAATATCAATTAAATCCAATGAGTCAGCGTAAAGATCCTCAACCAGATGGGTCTGACCATTGATACTATCAACATCAACGGCAATACAGGAGGTGATCACTTTTTTGACTCTTGCTTCAATATCCATATTCATCGCATCTTTCCCGGTTAATTAACGCTGCATGTGCAAGCCATCAACGGTAGTAATAACCCGATCCACGCCAGGTTTATTCAGGTATGACTCGTAAGCCGGGCCAGCTCGCCAGCTACCGTCTCCGATAAGGCCGTCCAGCACATTACTTAACACATAGTCAGTTTCCCCTTTTAGCCTGGTCAGCCCCGCCTCTCTGGCAAACTGCAGTGCAATCTCAGCCAGTTTTTCTTTTTGTGGATGATGAGTAATGACCTCTTTAAGCGTATCCATTTTCGCTTTCAATTCTGGGTGCTTGTCAATATCGCTACATTGCGCTTTCAACGCTGCACTCTTTATCGTGTCATTGGGTAATATTTCCGCACGCAAGCCGTCAAACGCTCTGCGTACAGGGAACGGTGTGGAGGTATCCGGCTCCAGGGCTTTACGTATCACACCCAAAAACGCCTCACGGGCGTTGAAATGTATTGAATGCATATTCGTAACGCTCGGTACTGTTGAGAGGAAACTATTTTGCTTAAACTTCAAACCAGAAAATGGGCCAGTCTTATCTGTCTGGCTATTATCATTATCGGTCGTACCGGCTTTATTACCTGTAATTACCGTCGAGTCTGATTGTAAGGTATCGATGTTAACATTCTCGACGCCAGCCAGTTGACTGGCAAGCGGCTTCACATTCACAATCTCTGCCGTCTGGCTTTGCTGTTTATTATCATCAACGCCGTGCACCGTGGCCTGTACCGGCTTGCCGATAATGCTCTTGCTGGTTACGCCATCGACTTCATCAAAAGAGGGGGTTTCACCCGTAGTGCCCTTTTCTGACGTGACCACCTTTCCATTTTTACTTTCGGATGAAGAGTTGGTCACAGCCTCTGCCGTCGCATGAGCCGTGACGTCAATTTTACCCGCGATGCCATGGTCAATTGCCCCTGTGCTGGCGCTGTGTGCCGTCTCCGTTTGATGCGTAGTCGAATCCACACGCGAATGACTATGACTTACGTTACTGCTGTTAGTCGAATGGTGTGACTCGCCATGGCGTTGGCTGTTATCAATAAATGTTCGGCTATTATCAATCGTCTTCCGGCTATGATCATGGTTGCTATTATCGATATGGCGCTGGCTATTATCGACATGGCTTCGGCTATTGTTAATATGCTTACTGTTATCCACGCTACGGTTACTGCTATCAATATTAATATTGATATTAATACCCGTAGGTTCTGCTTTTTTCCCACCATCAGGTACTGGTCCAGCCGCAGGTTCCGGAATTTTAGGGTCGGGCAGTTTATCTGCAGGAATTTGTGCAAAAACATTACGTAGCAGCAGGGGTATCAACGTTTGCATTTCAAGGTGCCGGGCTTCCCGTCCTACGCTGGTACCCTGCTCTTGCGTTAATTTTTGGTGGCACATATCAAGCGCCTCAACCGCCTTCGCCGCCGCTTTGTCAACAAGGTGCGTAAGATTGCTGCGGGTTAACGGATCTAACGTACAGCCAAAGTTATGTTCAATGCAGCTGGCAATATAGGGCATCACCTCCTGCATAACAAGATTCGTCGATAATTTACTTAATTCACCGCCAGTGTTATTTTTGATGATATCTAACAGCTGCTTTTCCAGGTTTTCCAGCTTCGCTTCCGCTTTCTTTGTTTCTGGCAGCCATGGCCCAAAAGCTGACTTTTCTTTCAGGCCATCTTTTATGATTTGCGCGGTATACTCTGCCCCCACCTTCATTAGTAGCGTCTTCGCCTCAGGAGAATCACTGGTGGCGTTGAGCGCTGAACGAAAGAGCCCGGCAAATTCCATTATCGCTTTCTTACCGGCGACATTATTTGAATTGGTAAAAACTTCTTTTAACGCCTCAGCGTCTTTCCCGCATTTAAACAACGCATCCAGACTCGCCTGTTTGATCAGCGCGGGAAAATCCTCCAGTTGCAGGCCTTTAATTTCCCCTGATAGCATCGTTGTGGCACTATCTCTGACTGCGGAAAGATTCGCCGCAAGATTCGTGGCCTGCGTTTTAATCTCGGTCTGCATACCTGGCATTATGACGGGGGGCTGAGTTCTTACACTTGTAACCATTATTAATATCCTCTTCTGTTATCCTTGCAGGAAGCTTTTGGCGGTTTCCAGGCTGCTACTTATCGTACTGCTCAGCACTTTTACCAGGTTGTCGTACAATGAATTGGCATTGCTGTATTTTTGCGTCAGCGTCTGTAATGTGGTTTTCAGATTTTCTTCCTGTGCTTTAAAACCCGACTGCCAGGCTTGATATTTGGCGTTATCCAGTTCAAGGGCTGAACCCGATCCTATTCCATTAAGATCGCTAACCATTTTGCTCAGTGGCCCCGTATCCACCAGTACGACATAACCAGAACCAGACGCCTTTAGACAGCTGGCCGGTAAATTCAATTCTTTAATCCACTGCTCAGCTTCCGCTTTCGTTGCTGTTGTCACTCCGCTGCCAGTTTGCGAGGGAAATAAAATCGTATTTTTATTTATTTGAGTGTATTTATTAATTAAACTACTTATTTCACTTTTAAGTGAGTCAACATTTAGCTTAATGGTATTTCCATCCTTACCAGGCGATAACCAGCCTCCCATTTTGGACAGAATGTCACTGAAGGCCTGATAAAAATCGGTATAGACTGCGACAACGTTTTCATAAACGCCCAGATAGCTGTCACCTATCGCCGATATATTTTGGGAAACCATATCCCAAATCTCAGCATCAGAAATGGTTGTTCTCGGCTGCGCCATAGGCGAAGCGCTAAATAAGGCCGACGTCGGCGCAGAAAACGCGCTCCGCAGGTTCTCATTTTGTTCTGCGGATAATGACACGCCAGACTTCGCCAGCGCATTCAGGCTGCTGGTCAACTGCTGGCGCGCCAGCGTGCGCTCGTCATTATTCTCTTCAGAGATCGGTGGCGTTGACTGCAGCGTCTGCTGTGCCTGCTGGATTTTAGTAGCCGCCTGCGATAATGAAATGATATCTGTACCGCGATGTTCTGTGGTAGACGGTACCACGGCAGTCTCGACGTGCTCGCTCGCCGAGGGAGTCTGCGGCCGTTCGGCAACGATCCCCGGATGAGGAGAAGCGGAATAATTTTGAATATTAAGCATAATATCCCCAGTTCGCCATCAGGAGCGCGATTAAATCACACCCATGATGGCGTATAGATGACCTTTCAGATTAAGCGCGAATATTGCCTGCGATAGCAGCGAGTGCGGATGCTTTCGACTGGTTAATGCTCTCCATTGTTTTCAGCATTTCCTGAATCAGGCTGGTCGATTTACGTGAACTTTCACGGGCTTCGTCCGATGCAGTGCTGGCAACCCGGTTATTCACCTGGCTAATTTGCTGCTCGGAACGTTCCTGAGTAGCGGCGTACTGCCCGGACGCCCCTGCAATACCACCGACCGTGACCGAGTTCTTCATAATCAGATCGCCCGTCATCTGCATCTTGCGCGCATCGATTCGGGTCATATCCATAGTATTCTGCTCAAGACGAATATCGGATTCGACAGACTCAAGACGTTTCGACAGAATAGCCTGATGTTCAGGGGAGATTTGTTTATTACTGTCTTTAATACCCAGACTTTCCGTGGCGCTGGTTCCGGCATTAGATTTAAGCGTCGCATCATTAAGATTTTTCGTCGCATCAGTGCCGGTTTTCTTCATATTTAACGATTTCAGAGAATCGACGCCTTCAGCACCGAGTTTGACGCTATTCTGCCCGTTCAGCACGTTTTTAATACTGTGGCTTTCAGTGGTCAGTTTATCGATCTTCGCGGCATTATGTTTAAGCGCGCCTCTTTCATTCTGCAGCCCCTTATATTCCAGTTTGGCGCCCACGCCAGTGATCCCCAACTGAAGCGCGCTCTGGGAAATACTACCGGACAACGCATTCATCCCTTCGCGCATCATGGAGCTTGCCGTCGTTTTAGCTGCATCAAAACTGACTAATGACAACTTACCAGACAGTTTGCTATCAGCCTGGTTCAACGTCAGCATTAACGTATTCGCGGCAGCCAACAGCGCAACGGCACTGGAAGACATTCCGCTAATATCAAAAAACTTTCCGACTTCTGCCTGCTGCTCGCGTAACTGGGTTTGCACAACCTCATTCGCTTTAGTCGTGACATTATTTGCCAGGGCATTCAAATCCTGATTCATGTCGGTATTTTGAATACTGGCTTTTAAAAAGGACGTGATCGTTCCGGGGGTTTGCGTTAATACCCCTGGCGCAGGCGCGCTCAGTGTAGGACTCAACCCCAGGTCACTGACTTTACTGCTGCTAATACCAATACTATTCAGAATATCTTTAGCGCTAACGGATTGCGAAGCTGTCTGTGAACTATTCTCAACAGAATGATTATTTAAATAAGCGGCGGGATTTATTCCCACATTACTAATTAACATATTTTTCTCCCTTTATTTTGGCAGTTTTTATGCGCGACTCTGGCGCAGAATAAAACGCGAAGCATCCGCATTTTGCTGTACCGCAGAAGACATGGCTTTTTGCAGTTCCGCCGTTACCTTCTGGTTTTCACCAAATATTTCTACGGATTGTTTAAGCCACTGCTGAATCTGATCCATGGCAAAACGGGCGAGCATAAAATCAGCAAGCGCCTCGCTGGCATTTTTAATAAATACGCCCTCGGCAACACCACCGGCTGACTGGGCTGCGGTATTCGTGACTTCCATGCCCAACGCCACTTTATTTAGGGTATTACCTACCAGCTCTTTACTTAAGGCATTCGTTTGCAGGCCCATCTTGCTACCCACATTACCCAGGCCGCTAGTAATACGTTGCATCCCTTGGGTAAAGAGTTTGCTGCCGTTTTGTGCCAACTGTTTCAGCACGTTAGGCACCAACTTCTTAATCGTTTCGCCCATCATTTTGCTCAGCGCGTTACCCAGTTTCGCCGCCGCGCCTTTCCCGACAACTGCGACCACCACAATGACCGCTACCATGGCAATAGCGGCAACAATCGCACCAACAATGCTGCCTGCCATCTCTGCCGTTTTCTTATCGACGCCTAATCCTTCCAGCGCTTTGGTAATCGCCTTGCCAATCAGCTCCATTAACGGCTTCAGCACATGCTCCATAATCGGGTTTAGCGCCTGCTGAATAAACGACACCCCCGTCGCCGCCTTCACAATTTCATCGGCAACCATTACCGCAAGTCCCACCGCAGCCAGCGCCAGACTCGCCCCACCGGTAAAAACAGCGGCCACAACGCTAACAATGGTTAGCAGCGCGCCGAGGACTTTCCCGATACATCCCATAATGCGGTTCGTTTCCTCGGCTTTGCGCGTCTCTTCCTGGA
This sequence comes from Salmonella sp. 741265073_HBA, assembly GCF_046569105.1. Lineage (NCBI taxonomy): Bacteria > Pseudomonadati > Pseudomonadota > Gammaproteobacteria > Enterobacterales > Enterobacteriaceae > Salmonella > Salmonella sp. 741265073_HBA. The sequence continues at coordinate 52,351 of NZ_JBKFRY010000011.1, read as the reverse complement.
ATTCAGCCGATTTCTTTTCCATCTCCGCCTGACGCCCTTCCTGCAAGGCGTTGAAAAGCGCAAGATCGTTTTGCAGGCTTTCTTCCGTATTTTTGCCCACAATCTCAATAAACATGGCCATGAGCATTGTGAGGCGGGCGACATTTGACAGATTATCCTGCTCCCCCTGGGAAACCTGATTCTGAGAGGCGGCATTAGCCGTTCCCTGGAATTTGGTCAGAATGTTATCCGCTTTCTCGGCTTTCGCTTTGGCGTCTGTGCCTGCTTTAACCGTCGCATCCGTGGCCTTATCTAATGCCTCTTTCGCCTCTGTCGCTTCTTTTCCGGCCTGTTCTACCGCGGCTTCAGCTTGTGCATAGCCGGGGTCAGCCGGGTCCAGCGATTGCAATTTATTTTGCGCCTGCGTCAGTTTTTTGGCCGCTGCGTCATAAACACTCTTGGCGGTATCCGTCTTTTTGATACTGGCTTCATAGAGATCCGTCGCCTCCTGAGCCTCTCCCAGAGCCGTCTGGAATTCTTTCGATACCTGAATCCCCATCTCTTTTTGTGACTCAATCATCGCCTGCCATACCGCCAGACGAGACTCCAGTTGAGACAGCGAAACATCGCCCAGTAGGGTCATTAACTTGCCAAGCAGTAATGTCAATTGCCCTTCGCTGGAGAGTTTTTCCCGGGCGGCGTCCGTAGGCGGCTTCAGACCCACCGTATTAATAGCGCTCTCGCCGGACTTTGTTCCGGCTTTAAGGTCGCCCGCTTTCGTTGCCACCACATCTTTAAAAGCTTTATCCGCCGCTTTTAAAAAGTCCGTGTTCTTACGAACGCCTTCAAAAGCCGCCTCAGCGAGGCGCGGATTTTGGGTATATCCGCTACGGCTAATGCTACTTGCGTCATTTACCATAATTATTCCTTTTCTTGTTCACTGTGCTGCTCTGTCTCCGCCGTTTTTAGCGCCTCCAGATAGACCAACGCTTTTGCCCGCAGAGACTCATCTTCAGTACGTTCATTGACAAGTTCAAAACACTGTCTGGCTTTTGCTGCCTTACGCATTAATAATTGACATTGCCCGGTAAAAAAGACGGGGCGATAATCATTTTTAAGTAACGTAAACGCTACTGCATAAAGGTCACATGCTTTCTGAAATTGTTTTTTCAGTTGGCATACCGCCGCCAGTCCCATGGTGTAATCGGGATTGTAAAAATCATAAATGCATAAGAAACGAAAGAATGTCTCAGCTTCATCCAGTCGTCCCTGGTTATAAAACTCATAAGCATGAGCATATAAACCGTCCATCATATCTTGAGGGATCCCATGAACGTCTTTTAGCGTGGCGCCTTCACTAACGGCATCCCAAATCATTTCCGCAACACGTTCTTCGCTGACATTATTTTGATAATCCATTACTTACTCCTGTTATCTGTCACCGACTTTGTAGAACTTAACGACTGCGTTTATCTGATGCAGTTATTAAACCCTGACGGTGGTTAGTGAACATTCAAAAAACGCCCAATGAATACATCGCTACTGCTTTACGCGGCTCAATGTCGTACTTCATTTTCTTGTGGCTGAATAACGTCTTTGCCCGCGTTTTCTACTTCTTCCAGCCAAACCAGAAGACGTAAAACTTCATCAATTTCTTCCAGACTCACCAGATCATAACGGCGATGGGTTTTGAAAAGACTGCGCGCCAGTTTGATATCGACGATCACAGGTACGCCAACCTTCTCCGCATAGGCGCGGACGGCCAGTGCGCGCTGATTCGTTTCATACACCGAGATCATCGGAATCGGCATCAGTTCGGGTTTAAAATAAATCCCGATCGTAATATGCGTGGGGTTGGCAACAATCAGGCGTGAGTTTTCAATATCGGATTTCACCTGTTCAGACAGAATTTCCATATGAACTTCACGTCTTTTAGATTTAACCTCTGGGTTCCCTTCCTGCTCCTTCATTTCACGCTTCACTTCTTCCTTATCCATTTTCATATCTTTCATGGTCAGGAAATATTCCGCAATAGCATCCAATAATAAGACAATCAATGCGCAAGCAAGGCAAGTTAATACCAACGCGAGAAGAAGCTCACGCCAAATGACGGCAATACCTACAATATTGCCATTTAGCTGAGAAAAGATTTCAACCTTATATTTCTTCCAGCAAATGATGGCGGCCACCACAAAGGATGAGAGATACAGTAGGGTTTTGACCGTATCTTTAACCGTGCGCATACTAAAAAGTTTTTTCGCCCCTTCTACCGGGTTTAACGCCGATAAATTAGGTTTTAATGCTTCTGTCGCCAGCACAAAACCGGCCTGTAATAACGCCGGTAATGCGGAACACACTAAGCAGAGCAGCATAAATGGAATCAGATATTTTAACCCTATCCCAAAAACGGCCAAACTGTAGTCAGCCATGCTCTGATCAAAATTATCCGCAATAATGATCTTAATTATCCCCATAAACTCATTAAATGAGCCATACGACACCAGATAGGCAATTCCTCCCAGCGTCAGGCAGGCGATAATGAGATCTTTACTTTTAAATGACTGGCCTTTTTTAGCGGAGTCTTCCAGCCGTTTTTTAGTCGGTTTTTCTGTTTTATTCGAGGACATGCGTCGCCCCTCGCTCGTAAAACCAACTGCTTAATCCTGTGGCCTGGAAAGAGAGTCGCAGTACATTGTCCGGTAGTACCGGAGAGAAATAAAGCAGCATAATTAAAACGGCAATACCGCTTTTTACCGTCAGTGAAATCGCAAAGGCGTTCATTTGCGGAGCAAAGCGCGACAATAAACCCAGGAATACTTCTGACAGCAACAGCACTAATACCACCGGACTGGCCAGAACCAACGCGTTTTGAGCCACCTGATTAATAAACGTTAATAGCGGCGGTAATGAAGGCGTGCACTCGTTCATCGGATCGCATAGCTGATAGCTTTTATTTAACACGTCAACCATCGTGACCAGACCGCCGTTTTGTAAATAAACGACAGCGGCAAACATATTCAGGAAATTAGCCATTTCCGAGGTATCAATACCGTTTGCCGGATCGATACTGCTACTTAGCGTTGCCCCTCGCTGGTTATCGATAATACAACCCAGTGCATGCATAACCCAAAAAGGCCATGACAGCAGACAGCCCAGCATGACGCCTACCGCCGCTTCTTGCAGAACTAACGGGATCATCGCCACCGATAAAAACGGCGGCGCCTCGTTCAATGCATGCGGCCATACTCCCAATGTCACCAGGATGATAATGGCGTTTCTCGGCGCGCCGCTTAATACCCCGCTATTCAAAAACGGCAGGAAGAAAAAAATCGGCGCCACGCGAGCAAACCCTAGTGCCGCAGACGCAACCAGGTGATGAATTTCAAAGTACAACGCGTAAAACATTTTTTACCCCTTAGCCAACGCCAGGAATATCACCTGACGCCCGTAAGAGAGTAAAACTTCGCCATACCAGCCAGACAGTAAAAACAAGCACAAACACACGCCAAGTAATTTAATGCCAAAAGGCAGCGTCTGTTCCTGTAATTGCGTTACCGTCTGGAATAACCCTACCAGGAGGCCGATAATCGTTGCGACAATCGTCGGCCACCCTGACAGGATCAAAACAAGATAGAGCGCCTTATTACCTGCAAACACTAAATCATCCATTTAACTATCCCGTCTCGTAATGATGTCATGTTGCAATGTCCATATACTGTAATATCAATCCCTTAGACAGTAAGGTCCAGCCATCAAGCGCGACAAAAAGCACCAGCTTAATAGGTGTAGATATCGTCACCGGACTCATCATCATCATCCCCAGCGCCAGTAGCACGCTGGATACCACCAGGTCGACGACGACAAAGGGCAAATAGAGATAAAAACCAATTTTAAACGCGCTTTTTATTTCGCTCAGCGCATAAGCAGGTAATAACGCAAATATTGAAGGTTTTTCAATTTCATCTTTGTCACGCTTTACCGTCTCGGTCTCTTCTCCATACTGACGCTTCAGTTGCGCGTTTTCAAAAAACTGAACTAACTCGCGATCTGAATATTTGATCAGATAATCGCGATAACCATCCAGACCTTCATCAACGTGTTTACTTAATGACGAAATATCATTAAAGGTGACATCTTCGTCCTCAAAATAGACGTAGGCATCATGCATTATGGGCCACATAACAAACATAGAAAGCAGCAATGCGACGCCGTTAAGCGTCATATTTGAAGGTATCTGCTGCAATCCCAGGGCGTTACGCACCATGACAAATACAATAGAAAATTTAACGAAACAGGTTCCTGATGCAATAATAAATGGCAACAGGGTGGAAAATGCCAGTAAGGCAATTAATGAGATATCATTCCCCATTACCAGACTCGCTCAGCCATTCATGGATCTCAACGCCTAAGGTGTCATTCATCTGTACCAGTTCGCCATTACCCAGCAAAACACCATTCGCCATAATTTCAACGTTAAGTTCAGCATTGGTCGGCAGTGATAATAGCTGTTGCTGCCCCATGGCTTCGAGTTCGGCGAGGGTAACGTTCTTACGATACAAAACAAATTCCAGTTTGACGGGCAATTGATTCAAGCCAGGCAGAGTTTCTGCAGTTTCAGTTGTATTATTTTCTTCTTCGATATGTTGAATATCTAACGTTTCCACAATAATTCCCCCTTCAACACGGTTGAAATGACCTAACTTTTTCGCGTAGCAATAAACTTCCGCACGGGAAGTACGAATCAGGAGTACATCTCCGATCCCGATTCGGCCCAGCAACGAACGCTGCGTATCACTGCTACCGATTACAAAGCGCAACGGCCAACGCAGCATTTTCGGCCTGCCGCCCCCGACTGCAGGCAGTTCAGGAAGATGCTCAAACCACAGGCCGCCCCGATCGCTCATAATGTGCAACAATTTCCCTTCCGGCAGCGCGCTTCCCGGCACGGGGTTCTCTACGCATAAACGCCGACAGGACAAATGCGGCACGGGCAACTCAAACGGTCGCTCTGTTGCAGCAAGCCAGGGAACGACCAGGTGCTCAGCGCCGGCAGAAACCGCCGCCCCCGCCAGAGCGGGAGAGACATGCTCAAGCCAGTCCCCAGGTTTAATCCAGGCCGACCACCGTTTTTCTGCATCGCTCAACCGAACCCACATTCCCTGTCGCGTCGGATATTCCAGCGTAGCTTCCTGGCCATGGCGCTGGCATTCTGTCGCGGTTTGCGCCAATAGCCATTCGCGACGATCAATCTGTCTCACACGCAATGACATCAGGCGTCATCCTCCTCGCCAGATTGCTGTCTGTGCTGTTGCTGCTGCGGATTTTGTTGATCGTCTCGCGTCAGGTGCCAGCGCTGGGGATTACCGTTTTGCCATTGATCATGCAAACGATGTTCAACCTGCGTATTTGACGGTATTAACGAAAACTCCCCTGCTTGCCGCGCCTGAATATTGACGGAATAGTCATTTCCCCAGCGCTGAAAACGGTAAGTCAGCGAGCTATCCTCTCCTTTCACGCCATCGGCAGTGGGAAAAATAGTCATCATCGGCTTTGATTGCGCCGCTAAAGGCATTTTTTCATCGCCACCGGTTAATTGGCTAAGATCGGCGATAGTGGTTGGTTGCAGTGGAAGCTGAGAAACATCTTTAACCTTTTTATGATCTTTATCGTCAGGCTTACCGGTATTGGCTGCGGCCATTCGGGCAGGTGCGACATCCCGCGCCAGCGGCGCGCCCTCTTTACGAACGCCTTCGCCCGCGATGGCTTTATTATCCCCAGGCAATGCCTTGATATTATCGTCAGAGATTCCCGTGGCGTTATCGGCTACTTCACTAACGGATTCCACAGCTTTTAAATCAGCAGATAATTTTTTACCGCTTACGCTTTCTAACGGCCTATTTTTAGACGATAGCAACGCTGCGGATTTATCTACTTTGGCCTCCGCAGAGATCAAACCGACAGATTTTTCAGCAGTGACTTTCAACAGTTTTTCAGCAATCCTGAGTTCGCCTTTTCCGTTATGATGCAGACCAGAAACGTTGCCATTGTGATGTTCTGATTTCGCTGGCGCGCCATGTCGCCATGCCGCCAGCAATACCGGTAAAGCCGTTTCTTTATGCATTACGAAAGCATCGCCATAGTCGCGATCTTTTTTATGATCGGAATATTCTGTCTTATGTTTTTCCACCGCTTTTTTTAATGCTTCTGATAAACCGCCAACCTCATCCTGCTGCGGCAGTAAAATGTTCCCGGATGAACTGACAGCTGACACATCGCCCATTAAATTATCTCCTCTGACTCGGCCTCTTCCTGCTGTATCTCTCGCTGGATATAGTGTCTTTTCTGACGGATTATCCAGCGTTGATAGTTCCCTTCTTTGCGCAACCAATATTTACTTTTTTTCTGAAACTCTTCCCTTTTCTTTTCCAGCTCGCTCCGTTTTTCCTGAATTTGTATAATCTGGAGTTCTAAATCTTTTATCTGCCGGCGAACAATAGACTGCTTACGTAATAACGTATAAATTTCCTCACGACTGAGCTGTCTGTTTTCTGCACGCAGCGTATCTAATAACAATTTCAGACCCGCTATTTGTTCAAGGATCGCCTCCTCCTCGGCCTGCAGCCCGCGGTCCTCATCCTGATAGCGAAGTAATATCGACTCACACTGTGAATGAAATACCGTACAGCGCCGCTGCAATACTTTAATTCTGGTCAGCGAATGCATTCATACCGCTCAACGTGTCATCAAAGGATGAATACTGCGCTACCGGCTGGCATAACCAGGCTTTCAGGCTATCCCGCATCTGCATCGCCCGATCGTTATCGATATTTTCGCCAGGACGATATTCTCCCAGGTCAATGAAAAGCTGGAGCTCTTCCAGACGCGTCATTAATTTACGCACGGCAGATGCCTGTTCAGCATGTGTCGGCGTCGTGACTTGTCCAAAAACGCGGCTTACGCTTTTCAGTACATCGATTGCCGGGTAATGTCCCTGCCCGGCCAGCTTTCTGCTCAGATACAGGTGACCGTCAAGGATAGAGCGAATTTCATCCGCCATCGGGTCCGCCTCTTCCTCGCTTTCCAGCAGTACCGTATAAAAGGCAGTAATGCTTCCCTCGCTGGTCGCCCCGGGGCGTTCCAGCAAGCGGGGCAAATTATCGAATACGGAGGCGGGATAACCTCGACGGGCCGGACGCTCGCCCGACGCCAGTGCCACGTCTCGCAAAGCACGCGCATAACGGGTCATGGAATCGATAAAAAGCACGACCCGTTTTCCCTGGTCGCGAAAATATTCCGCTACGGTTGTCGCCAGTTGCGCCGCATTGCAGCGATCGACCGAGGGGAAATCGGAAGTGGCAAAAACCAGCACGCATTTTTCTTTCTTATGCGAAGCGCGCAACATATCCACGAATTCAGTGACCTCACGGCCTCGTTCACCGATAAGACCAATAACAAAGACATCCGCCTCCGTTTGCTCGATCAGCATATGCATCAGCATGGTCTTACCGCATCCTGCGGAGGCAAAAATGCCCATTCGCTGGCCTACGCCACAGGTCAATAACCCGTCAATCGCGCGCACACCGGTAATCAGCGGTTCACGGACGCCAACGCGCGAAGCGTAAGAAGGCGGTGCGACATCAATAACGCGTTCTTCGCTAATCGGCGCCACTTCAGGGGTAAAACGCTCAACGATTTTCCCCGTCGGATCCAACACCGCGCCTAATACCGAGTATCCCACCCACGCCGATAACGCACGTCCAGTGGGATAAAGCACGACATCGCGGCTCAGCCCCTGGGCATTGCCGATAAGGCTCAGCACGGTGCGTTCCCGCTGTAAGCCAACCACCTGCGCACGTGCAACAACCTGTTTTTGGTGCCAGCCACGGCGTATTTCACACAGTTCGCCAATGGCTACATCGCGCAATTCCGCCTCAATAATTGGGCCGGTTATTTTTTGTGGGTAGGCCAGATATTGCAGTAAACGAGGTGTTTTCATCTCATTAGCGACCGACTAAAAACTTCCAGATAGTTGTAAAACCCATTCAAGGCAGTAGAGAACTTTTCACCGTCAGATAAAAAATCCGGATGCACTAAGGCTTTAAGCGTTAGCTCCCCATTCTGCTCCCCCAGTAGTAATTGCCCGCCGCGGGCAAAATGGCATCCTTCCATTATGGTCATTAAGATTTCATAAGCCCGCTGTTGTAATACCACCATGCTGTCAGCACCCAATTGCGCCCAGATCCATACATCATCGTCCTTGACGCTGATACAGATACTTGGCAATGCAAATAAATCCAGAACAATTGTTGAATGGCTATCTATTCCTCCGATGAGTGAAGGATCGCAACCACTTACTTCCAGTGCGGAACGAACTAATTCAGCGATATCCAAATGTTGCATAGATCTTTTCCTTAATTAAGCCCTTATATTGTTTTTATAACATTCACTGACTTGCTATCTGCTATCTCACCGAAAGATAAAACCTCCAGATCCGGAAAACGACCTTCAATCATTTTCTTAATAAATCGACGGACATCGACAGACGTAAGGAGGACAAGATCTTTATGTGCAATCAATAAATCATCCAACTTAAGTGTAATGAGATCCATCAAATTAGCGGAGGCTTCCGGGTCAAGGCTGAGGAAGGTACTGCCAGAGGTCTGACGGATCCCTTTGCGAATAACATCCTCAACTTCAGCAGATACCATTACTGCTCGTAATTCGCCGCCATTGGCGAATTTATGACAAATATAACGCGCCATTGCTCCACGAATATGCTCCACAAGGTTAATGACATCTTTTTCTCTTGGCGCCCACAATGCGAGCGCTTCCATAATTAATTTCATATTACGCACGGAAACACGTTCGCTTAACAAACGCTGCAAAACTTCAGATATACGTTGTACCGTGGCATGTCTGAGCACTTCTTTAAGTAAATCAGGGAATTTCGCTTCCAGTTGGTCCAGCATATGTTTTGTTTCCTGAATACCGAAATATTCATTGACGTTGCGCGCCAGCGTCACCGCCAGACAGTGGTAAAGCTCATCAAGCGCGTTCCGCAACACATAGCCAAGCTCCCGGAGTTTCTCCCCCTCTTCATGCGTTACCCAGAAATACTGACTGCTACCTTGCTGATGGATTGTTGGATTAATGCCAAAGGAAACAACTTCATCGGAATAATTTACCACTCGCATCAAATCAAAATAGACCGTAAATTGTTCAACACGGATCTCATTAATCAACAATACGATGCTGTTATCGTCCAGACCCTCGCCATCGCGTAACAATACTTCCGGCAGGCGCACGCCATAATCAATAAAGAACTGACTACGTAGACGCTCCGCAAGTTGAGCTTTTTCCAGATCTTCACGCCGGCTCTTCGGCACAAGTAATATCAAAGGTACGGTCTCTGTAGAGACTTTATCGAGATCGCCAATCAGTCCCAACGACGACCCTTCTTTTTCCTCAATACTGAGCGGCTGCTCGCCTTTGCTGGTTTTAGGTTTGGCGGCGCTACGTTTTGCTTCACGGAATTTAAAATAGAAGAGTACGCTTAAAACCACCGATAAAATAACAAATACCGGCAGCGGGAATCCCGGCAGAGTTCCCATTGAAATGGTCAAAATAGCCGTAACAACCAATACAAATGGGTTGTTCAACAGCTGCGTCATGATATTCCGCCCCATGTTATCGCTATCGCCATTTACGCGAGTCACGATAAAACCGGCACTAATCGCAATCAACAATGCGGGGATCTGGGCGACAAGACCATCACCAATGGTCAGCATGGTATAAGTAGACAGAGCGGAGGACAAATCCATACCATGGCGGGTCATCCCCACCGAAATACCGCCAATAAAGTTCACAAAGATAATAATGATGCCGGCAATAGCGTCACCTTTGATAAACTTCATCGCACCGTCAAAGGAACCGTAAAGCTGGCTTTCCCTTTCCAGTACACTTCGCCGTTCGCGCGCGGCATCCGCATCAATAATACCGGCCTTCAAATCGGCATCAATACTCATCTGTTTACCGGGCATACCATCCAGAGAAAATCGGGCCGCGACTTCCGCGACGCGTTCTGAACCTTTGGTAATAACGATAAACTGGACCACGGTGACAATAGAGAAGACAACAAAACCCACCGCCAGGCTATCGCCAATAACGAATTGCCCGAACGTGGCGATAATTTCACCGGCATCGGCTTCAATCAAGATAAGACGGCTGGTACTGATCGATAATGCCAGACGAAAGAGCGTGGTAATTAACAGTACCGCAGGAAACGTTGAAAAACTGAGGATTCTGTCAATGTAGAACGACCCCATAAACACCAATATCGCCAGTACGATATTCAGTGCGATCAGGAAATCAACCAGATAGGTAGGTAATGGAATGACGAACATAGAAATGATCATCACCATTAGTACCAGAATCAGTAATTCAGGTCGTAAACGAGCACTGTTAAGTAGAGAAAGCAGCACTATAGGTATCCTGTTAATATTAAATTAAGACAGCTTTTCAATAGTACGACGCTGTTCTGCCATTTCATGCTTGTAGGCAATATCGGTCATACTACGTAACGCCATTAACAATTCTTCCTGCCAATATTCTTCATAAAAGAGTGAAGAGGGTATGGCTTTACATACTTGATAAAATATCTGCAAAAAGGATGCATGTTCTTTATGACTAAGCAATAACGCATTCAAACCTATAATATCGGCTAACAGCGAATCCACTTCATGTGGCTGTTGCAATAGCGAAAGCATCAGTAATAGCCACGACGACTCCTCCGCATTAAACGCTTTGGTAAACGAATACGACAACAATGTACTCACAAACAGTAGGTCAGCGGAGCGCAACATTTTGAGTTGCGTCAGGCGTCGTAAAAGCTGGCCAAACTCCAGACGCGAACAGCTGGCGTCATTCGCGTCAATATCGGTTAATAGCGAACCCTCAATAAAATCCAGTACCACCAGTCGACGTTGATAGCCATAACTGGCTATCCAGTCAGAGTAAATCTCCACTTCATGTGATTCACTCTGGATAAATTGCCGATAGCTGGCGCGCAATAAGCCTGGTTTTAACGATAATGTTTTCCCAAAAAGCCGGGCCTTCAACGCACAATTAATCCCTGCCTTGAGGGTCTTCGGATCGGTTTGCTCTTCAACGTGCTTAAGTAACGACTCCAGCTTTTTCCGCACGATCTCTTCCAGGTCTTTACGACGAAGCAATTCGCGTAACACAAGGACTAAATCACTGGGGTCAGGAAATAAGCTACGCGCCTGACGTAAAAAATCTTCTAACGCGCCGCCATGTACGCTAATTAGCTTTAATATTTGCTTCGCCTTCGGTAAAGCCTCATCCTCCAGCACGCGTTCAAAACTGTTAGATAAATTACTGGATTTTTTTTCATAATCGCGACGGTTACGAAATTGCGCCAGCGCCGCTGACATTTCGTCCGTCGACTGGACAAATTTTTGTACTTCCGCCCCTGGAGACGAATCCTCTGCGGCCTGTTGTATTTCCGCCTGTTGCGCATCAGTATGCTGGGTCGCATCCTGATGAGATGCCTGCCGGGACAATATTCTGGAAAATGAAATACCAGAGGTTGAGCCAGGAATCATTTAATTACCTCCTGACCTCTATCCAGATAAACACGAACCCATTTCTGTAACTTATCGTCCCCACTCCAGGCACCGCTTTGCTTCAGAATATTGTTTACCGATTCGCTGGCATCCGGCGTTAACGGGTCGACAATTTCTTTTGGTTCAATCATGAACACACGAACAACATTACTTTTATTCTTACTGGAATAACGGAACAGGCTACCAATAAGCGGTAATTTGCCTAAAAACGGAATACTTTGGACAGTATCGGTATTTGCATCCCGTGTATAACCACCGACCAGCAAACTTTTTCCGTGCGGAACTCTTGCAATAGTGCTAATTAACGTTCGCCCGACTTCGGGTAACGCATCTACGGAGGTGGTAGTATCGGATTGCGGCGTCTTATCGTTGCCATCTTCAATGTCCAGCGACATTTCTATCTGACCATCTGCGGAAAAACGGGGCAGCACTCGGATCATTGTTCCGTATGTTACATGCTCAAGCGCCACATTACGTTCCCCAATCAGCTTGGTGTAAAACGTTCTGTTGTTATCAAAAATAGCGGGAACATTTTCCTGAGTCAGTAATACCGGGCGCGAAACCACCGTCGCCTGTTTCTTCTCTTCTAACGCATTGACCGCGGCGATGAATCGACTGCCATCGAGGGTACTTATTGAAGACTGGTTTAATGACACGCCAAGTTTGTCCCCAATAGTTATGCTGCCGCTCCATGAAGTGCCCAAACGCTCCAGATCGCTTTTATTAAGATCGACAATCCACAGGGATAATTCTACGTGACGTTTGGCGACATCCAGCGCTTTAACCAGCATTTCGATAAAATGCACCTGCTCAGCCGTTCCCTTTACTAACAAACTGTTGGTATCCGGATAGGCCACGATTTTAATATTGCCCGCCGCGGCATTTTGCTTTAAAGCTTCCTGCAGACTCATGCCACCGGCATAATTTGCTGCTTTACCTTTTTCTCCATTCGCTGAAAATGCTGGCATCGCCGGGGGTTCGCTACTGACAATATTACCTAAGGGTTGCTCTTCTCCCTGCAATAACCTTTCAATGGCCGTAGCAATACCGGGAATAACCATTTTCTGATCGCGCAGATTGTAGGTACGATCGCCCACGAAGGTATTGTTCAGACGCATCACCCCTATTTTCTGGCGTCCCAGCTCAATACCATCGTTTTGCTTGTCCATCATGGTGGCGGCGTTGACCACCATATCAACATAGACGGGTGGCCCTGAAACATAGAATGTTCCTTTACGGTTATCGCCACGTAGCGGGTAATTTTTGTTATATAAACCTGAGCGTTTTAGAAAATTGTTGAACTCATTGAGTGAGACGTTGCGTAAAGAAACCACGGCATTGCGCATTTCACTGGCGTCATAAATATAGATAGCCTGCCCATCGAAATACCAAATCAGCCCCAGTTGTAGGGAAAGCTTCTCCAGTAATGCGTTAGGATCGTGAAACTCAAAGTTGCCCGTAATTTTTTTTCGTGCCGCCATTTTGCTAACAATGACAGGCTCCTTTAGCTGTAGCGCCATGGCATCGAAAAATGTCCGCAGGCTATCGTCTTTCGCAACAAACCCACTTCCCGTTACAGGTATTTTTTCACTAGAATAACCAGGTGCAACCAGAACAAGCGCGGCACATGCCAGCACTCTGGCCAAAAGAATATGTGTCTTCATTTGTCTGCCAATTGAATAATATTTGATAATTTCCGCGGCGAAACGCCGATCAGCTCTTTGATCTCACTAGAAAAATGTGAAGGCGATGAGTAACCATGATTAACGGCTAATTGGGTGATGTTCTCGTGGCCTTCTACACTATTCAGCAGCGATTGCGCCATACGCCAGTTTCGTAATTCACTCTTCGCTTTTCCGCCCAACGCTCTGCTGCACAAACGACGAAAATGGGTATAAGAAACGCCATAGTCTTCTCCCAGCATTCTCATCGTGTTGCCGCTGGTTGACTGAGCGAGTAAATAGCCAACCAACCAGTAACTCTCGCTTTTTCGTAACAGCGCCAGTACCTTATTGAAGGCCGGAGAAGGCGTAATAATTTGCTGCAAAAACCAGTACTCGCAGCGTTTACGATCTTGCCAAATAGCGCGAAACTCAGGACTCAGCAAAACCCATTTATCGGATTCAGCATATGTCGTGTCCACTAATCCTGCGCCATCGATAAATGCCAGTAATTTGCTGAGTACTTCAATTTTTAACGGTCGAAAAACCACGTCTCCTGATACTGGTGCGACAACAGCCTGCTCGCAAAAAAGCAGCGCGCCTTCCTGAATCAGGCAGTTTTCATTGTGTCGGCCTTCAGAAAATGACATATGCAGCTTTTGCGCGGAACACGTCTGTATAAACCATGCTTCCGGGCTGCGGATTTTCCGCTTCTCTCCTTCTTTAAGTACTTCCTGCGTATTTAGCATAGTTGTCAGCACCAGTTAAAAATCATTTTAATATGTAAACAATACCGGGAGCGGGTGGCAAAATCCTGATGCAATCATTATGAAACTGATGCCACCCGCTAATTAAATTGGCCCACTTGCACAGCGTTTGATAATTTAAAATAGAAAATCAGCTCATAGTGTATAAATTCTGGCTTATTATTCTGCAGCAGCAAAAATTCAAATATTGTCATCGGGATGGAAAATTAATTATTTATATCAGGAGTTTTTTTTGCTAGCATTCCTGAAACGCATTCGCATCCTTATAACTATTGTCAGATAACGCTCTGACGGTTGTGTAAAAACATGGCACCTCATTCTTCTGTAGTTGGAGTTAATATGAAAAAATTTTATAGCTGTCTTCCTGCCTTTTTACTGATCGGCTGTGCCCAGGTGCCCCTCCCTTCCTCCGTGAGCAAACCGGTACAGCAACCTGGCGCTCAGAAAGAGCAACTGGCCAACGCAAATAGTATTGATGAGTGTCAGTCTCTTCCGTATGTGCCGTCAGACCTTGCGAAGAATAAATCATTATCAAACCAGAACGCTGATAATTCCGCATCAAAAAATAGCGCAATCAGCTCAAGCATTTTTTGCGAAAAATATAAACAAACCAAAGAACAGGCGCTCACCTTCTTCCAGGAACATCCACAATACATGCGTTCGAAAGAAGATGAAGAGCAACTCATGACCGAATTTAAAAAAGTTTTGCTTGAACCCGGAAGTAAGAATTTAAGCATATATCAGACGTTACTTGCTGCCCATGAAAGACTGCAAGCCTTATAAGGCCATATCATAGTTGGCTGAACTCATCATGATATAATTAAGACCATATTTTGCATTGCCACTTAATATCAATATAATTATTATAGCTATGGTCACTTTTACGGTTGGCCATTTGTCTCTTACGTTGCATTTATCAATCTGCTTTTTGATACAGCAGCACCTCGCTGCTGCTTTTTTTATTTGCGATAAAGAACTGCCTCCCAGACTCGGGAAAATAGCCGAAACTTATACTGACAAACTATCGTCTCGTATATCGCGGTAAACTAACATCCCCCTCTTGCCCCACATGTTGGCATTCTTACGATACCCCATCCACTTTTCGCGGATAACGTTCTTTTTACCCATGACAACGTATTGACTACCAGGCTAGTATAGCGGCAGAAACGTCCCGATGCCTGGAATGAATGGCAAACAGTCTATAAGGTGATTGAATGGATACGACAGAAGAACTAAACGGAACCTACTTCTACCACGGACAATTGAACCTGTCAGCAGGTGAGCTATTTGATGTAATTTTCCTTGAGCAATTTTGTGATGAACTTGGGATTGGCATTGAGTCAGGTGCTGCTATCCTCGCCGGGCAACCGTGGTTAAAAACCAGAACGAAACCGGGAGAGGCAATTAAAGGGACAAGTGTTATCTCCAGGTATGGGAGAATGCTTTTACGAAATGCACGAACTCCTTTTGGTATTAGAGTTCCTACACCCGTTGGTATAAGAATGCGAAAAACAAATAATCTTGCCGCAGTCATAGCACGATATGTTCCATGGTTAGGTTGGGTTGGTCTTGTGAATTCAATTTACCAGGTATCAAGGAGAACTCAGGCAAAATACAACCTAATAGCACGCCCTAAAGATCGTATACAATGGACATCCTTTTGATGGACACAATTCAGCAAGAGGTGTTAGCACTCTTCCGTGAAGAGATTCCCGGATATTTAGACAGCAATTGGAAAGAAATCCCTTTAGAACTTGATTCTGATTTATTTGAAGCTCCAGGCGATGACCTGCATGAAGCTTTGGATAAATTTGAAAAAAAATTTAATGTAGATTTATCACAAGTTAAATGGTCGTGTTATTTTCCCTGGGAGAATACTCCACTGCTTACACGATGGTTTAAATTAAAACGGGAAGATGTAGAACGAACTCGTACACCTTTAACAATCAGAATGTTTTCTGAGTCAGCGAAAGCTGGGAAATGGCTTTATGATTAGTGAAAAATATGTCGAATTAATCAGGAGTTAATTACTATGAATTTTGTTATTTGGCGCAGTATCATTAAACGATCAACCCCTTTCCTTGTTGCTGTCGTTTAAAACGCTTTATGCTACTTTATCTGCATCTGGTAGGTTATGACAACATGAGGCTTTGTTGAATAATTCAGAATCGGCCAACGATAAGGATACAGGACTCCCACCGGAGCACTCGTTATACGAGCCTGACGCTGGTCGGCATTGCCAACAACGTCATCCAGTTCAGCGCCTTGAGCATCGCCATCGCTTCACCCACCTGCGCGTCATAGTTCCGCAGACTCAGATAGCCGCCCAGCAAGGTTTTAATACGAAACATCGCTGTTTCCACTACTGAACGACGGTGATAGCCCACTTTCTTTTCCAGACCTCATTGCTGCCGCTCCGATGTTGATTCGCCACCGCGTGGTTACGCTCATGGTACTACTTGTCCGGCCAGTATCGCGCACCGCTTCGTGGCGGGATTAGTGGCCTGATTTTTTTCCTCAACAACACATCATGGCAATAGCGCGTGTCATAAGCGCCGTCAGCCGAGGCTTCCCTGATTTTACAGTGAGTCTGGCTAATCAGCCCCGGCAGTGCCTGCGTATCCGTCGTGCCGCTGAGCGGGAAAGTATGCCTTTGCAATTAATCAGGAAAGTGTTGCGCGAGAAATCGTGCATCTTTCAAGCACATCGTTTACTTTAATTAACCGATTCATAAAATATATATTCTCTGTTGATTTCTAGCTTGTAGGTTATTTTAATAACTGTGTATTTTAAAGAATAAAAATTAATATCACCATACTTCTTTGTTATAATACCAGCCTCCAAAATTGTGCTATAGGAACATCATGGAATTAATTCGTTATGCTGACATCAACAGCGATCTCTATCGCCACATTTGGGTCGTTGGTGATATTCATGGATGTTACTCCTTATTGTTAACCAGACTGGCTCAATTAAATTTCTCTCCTGATACCGATCTCTTGATCTCCACTGGAGATAACATTGATCGAGGAAAAGAAAACCTTGAAACACTGAGACTGTTAAATACCTCATGGTTTATTTCTGTAGTGGGTAATCATGAAGCTATGGCACTTGACGCTTTTGAAACACAGGATGGCAATTTCTGGTATGTAAACGGTGGTTACTGGTACGACTCGGTCACCGAAAAAGACAGGCAAGAAGCCACTGAACTATTACTAACTTTTAAGCAGCGTCCTCACATCATACAGGTTGAAACGTCCTCAAAGAAGTACGTGATTGCCCATGCCGATTATCCAGATGACAGCTACGATTATGAGAAGCAAGTTGATATTGATAGCGTTCTATGGTCACGCGATCGTCTGCTTGGTTCGTTACAGGGGAATATCCATCCAATACGCGGTGCGGATACTTTCATCTTCGGCCATATGATTGTTGACTACACAACAACATTCGCCAATCAAATCTACATTGACACCGGTTCTTTCTATTCAGGCAATCTGTCTTTTTTTAAAATAAAGTAATCTGGAAATAGAATTATATAATATTAACCCTCCCTGCATTATGGGCAATGATATAGCCTTCAATAAGTACCATTGCCCATTCGTAATAGCGTCTAAATTTCGCGTTTTTCTGCCCATATCATCATTAAGATCGCAGATCAAAAAACGAAGCCGTAATCCGACGCAGGTAGTTACTCGATCGCCTGAGAAGAGTAAAGATCGCACAGCTCAAGATACCTATCGGAAGAAAGCGCAATAACCGTGGTGGCGAAATGGATCGGCTTACCTTCATGCAACACAATCTTGATAGCTGTGGCCGTCGGGATGAAGTTAATGCTCTGTGAATGCCAGGTGTTTTTCGTCCATAAAGCAACCAGCTTTTGATGTTGAATCGAACATATCAAAATCAGGTAATTACACAATTTTAATTACAGTCTCATTTTGAGTTCGGAAGCATCCGCTCCCCTCTTAATTTTGTTGGGATTTCTCTTTGTTGCGAGCATGGTCTGAACTAATTGCCTGGCAGCTTGCCTTGTTTCGTCAATATTTGGAAAATCGAACACATTTCCAACTTTTACTTTCAAGACAGAACTTGGCTTCCTACCCTCACTGACATTACGATCTGACGAGGCTACTCTTCGCTGGATTACGTAGGTCTTTTTCGTCAAACTGGCTTTTACCCCGAAACCAGCAGGAGCTTCTCTGTGGTCATCGAAAACAATGTAGAGTTTTTGAGCTGGGTTAGCTTCGAAAACGATTTTTCCAGAGCGACTGAGCGCAGACTTAACATTGATACTTAACTTGTTGATAATGAAAGGCTGGCTGAGAGTTGTTTTCAAAGTATCACCCCTGTTGTAGTCCAGGAATGATGAGAATGTAACCTGTCACATTTTAGGCTACAGGTGAGCTACAAATTTATGGGTTTATGTGAGTTTATAAGGGTTTTCCCCGGGGCCACATGAGCACTTGAAAGAATAAAAAACGAGTAAAATCAATATGAATGAGTCATTTGATAAGGACTTCTCCAACCACACCCCGATGATGCAGCAGTATCTCAAGCTGAAAGCCCAGCATCCGGAGATCCTGCTCTTTTATCGTATGGGAGACTTTTACGAGCTGTTTTATGACGACGCAAAGCGTGCGTCGCAGCTGCTCGATATTTCGCTGACCAAACGCGGCGCATCGGCTGGCGAACCTATCCCTATGGCGGGAATCCCGCACCACGCCGTAGAAAACTACCTCGCGAAACTGGTCAATCAGGGCGAATCCGTCGCT
Organism: Salmonella sp. 741265073_HBA; assembly: GCF_046569105.1. Lineage (NCBI taxonomy): Bacteria > Pseudomonadati > Pseudomonadota > Gammaproteobacteria > Enterobacterales > Enterobacteriaceae > Salmonella > Salmonella sp. 741265073_HBA. Next base: position 33,524 of record NZ_JBKFRY010000011.1, on the reverse strand, counting down.
ATTTGCGAACAGATTGGCGATCCGGCCACCAGCAAAGGTCCCGTTGAACGTAAGGTCGTGCGTATCGTTACGCCTGGCACCATCAGCGATGAAGCCCTGTTACAGGAGCGTCAGGATAACCTGCTGGCGGCTATCTGGCAGGATGGTAAAGGCTACGGTTACGCCACGCTGGATATCAGCTCCGGGCGCTTTCGTCTGAGCGAACCCGCCGACCGTGAAACGATGGCCGCAGAGCTGCAGCGCACCAATCCCGCCGAACTGTTGTATGCCGAAGATTTTGCTGAAATGGCGTTAATAGAGGGACGCCGGGGTCTGCGCCGTCGCCCGTTGTGGGAGTTTGAGATTGATACCGCCCGCCAGCAGTTAAATCTGCAATTCGGTACGCGGGATCTGGTCGGTTTCGGCGTCGAAAATGCCTCGCGTGGATTATGTGCGGCAGGCTGCCTGTTACAGTACGCAAAAGATACCCAGCGCACCTCCCTGCCGCATATTCGTTCCATTACGATGGAACGCCAGCAGGACAGCATCATTATGGATGCCGCGACCCGCCGCAATCTGGAAATTACCCAAAACCTGGCCGGTGGTGTCGAAAATACCCTCGCCGCGGTGCTTGACTGTACCGTGACGCCAATGGGTAGCCGAATGCTTAAACGCTGGCTGCATATGCCGGTACGAAATACCGACATATTACGTGAACGCCAGCAGACCATCGGCGCCTTGCAGGACACCGTCAGCGAACTGCAACCGGTGCTGCGTCAGGTCGGCGATTTGGAGCGTATCCTTGCGCGTCTGGCGCTGCGCACCGCGCGTCCGCGCGATCTCGCCCGAATGCGTCACGCCTTTCAGCAACTGCCGGAATTGCACGCTCAGCTTGAAACCGTTGACAGCGCGCCGGTACAGGCGTTGCGTAAAAAAATGGGCGATTTCGCCGAGCTGCGCGACCTCCTGGAACGCGCCATTATTGACGCGCCGCCGGTACTGGTCCGCGACGGCGGCGTTATTGCGCCCGGCTACCATGAAGAGCTGGACGAATGGCGCGCGCTGGCGGATGGCGCCACCGATTATCTCGATCGTCTGGAAATTCGCGAACGCGAGCGTACCGGGCTGGATACGCTGAAAGTCGGCTATAACGCGGTACATGGTTATTACATTCAGATTAGCCGTGGTCAAAGCCATCTGGCGCCCATCAATTATGTGCGTCGCCAGACGCTGAAAAATGCCGAACGCTACATTATTCCTGAGCTAAAAGAGTACGAAGATAAAGTTCTGACCTCGAAAGGCAAAGCGCTGGCGCTGGAAAAACAGCTATATGACGAATTGTTTGATCTGCTGTTGCCGCATCTGGCCGATTTACAGCAGAGCGCCAACGCGCTGGCGGAGCTGGATGTGCTGGTTAACCTGGCCGAACGCGCCTGGACGCTGAATTACACCTGCCCGACATTTACCGATAAACCCGGTATTCGTATCATCGAAGGTCGCCACCCGGTGGTTGAACAGGTACTGAATGAGCCGTTTATCGCTAACCCGCTCAATCTGTCGCCGCAGCGCCGGATGTTGATCATTACTGGCCCCAATATGGGCGGTAAAAGTACCTATATGCGGCAAACGGCATTGATCGCCCTGCTGGCCTATATCGGCAGTTACGTTCCGGCGCAAAACGTGGAAATCGGCCCCATCGACCGTATTTTTACCCGCGTCGGCGCAGCGGACGACCTGGCTTCCGGGCGTTCGACCTTTATGGTGGAGATGACCGAAACCGCGAACATTCTGCATAATGCCACGGAAAACAGTCTGGTATTGATGGATGAAATCGGGCGCGGTACCTCCACGTATGACGGGCTGTCGTTGGCCTGGGCCTGCGCGGAGAATCTCGCGAATAAGATTAAAGCGTTAACGCTGTTCGCTACCCACTACTTCGAGCTGACCCAATTACCGGAGAAAATGGAAGGCGTGGCGAACGTCCACCTGGATGCGCTGGAACACGGCGATACTATCGCGTTTATGCACAGCGTGCAGGACGGCGCGGCAAGTAAGAGCTATGGCCTGGCGGTCGCGGCGCTTGCGGGCGTCCCTAAAGAAGTCATCAAACGCGCGCGCCAAAAACTCCGCGAGCTGGAAAGCATCTCGCCCAATGCGGCGGCAACGCAGGTGGACGGCACGCAAATGTCGTTGCTTGCCGCCCCGGAGGAGACATCGCCCGCCGTTGAAGCGCTGGAGAATCTCGATCCGGACTCCCTGACGCCACGCCAGGCGCTGGAGTGGATCTATCGGCTGAAAAGTCTGGTGTAAACGTGTCAGGCCCGATAGCGCGGCGCTATCGGGTCTGCGCGCCGGAACAGGCTTTTCAGGCTGTGACTGTCGTTTCGTGTAAATGACGCCAGACTATCCGTCCTCTTTCCCTTTTTAAAATAACCGTCGACCAGCGTACCGTCTCGGCCTGGCCCGGCAGTTGCTGGCGCTCACGATAACGCAGCGCGGCGCCTTCCGGCCACTCCGCCACAAGGTCAATGTGCTCAACCACGATAACCAGCCCCGGGCGACACGCGCGCTGCGCCTGGAAAAAAGCGTCCAGCGCCGGATAATCCAGACAAACACCGCCTGGCGTTATCATCGTAAAATCAGCAGCGAAACGCGCTATCAACGCCTCCAGGCTACCTATCCCCTTACTAAGCCAGTTCTCAATCGCCGCATGGGCGTGAATAATTTCATCTTTATATGGATTCATGATCTTTCCTTTTTCAGGCACAGAAGCGCCTGTCTATTGTTTAGACAGACAGCGTAAATAAGGGGCAGCAGGGTGATACCGGCGGCGGCAATAAAGGTCCAGCGATAAGCAGCCTCAAGCGACATAACGTGCTGGAGCGCGTTTAACAGCAGCGTCAACAGCGTCGCGCCAAGGAAAAAGCTGAGCTGACGATTAAGATTCCATAGCGCGCTGGCGTCAGGCATGTCCCGGCGAGCAATAGTCAGGAAAGCGCCACTCTGCGCGGTACTGCTGCACAAACTGCCGCCAGCGCCCATTAAGGCGAATATCATCATCAGTACACGGTGCGATGTCGCAGGCGTAACGTTAGTTAAAAGCAGTATCCCTGCGGCCTGAAGAAGACAGCCGACGATAATCAGCGGACGCGGCCCAAGCCGATTGAAGTAACGTCCGGTAAGCATAATGGCGACAAATGAAGCGATCGACCAGGGAAGCATCAGCGACCCCGCCGCCGCAGGCGATAGCTGCGCGACGTTCTGTAGATAAAACATCCCGACCACGCTGATACCAATGAACATACCCGGTACGCACAGATAGACGATCATGGCAAAACGCAGCAGCCTGTCCGTCAACAACGGCAGATGGAGCAATCTTGCTGACGCCATTGTCGTCGACGCGGCGTTCAGCCAACGATAAGCGAGCAATAAAGTGAGAACGGCCACCGGCAGCGTGGCAAAGAATATCCAGCGCCAGCCGCACGTTTCCACCAGCAGCCCGCCAATCGCAGGCGAACATGCCGGCGCCAGTAGCGCCACCATCATGACAACCGATGACACGCCAGCGCGTTCATGCGGTTTAAACTGTTGCCAGGTTAACGCCTGACCAACCGGGATCAATAAGCCACCGCCCGCCCCCTGCACAATACGCCAGAAAACAAGGCTGTGTAATGAATCGGCAAAACCTGCGGCAGCGGCGGCAACGCTAAACAGAATGAGCGAAAATATGATCAGCCGTCGTGCGCCGAGATAACGCGAAAGAAACGCGCTAAACGGAACGATCAGCGTTAATCCTGCGATATAACCGTTACTCACCCATGCCAGCGCCGATATGGACGTATGCAGATCCACGGACATCGCAGGAAAAGCCACGCTGGCAATAAACAGATTAATCAGATCAAGAAAGAAGCCGAGCAGGTAAACCACTGCCACTTTACTGCGATACGTCATTATGCATCCTCCGTCAGAGGCGCTAATGTAGCCGTCCGGAGAAAGCCAGATAAGTCCGCGCTTCAACGATATACTGTCAAAATAATTTTGACAGTAAAGGAGCTCGCCATGCTCAATTTGCAGCGTATGTCGCTGTTTATCGCCGTGGTAGATAGCGGCAGCTTCACGGCCGCTGCCGCCGCATCGGGCCAAACAAAAGCGGTAGTGAGTTTTAATATTCGGCAGCTTGAAAAAGAGCTTGGCGTAACGTTACTGCTACGTTCCACCCGACGACTGACGCTCACAGACGCCGGCGTCCTCTTTTACCAAAAAGGCGTGAATTTACTCAATGCCGCGAAAAATTTGCAGGATGAAGTGCGTGCCAGCCATAGTGGGCTGGGCGGCGAGTTACGTATTACCACTACGCCCGAGTTTGGCGAACAGGTGGTCATTCCGGTACTGGCGCAGTTTAGTCAGCGCCATCCCGATCTCCGTATTCGACATATGTCCTCATCACATCATGCCGATTTAATTGCCGAGCGCTTTGATGTGGCGATTCGGCTTGGCTCGCTGGCGGACTCCCGCTATCGCGCCGCGCTGATATCCCGCTTTACCATTCTGTCGGTCGCCGCGCCGCAGTGGCTCGCCCGCCACCCCGTGTCGTCACTGGAGTCGTTGGCCCATGCGGAATGGATTATTCATGAGCGATTACCTACGCCGCTACGGTGGACAGTAACGAATAATCATGGCCAACACTCACGCCTGGAGATAAGCAAAGCCGGCAAAATTTCTGTCGACAGCGCGCGCTCGCTGATGGCCTTCGCTCTCGCGGGAAGCGGCGTCGCATTACTGCCGCAATGGTTAGTCAACACCGCACTGGAGGATGGAACGTTAATTCACGTGTTACCCGACTATCATTTTCCCCGTCAGGGCATTTATGCCGTTTACCCCGACGCCCGCCATGTATCGACAAAAGTACGCGCATTTATTGATTTTTTACGTTCGCAATGGGATTGCGGGGAGCACGCCCCATCATTGTAGCCAGCCCGGGAGCATTGCGCTCCCGGACGGATAATACCGTCTTAATCCTTAACTACCAGCTTGTCTTTGATCCCCTGCGCCTGCCAACGCACCCACAGCATAATTGCCGCCAGAACGACAATCGGCAGTAACGGATCGAGCCAACTGCCGCCGGAACCGAACAGCAGGTTAATCAGCGCCACGCCGGTGCCGCCAATCGCCCAGGCAATGGTCGTCGGTACAGACCAAACCACCATCTGCTGTTTGACATCAGAGACGCCCATCATGCGGTTAACCACCCAGAACAGGCTATCGTTGAAGTAGCCGAAGAACAGCGACCCCATCGTTGCGGCCTGAGCGGCAAGCAACATATTGATGCCGGGGATCTGCGCCAGGATCGGCGCGGAAATCGAGGCGGCAGTGATCATCGCCACCGTCCCCGATCCCTGAATCAGGCGTACCAACGTCGCCACGATAAACGGGATCAGGATCGGCGAGATCGGCAGGTTGGCAACCTGCTCCGCCAGCTGTTGCCCCGCGCCGCTGTCGCGCAGGATCGCGCCCAACGCGCCGCCAGCGCCCGTGACCAGTAAGATAATCCCGGCGCTTTGCAAGCCCTCTTCCAGACGCTCTGCGGTGGTATGTTTATCCATGCGCGGCACCAGCGTATACACCGCCAGCAGAACGCTGATGGCCAACGCGATCACTGGACTTCCCACAAAGTTGATTGCCTGTACCACCGGATGCGTCGCCAGGCCGGACCATCCTTCTATGGTGGCGAGGGTGGAACAGATAGCCTTCAGGAAGATCAGCACGATCGGCACCACAATAGGCAGCAGAGAGAGCGTCAGGCTCGGCAGATCCTTTTGCTCTTTCTCTTTATTGTACTGCTCCAGCGCGGCATTGACTTCATCGGCGTTCAGCGTGCGCGGCACGAAATCAGGGTAGCGTTTATCCAGCCACTGCGCATAGAACACAATGCCGATCACACAGGGCACCGCCAGCGCCATCCCGGTCAATAACATTGCGCCGATGTCGACGTTAAAAATCCCGGCTACCCCCAGCGGACCGGGCGTCGGAGGTACCGTATGGTGAGTGACCACCAGCCCGCCCGCCAGCGCGACGCCCAGCGTCAGTAGCGAACGTTTACCGCTTTTCGCCAGCGCTTTCGCCACCGGATAAAGAATGACAAAAGCGGAATCGACGAAAATGGGAATGCTGACAATATAACCCGTGATCGCCAGCGCCCACTCTTCACGACGTTTCCCCAGCCATTTGATAAAGCTCCAGGCGATACGCTCCGCCGCGCCGGAAACCTCCAGCAAGCGCCCCATCATTACGCCGAGACCAATCACCAGGCCAATGCTGCCCAGCGTCGTACCGAATCCGCTGGTGATGACAGAGAGCGTTTTATCAATGCCCATTCCCCCCAACAGACCGGCGATACAGGCCGCCGCCAGCATCGCGATCAGCGCATGAACACGAGTGCGTAACACCAGCCATACCAGAACGAAAACGGCAACGATCAGGCCGATAATTGGGGTCGGTAAACTTGTCATGACCTCCCCTCCATATCATCTTGTCGAAAGCGTTCGATAATGTCATCGAAGCGTTTATCGGCGACAAAACCTAACGCCAGCGCATGCTGGTTATCGATACGTCCCGGCCAGGAGGCGACAATTTTCTCGACGCCTTCGTCGCGCTGATGCGTAACCCGATCGCTCGCCGCCTGACCGCCCGCCTGACGCAACGTTTCCAGCATCTCGCCCACGGTTACGCTGATCCCGGGTAAGTTGATGCTGCTCGCCTCGCCAGGCGCGGGTAACGTTGCGGCCAGCGACAGGTTATGGATCACCGTCGCCGGGCTGGAAATCCACAGCCGCAAACTTTCCGATACCGGGCAGACGGTCGTCTCGCCCTGCAACGGTTCACGAATAATCGCGCTGACAAAAGAAGAGGCGGCGCGGTTTGGTTTACCCGGGCGAACACAGATCGTCGGCAAACGCAGCGCCAGCCCATCCACATAGCCTTTGCGGGTATAGTCGTTGACCAACAGTTCACAGGCGGCCTTCTGCGCGCCATAAGACGAGCGCGGCGTGAGCGCGGTGGTATCGGTGACGCATTCCGGCAGCGTACCGCCATAAACGGCAAGCGAGCTGGAGAAGACAAAACGAATTTTCTGCGGTTGCCGACGACACGCCTCAAGTAACTGGCGGGTAAGATCCAGGTTAACTTTCCATCCCAGATCGAAATCGTCTTCCGCATGGCTGCTGACAATCGCAGCGAGATGATAAACAACAGAGGTATTAGCGGTAATCACATTCTCCAGCACGCCCGGCTGGGTTAAGTCAGCCTCCAGACAGCGTAAACGTGGGGAGTCTGATAACCGCGCAGGCATTTTTAAATCAACAAGAAGCAGTTCGTTAAACGCCAGCGATGAGTTTAATAAGGCGCTTGCGAGTTTCTGGCCTAAAAAGCCGCCCCCGCCGGTAATGATAATCTGCATCCGGATGTCCTCTTTATTGTTGTGTAGGGTAGTTCAGGGTTAGCGCCAGGCGTTAAACCAGCCAAGCCCGTCCTGAGTGGTATTCCGTGGTTGGTATTCGCAGCCTATCCAGCCGCGATAACCTACGTCATCGAACAGCCGGAACAGCCACGGGTAGTTGATCTCGCCATCATCCGGTTCATGTCTGTCCGGTAGCGAAGCGATTTGTACATGGGCATAGCGGCCCGCGTACTCGCGAATCAGGTGACTCAAATTGCCATCCACTTTTTGCGCATGGAAAGTGTCGAGCTGGATGAACACATTCGGACGGTCAACCTCTTCTGCGATGCCCAGCGCCTGATATTGGCTGGAAAAGAGGTAGCCGGGTTTAACGCCGGGACTCAGCGCTTCGATCAAAATACGTTTATCGTGGGCGGCAAACCGGTCGGCGGCATAACGCAAATTATCGATAAACGTGGCGCGATAACGTGCGCCATCAGCGCCATCCGGCACTACGCCCGCCATGATGTGAACCTGCTCGCATTCCAGCGCCAGAGCGTATTCCAGAGCCAGATCGATATCGGCGCGCGCGTCGTGTTCGCGCCCCGGTAGCGCGGCACGTCCCCACTCGCCCGCCGCGGTATCGCCCGCCGAAGTATTAAACAGCGCCAGCGTCAGATCATGACGCGATAGCTGGGCTTTAATCTCGCTGGCGGCAAAGCCGTAGGGGAACAGAAACTCAACGGCCTGAAAACCGGCTTCGGCAGCGGCGGCAAAACGCTCGATAAACGGCGCTTCGGTAAACATCATCGACAAATTGGCGGCAAAACGCGGCATCGGGTTATCTCCTTAACTGCGCAATTTCTTCGGTGGTTAAATAACGAATCGGGCGTTCGCCAAGGATAAAAATCAGCTTTGCCGTCTCTTCCAGCTCCTCGGTATTATTAGCGGCTTCCTGCAAATTCTCCCCGCACACGACCGGCCCATGATTAGCCAGTAAAAAGGCCTGATGCCGAGCCGCCAGCGCAGCCAAATCGCGGGCAATTCGGTCATCCCCCGGGCGATAGTAGGGAACCAGCGGAATGTCGCCCATCCGCATCACCACATAGGGGGTAAACGGGCGAATCACATTTTTCGGGTCCAGTCCTTCGAGACAGGAAAGCGCCGTTGACCAGGTGCTGTGCAGATGAACTACGGCCTTGCAGCAAGGGTTATTGCGATACAACGCCAGATGAAAACGCACCTCTTTAGACGGTTTATCGCCGCTGAGCCATTCGCCTTGCGGGTCCACTTTGGATAGCCGCTGCGGGTCGAGATTACCCAGACACGAACCGGTGGGCGTCGCCAGAATATTGCCGTCCGGCAGTAACAGCGAGAGGTTGCCTGCCGAGCCGGTGGCATAGCCGCGCTGGAAAAACGAGGCGGCTATCCTGACCATCTCTTCTCGCAAAGCGTGCTCTTCTTTTGCCAGTATCGTCATACCTGAAACTCCCTTTGAGCGCGGATGAAAAAGGATTCATCGCCAAAATTACCTGACTTTAGCGCCAGCGAGACCGGCGCATGGAGCGCGTTGACCCACGGAACGCCGGGTGAAATGCACGGTCCGATGTGAAAACCGGTAATACCGAGGCTTTGCGTCACCACGCCCGAGGTTTCGCCGCCCGCCACGATAAACCGGGTGATACCGCCTTCCGCTAAGCGAGCGGCCAGCAGGGAAAAGAGCGCCTCTACCGCATGGCTGGCTTCGGTAGCGCCATATTGCTGCTGGATGGCGGCCAGCGCCTGCGTGGAGGCGGTGGCGCTAATCATTGGCGCCAGTTCGCTGTCCTGACTGAGCACCCACTGCGCCAGCGCTTCAGCGTAGGCCTCGCGCGTCTCGGATGACAGGCAGCGCGCCACGTCAACGTCGCGTGTGGGAGCATGTTGTCGATAGAAAGCCACCTGCTGATTCGTCATTTGCGAACAGGAACCGGAAAGCACCACCGCGCGACCGCTCAGCGGATAGCCTGCGGAACGGGCCTGAGAAACGCCGTGCTTCGCCCACTGACGCGCCAGCCCCATTGCCAACCCGGAACCGCCAGTCACCAGCGGGGCATCACGCAAAACCTCGCCCTGGATTTCCAGGTGCCGCTCATTGAGCGCGTCAAGTACCGCGTAGCGATATCCTTCCTGCTGTAAACGCGACAGCGCCGCACGGGTCGCGGCAACGCCTTCATCAAGCGTCTGAGCCGGAATAACGCCGCAGCGCCCTTGCGCCTGCGCTTCCATCAGACGCGGCAGGTAGCTGTCGGTCATCGGATTGATAGGGTGGTGGCGCATACCGGACTCCGCCAGCAAGTGGTTCATGACAAACAGATAGCCCTGATAAACCGTGCGTCCGTTAACCGGCAGCGCGGGAGAAATCACGGTAAATGAGGTATCCAGCGCCACCATCAGCGCATCGGTGACCGGGCCGATATTGCCTTCGGCGGTACTATCGAAAGTCGAGCAATATTTGAAATAGACTTGCTGGCAGCCCTGTTTTTTCAGCCATACCAGCGCCGCCAGCGATTGTTTTATCGCCTCTTGCGCCGGGCATGAGCGGGTTTTCAGGCTGATAACCACCGCGTCGCATCCTTCCGGTTGCGTCCCGGTTGGGACATCATTGATCTGCACTGTCGGCATCCCGTTTTCGACCAGAAAACTGGCGATGTCAGTCGCGCCGGTAAAATCATCGGCAATGACGCCAATTTTTAACATGACGGCTCCTCAGGCGTGACGCCAGGCAGAGTAATCCCCGAGAAAATTTTGATCACAGCGCTGTCATCCTCTTTGCCATAACCGGCGTTACTGGCGCTGGTGAACATATTTAACGCCGTAGAGGCCAGCGGTAAGGGGAAGCGCAGCGCTTTCGCCGTGTCGGCAACCAGCCCCAAATCTTTGACAAAAATGTCGACGGCCGAACGCGGGGTATAGTCGCCGTCAACGACATGCTGCATACGGTTTTCAAACATCCAGGAGTTTCCGGCGGCATGGGTCACGACGTCATACATCACGTCCAGAGGAATACCGGCCCGCGCGGCCAGCGCCATCGCTTCGGCCGCCGCCGCAATATGCACGCCAGCCAGCAGTTGATGAATGATTTTGACGGTTGAGCCTGCGCCCGGCGTATCGCTGATGCGATAAACGTTGCTGGCAACGGCGTCCAGCACAGGCTTCAGGCGGGTAAACGCCGCCTCGCTCCCGGAGGCCATCACCGTCATTTCGCCCTGCGCCGCTTTTACCGCGCCGCCGGAAACCGGCGCATCCAGCATGTTAAGATTCAATGCCGTCAACGCCGCGGCGATCTCTTGCGCGTCGGCGCTTGAGATCGTGGACGAAACCATCACCGCGCTTCCGGGTTTCATCAGATGGGCGACGCCATCCTCACCGAATAACACCTGTCTGACCTGGGCGGCATTGACGACCAGAATGACTAACGCATCCACGACGCCGGCGAACTCCCTGGCGCTGGCGGCAGCCCCACAAGCCCCTTCAGCGAGAAGATTCGCGCACGCTTGCGGGTTAAGATCGGCCCCCCATGTGGAAAGCCCGGCGCGCAGGCATGAACGCGCAGCGCCCATTCCCATTGAGCCAAGCCCCACAATGCCGACATGAAAATCAGTTCCTGTTGTCATTATCACTCCATGTTAATTTACGTGATATTATGTTTTGTTATGTGAATATAGGCGTTTTTGTAAACAATTGCGGTGAGTTGTTTCACAAAAAATAACAAAATGTGTTATTTTTTGTGAAGGCAATCCTCATAGAACTTCACACGCTGTGACGAGAAATCGCGTAAAATCGCGACAGGACTAAAGAAAGGAGCAGACGTTGATACCTACTGAGCGTCGACAAATCATTCTTGATATGGTGGCGGAGAAAGGCATTGTCAGTATCGCTGAACTGACCGAGCGCATGCATGTATCCCACATGACTATCCGCCGTGATTTACAAAAACTGGAGCAGCAAGGCGCGGTAATCCAGGTCTCTGGCGGCGTGCAATCATCGACTCGCGTGGCGCACGAGCCCTCGCATCAGATCAAAACCGAACTGGCGACGCCGCAGAAAGCGGCGATTGGCAAACTGGCCGCCAGCCTGGTACAGCCAGAAAGCTGTATCTACCTTGATGCAGGTACTACCACGCTGGCGATTGCCAGGCAGCTGGTTACGATGAATAAACTTACGGTGGTGACCAATGATTTCGTTATCGCCGATTACCTGATGGACAATAGCGATTGCACAATTATTCACACTGGCGGGGCGGTATGCCGGGAAAACCGATCGTGCGTCGGTGAAGCCGCGGCGACGCTTTTGCGCGGGTTGATGATTGACCAGGCCTTTATTTCCGCCTCTTCCTGGAGCGTGCGCGGTATTTCAACGCCGGCAGAAGATAAAGTCACGGTGAAACGGGCCGTCGCCAGCGCCAGCCGCCAAAAAATTCTGGTGTGCGACGCGACCAAATACGGCCAGGTCGCGACGTGGCTGGCGTTACCGCTGGCGGAATTCAACCAAATCGTCACCGATGACGGCCTGCCGGAAAGCGCAATTCGGGCGCTGGCCAAAGTGGATATCTCACTGCTGATGGCCAAAAAATAGCGAAGCGGCGCAAGCCGCTTACGTCATCATCTTGCGTACCAGTTGCGTAAACTGTTCGCGTTCTTCAGCGCTCAGTCGCCCCAAAAATTCATCGTCAACGCGATCCCCCAGTGGTATCGCGGCGGCGAGCAACGTTTGGCCCTGAACGGTGAGATAGACAAAACGCCGACGTTTATCCAGCGGATCGTTTTCTCGCTTTACCAGCCCACGATTTTCCATCCGGCTTAACATCTCCGCCAGCGTCGCTTTAGTGCTAACCGCCGCTTCGGTCAGATCGACCTGTTCAATACCCGGATGTTCAGCAATAACGCGCATCACCGCATATTGAGGTTTGGTGAGCTCCGGTAGTTCATGCTGCCAGCGTGCGGTATGTTGCTGAAAAAGTTGGCGTAACAGATGAAACGCGGTGTTTCGTAACTCCATGAGCGCTCCGGATAAATTAACTTTTTCTATCATAACGACTTATGCACGGTTTTTTAATGACGAATGCTTTAGCTAAACGTGCGCAGGCATCGGGAGCGATCTTGTCGCAAAGGCCGTGTGGGCGTATTTTGATCAAAATGTTCGTATACGAACGATATTTGAGGTAAGAAATGAGATTGATTGTGGGGATGACCGGTGCGACCGGCGCGCCGCTTGGCGTCGAGCTACTCCAGGCATTGCGGGCGATACCTGATGTTGAAACGCATCTGGTAATGTCAAAGTGGGCGAAAACCACTATTGAACTGGAGACGCCCTACACGCCCGCTGAGGTAGCCGCCCTGGCAGATTATTGTCATAGCCCGGCCGATCAGGCGGCGACCATTTCCTCCGGCTCATTTCGTACCGACGGCATGATTATTATCCCCTGCAGTATGAAAACACTGGCGGGGGTTCGCGCCGGCTATGCCGAGGGGCTGGTGGGACGCGCTGCCGATGTCGTGTTGAAAGAGGGTCGCAAGCTGGTGCTTGTGCCGCGGGAAATGCCGCTCAGCACGATTCATCTGGAAAACATGCTTGCGCTTTCTCGTATGGGGGTGGCGATAGTGCCGCCCATGCCCGCGTTCTATAACCTGCCGCAAACCGTTGACGATATTATCCAGCACATCGTAGCGCGCGTTCTCGACCAGTTTGGTCTGGAGCATACGCGCGCGCGCCGCTGGCAAGGACTGCGACAGGCAGCAAATTTTTCACAGGAGAATGGATAATGGCATTTGATGATTTGCGCAGTTTTTTACATGCGCTGGATCAGCAGGGACAACTGCTGAAAATCAGCGAGGAAGTGAATGCGGAGCCGGATCTCGCCGCCGCTGCCAACGCAACGGGACGCATCGGCGATGGCGCGCCCGCGCTTTGGTTTGACAATATTCGTGGTTTTACCGACGCCCGCGTGGCGATGAATACCATCGGTTCCTGGCAGAACCATGCCATCTCACTGGGTTTGCCGCCTAACACGCCGGTTAAAAAACAGATCGATGAATTTATTCGCCGCTGGGACAATTTTCCGGTAGCGCCGGAACGACGGGCGAATCCGGGCTGGGCGGAAAATACCGTCGACGGCGACGCGATCAACCTGTTTGATATCCTGCCGCTGTTTCGTCTGAACGACGGCGACGGCGGATTCTATCTGGATAAAGCCTGTGTGGTATCACGCGATCCGCTCGATCCCGATAACTTCGGCAAGCAGAATGTCGGCATCTACCGCATGGAAGTTAAAGGCAAGCGTAAGCTGGGTCTGCAACCAGTGCCGATGCATGATATCGCATTGCACCTGCACAAAGCCGAAGAGCGCGGGGAAGATCTGCCGATTGCGATCACGTTGGGTAACGATCCGATCATTACCCTGATGGGCGCAACGCCGCTGAAATACGATCAGTCAGAGTATGAAATGGCAGGCGCGCTGCGTGAAAGCCCCTATCCTATCGCCACCGCGCCGCTGACCGGTTTTGATGTGCCGTGGGGATCTGAAGTCATTCTTGAAGGGGTCATCGAAAGCCGTAAACGTGAAATTGAAGGACCGTTCGGCGAATTTACCGGCCACTATTCCGGTGGTCGCAACATGACCGTGGTGCGTATCGATAAGGTCTCTTACCGCAGCAAACCCATTTTTGAATCGCTCTATTTAGGTATGCCGTGGACGGAAATCGACTACCTGATGGGGCCGGCGACCTGCGTGCCACTGTATCAACAGCTGAAAGCCGAATTTCCGGAAGTGCAGGCGGTAAACGCCATGTACACCCACGGCCTGCTGGCCATCATCTCAACCAAAAAACGCTACGGCGGCTTTGCCCGCGCGGTGGGCCTGCGAGCGATGACGACGCCGCACGGTCTGGGATATGTGAAGATGGTGATCATGGTCGATGAAGATGTCGATCCATTCAATCTGCCACAGGTGATGTGGGCGTTGTCGTCGAAAGTGAATCCGGCTGGCGATCTGGTACAGCTACCGAATATGTCCGTCCTGGAACTGGATCCGGGCTCAAGCCCGGCGGGGATTACCGACAAGCTGATCATTGACGCCACCACGCCGGTTGCGCCAGATAACCGTGGTCACTATAGCCAGCCGGTTGTTGATTTACCGGAAACTAAAGCCTGGGCTGAAAAGCTGACCGCCATGCTGGCCAACCGTAAATAAGGAGTAACCGATGATTTGTCCACGCTGTGCCGATGCACATATTGAACTCATGGCGACTTCGCCGGTAAAAGGAGTCTGGACGGTATATCAGTGTCAGCATTGTCTGTATACCTGGCGCGATACCGAACCGTTACGCCGTACCAGCCGCGAACACTATCCACAAGCGTTTCGCATGACGCAAAAAGATATTGATGACGCGCCAATGGTGCCGAGTATCCCGCCGCTGCTGGCAGAAGACAAACGGTAAAAAAAAGGCCAGTCGACAGACTGGCCTTTTTTTGACAAGGGTACTTACTCGCGGAACAGCGCTTCGATATTCAGCCCCTGCATCTGCAGAATTTCGCGCAGACGGCGCAGGCCTTCAACCTGAATCTGACGAACACGTTCACGCGTAAGACCGATTTCACGGCCTACATCTTCCAGTGTCGCAGCTTCATATCCCAGCAGACCGAAACGGCGCGCCAGCACTTCACGCTGTTTGGCGTTCAGTTCGAACAACCATTTGACGATGCTCTGTTTCATATCGTCATCTTGCGTGGTGTCTTCCGGACCGTTCTCTTTTTCATCGGCCAGGATGTCCAGCAACGCTTTTTCGGAATCACCGCCCAGCGGGGTGTCTACCGAGGTAATGCGCTCGTTGAGACGAAGCATACGGCTGACGTCATCAACCGGTTTATCCAGTTGCTCTGCAATTTCTTCCGCACTCGGTTCGTGGTCCAGTTTATGCGACAACTCACGTGCGGTGCGCAGGTATACGTTCAGCTCTTTAACAATGTGAATCGGCAAGCGAATCGTACGGGTTTGGTTCATAATCGCCCGTTCGATTGTCTGGCGAATCCACCAGGTTGCGTATGTTGAGAAGCGGAACCCGCGTTCCGGGTCAAACTTCTCGACTGCACGGATAAGCCCCAGGTTGCCCTCTTCAATCAGGTCCAGCAACGCCAGTCCACGATTGCCATAACGGCGGGCAATTTTTACCACCAGACGCAGGTTACTCTCAATCATGCGACGGCGAGAAGCGACATCTCCACGCAGTGCGCGACGCGCAAAATAGACTTCTTCTTCGGCTGTTAACAGTGGTGAATACCCAATCTCACCAAGGTAAAGCTGAGTCGCGTCCAACACACGCTGTGTGGCCCCTTGCGATAACAGCTCTTCTTCAGCCAGGTCGTTATCACTGGGTTCCTCTTCACTCAAGGCTTTTTCGTCAAAAGCCTCTACTCCGTTCTCATCAAATTCCGCGTCTTCATTTAAATCATGAACTTTCAGCGTATTCTGACTCATAAGGTGGCTCCTACCCGTGATCCCTTGACGGAACTAGCAAGTCAAAGCCTGGTTCCGCCGCTTTATCGCTGCGGTAAATAACGCAGCGGGTTTACGGATTTCCCCTTGTAACGAATTTCAAAATGCAAGCGTGTAGAGCTGGTGCCGGTGCTACCCATAGTAGCGATTTTTTGCCCCGCCTTAACTTCCTG
Source organism: Salmonella sp. 741265073_HBA (assembly GCF_046569105.1). Classification (NCBI taxonomy): domain Bacteria; kingdom Pseudomonadati; phylum Pseudomonadota; class Gammaproteobacteria; order Enterobacterales; family Enterobacteriaceae; genus Salmonella; species Salmonella sp. 741265073_HBA. The sequence continues at coordinate 17,404 of NZ_JBKFRY010000011.1, read as the reverse complement.
TTGTTCCCGGACCAGCATCGTATCATTATGGGCGTAGGCACTCAGGTAATCATCGTTATGTTTGATGATAATAAGATTACCGTAACCACGCAGTGCGTTACCGGCATATACGACGCGCCCATCAGCGGTTGCGACGATAGCCTGTCCCTTACTGCCTGCAATGTCGATCCCTTTATTGCCCCCTTCGGAAGCGCCAAAGTTTTCGATCACTTTGCCATCCGTCGGCCAGCGCCATGCGGAAATCGGCGCGCTGGTTGACGTACTGCTTGCATTTGGTTCGGTCGTGCTTACCGTTGGTGCCGTTACAGGCGCTGTGACAACCGTCCCAGCAGGCTTGTTGTTTGGCAACATTTTGTTAGCACTTTGTTCACCTGAGCCCTCAGAATACGTAATTGTTGGTTGAGACGCAACTGCAACGGTGGAATTTTGTGCAGACCTGGTCACAACTCCTTGCTGTGCTGCATCCGCCTGGGTGATCGCATTTCCGCCAGTAATTGGCGTACCGGATGCGTTACCAACTTGCAAAGTTTGCCCTACATTCAGGCTATACGGGGCAGAAATACTGTTTCTCTGGGCCAGATCGCGGAAATCGTTCCCGGTAATCCAGGCGATGTAAAAAAGCGTATCACCCTTTTTCACGGTGTAAGTACTGCCACCCGTATAGCTACCTTTCGGAATATTCCCATACTGGCGATTGTATACGATTCGCCCATTTTCCATCTGCACGGGTTGTTCCGTGACCGTTTGAGTTTGCATGGGCTGCGTTACAGGACGCTGAACGGGTTGAATTTGCGGCGCTTGTTGCGGCGTTTGTTGCGTCGTCGCGCCCATTTTTGGCGGCGGTGTGATCAACATCCCGGAATTGGTATTTGATGACGACCCACTGTCCACAGACGTGACCGGCGCCGGAGGGTTTGACGAACTGGTACAACCTGCCAGCCATAGTGAAACCAGTGATAGTGCCGCAATGCGACTAACGGTGAATTTTGGGCTTCCCGCGCTCATTTATCCCCCAGGAAAAAATTTGGTTAACAACCAGTGACGTAAGAACCGTGCAACGCATTAAGTGAACACGGGAAAATGTGTTCACGATACGCTTAACCCACCGGGAATAACCAGGAAAACTCCAGGTATTCGTTTCGGCTTCATCAGGCGTAATAGTGGGTGTTTGCAGGGCAAACTAGGCCAGCTCTCCCTTGACTAACGGGACGAAGCGAACGGCCTCCACGGTATCGATAATAAATTCGCCGCCCCGGCGACGCACGCGTTTCAAAAACTGCTGCTCATCGCCCACGGGCAGAACAAGAATGCCGCCTTCATCCAACTGTGCCATGAGCGCGGTAGGAATTTCCGGCGGCGCAGCCGTCACAATGATAGCGTCAAACGGCGCACGCGCCTGCCAGCCTTGCCAGCCATCGCCATGACGGGTAGAAACATTATGTAAATCGAGCTGCTTCAGGCGGCGACGCGCCTGCCATTGCAGCCCCTTAATCCGCTCAACGGAGCAAACGTGATGTACCAGATGCGCCAGAATCGCCGTCTGATAGCCGGAACCGGTGCCAATTTCCAGCACCCTGGATTGCGGCGTCAGTTCGAGCAGTTCCGTCATTCGCGCCACCATATAGGGCTGCGAAATCGTCTGACCCTGGCCTATCGGCAAAGCGATATTTTCCCAGGCCTTATGTTCAAACGCTTCATCAATAAATTTCTCGCGCGGCACTGCGGCAAGCGCATTAAGCACCTGCTCATCTCTGATGCCCTGCGCGCGCAATTGTTCAAGAAGAGCCTGTACACGTCCACTTACCATTGCGTGCCAACTCCCACGCTGTCTAACCAGTCTGAAACCACATCATGCGCGCTGTGCGCGGTTAAATCCACATGCAACGGCGTGACGGAGACGTAGCCTTCATCCACCGCCGCGAAATCGGTATCCGGCCCGGCATCGTATTTATCGCCCGGCGGGCCAATCCAGTACAATGTATTACCGCGCGGATCTTCCTGCGGGATTACTTTATCCGCTGGATGGCGGCTACCACAGCGAGTCACGCGGATGCCTTTAACCTGCGCTAACGGTAGATCCGGGACATTCACGTTGAGAATACGCCCGGTACGCAACGGCTCCCGGCTTAACCCTCGCAAAAGCGCGCAAGTCACGGCCGCAGCCGTATCATAATGCTGATAGCCGTTAAGGGAGACCGCTAATGCCGGAAAGCCGAGATGACGGCCTTCCATCGCCGCGGCGACAGTACCGGAATAGATCACATCATCGCCCAGATTCGGACCCGCGTTAATACCGGAAACAACAATATCCGGACGCGGACGCATTAAGGCATTAACGCCCAGATAGACGCAATCGGTCGGCGTCCCCATCTGTACGGCGATATCGCCATTATCAAAGGTAAAAGTACGAAGCGAAGATTCCAGCGTGAGGGAATTAGACGCGCCGCTGCGGTTACGATCCGGGGCTACGACCTGTACATCAGCAAACTCACGCAGCGCTTTCGCCAGCGTTTGTATACCGGGCGCGTGAACCCCGTCATCGTTACTCAGCAATATGCGCATAATCACCCATTGTGTTGATCAGTTCCCTTACTACGCTGGTGGCAAAACTGCCTGCGGGCAGCCAGAAACGTAACTCGACGGTAACGTCATCCCACCAGTTCCAGCTTAATTGTTGCGGATAAAGCAGCATCGCTCTGCGCGACGCCTCTACTTTTTCGCGCAGCAACAGCGATTGCAACACCGTTTCCTGGGCAATGGCATCTTGCTCAAACGCCAGCGCCGCACGCTGTGTTCCCCACTCTCCGCTGCCCGGCAACGACGCTGTAATCATCAGCTCTTTTTCGTCTACCCGGCGCTGCAATTCAGGCAGTTCTTCAGATGTCGCGACGAACCAGCTTCCACGCCCCGCTAATTGTAGCGCATCGCCGTCAACAACTTGATTAAAGTCTGGTTTCTTCAGCCGCTGGTGAACAATTTGATTAAACAACGCGCTACGTGCCGCCGACAACCAAAAACTGCGTTTATTGCGATCGCGCACCGGCGCGTTACTTTGCGCCCAGCGCAGCGCGCCCTGCAAGTTGCTGCCGCCAATGCCGAATCGCTGTGCGCCGAAATAGTTCGGCACGCCGCCATCGCGAATCGCCTGCAATCGTGTTTCGACATCGCGGCGATCGCTTATTTCACGCAACACCAGCGTAAAGGCATTGCCTTTCAGCGCGCCTAAACGCAGCTTACGCTTGTGACGCGCGTATTCCAGCACTTTACAACCTTCCAGCTGAAAGGCGCTGAAATCGGGCATCTCTTTCCCCGGCACGCGCGCGCACAGCCACTGCTCGGTAACGGCGTGTTTATCTTTTTGCCCGGCAAAGCTCACTTCGCGAGCGTGAATTTTCAGGAATTTCGCCAGCGCGTCAGCGACAAAACGGGTATTGCAACCGTTTTTCAAAATACGCAGCAGAATGTGCTCGCCTTCACCATCCGGCCTAAAGCCTAAATCTTCAACCACCACAAAATCTTCCGGATTCGCTTTCAGCAATCCGCTACCTTGTGGCTTTCCGTGCAGCCAGGTGAGATTGTCAAACTCTGTCATTTCGCCGCCTTCATCAGCAACGCGACCGCTTCGCAGGCAATGCCTTCTCCACGTCCGGTAAATCCGAGCTTTTCCGTCGTCGTCGCCTTCACGTTAACCTCATCCATATGGCAGCCGAGATCTTCGGCGATAAAGACGCGCATTTGCGGAATATGCGGCAGCATTTTCGGCGCCTGCGCAATAATGGTGACATCCACGTTGCCGAGGGTGTACCCCTTCGCCTGAATACGACGCCAGGCTTCGCGCAGCAGTTCGCGGCTATCCGCTCCCTTAAATGCCGGATCGGTATCCGGGAAGAGCTTGCCGATATCGCCAAGCGCCGCCGCGCCCAGCAGCGCATCGGTCAGCGCATGTAACGCCACATCGCCATCGGAATGCGCCAATAGCCCTTTTTCATAAGGGATACGCACGCCGCCAATGATAATCGGCCCTTCTCCGCCAAACGCGTGTACGTCAAAACCGTGTCCAATTCGCATTATGCTTTCTCCTGGTGGATGGTTCGGGTCAGATAAAATTCCGCCAGCGCCAGATCTTCCGGGCGGGTGACCTTGATGTTATCCGCGCGACCTTCTACCAGCGCCGGATGAAAACCACAATACTCCAGCGCTGACGCCTCGTCGGTGATGGTCGCGCCTTCATTCAGCGCACGCGTCAGACAATCGTGCAAGAGCTCGCGGGGGAAAAACTGCGGGGTGAGCGCGTGCCATAAATCGGCGCGCTCTACGGTATGGGCAATAGCGTTTTTCCCTGGTTCGCCGCGTTTCATGGTGTCGCGCACCGGACTGGCGAGGATACCGCCGACCCGGCTGTTTTCGCTGATAGCCAGCAACCGCGCAAGGTCATCCTGATGCAAACAGGGTCTTGCCGCGTCGTGCACCAGCACCCACTGCGCCTTTGCAACGGCCTGTAACCCGGCCAAAACGGAATCAGCGCGTTCGTTGCCGCCATCCACAACGGTGATTTGCGGATGATTCGCCAGCGGAAGTTGGGCAAAGCGATGATCGCCAGGACTGATAGCAATAACAACGCGTGTCACCCGAGGATGCGCCAGCAGCGCATGAACTGAGTGCTCCAGAATGGTTTTATTACCGATTGAGAGATACTGCTTAGGACATTCTGTTTGCATTCGGCGGCCAAATCCGGCCGCCGGCACCACGGCGCAAACGTCCAATAAAGTGGCTGCCATGTTAAATCCCTGGATGGTTTATCGATGAGTTTGCCCCGCCGTTGCCGCGCGTTTTGAGGCGTCAGGCACCAGACGATAGAAGGTTTCGCCCGGTTTGGTCATGCTAAGTTCGTTGCGCGCGCGCTCCTCAATCGCTTCCTGGCCACCATTGAGATCGTCAATTTCGGCAAAAAGCTGATCGTTACGCGCTTTAAGTTTGGCGTTTGTCGCCTGCTGCGCGACCACATCATCGTTGACGCGGCTATAGTCATGTATGCCGTTCTTACCGAACCACAGCGAGTACTGTAGCCAGACCAGTAAAGCCAGCAACAGCAGCGTTAGTTTACCCATCCTGCCCCCTGAAAAACGGCATCATCATCCCATAACGTCCTCTGTGACTCCACATTCAGGACGGGATTGCCGCGACAACGCCGGCAAATGTACCACATTTGCCGGATGTTACGTATACCCGAGTAAGGAGAACATAATCTCATTGTTGGTTACGGTTTGAATTATGACCGGAGGCGCAGTGATAACCCGTCTACCCTAATAGCCATATAAATAACGCGCCGAACAGCGCGCCTACGGCCAGTAGAGTAAACATGATGCTAAAAAGTATTTTGCCCTTTACCAGCAGATGCAACGCAATGCCGATAATCACCGATACCGGCATTAACGCGAGGAAAAAGGGCCAGGTATAGAGGAAAAAAAACAGCGTGTTAGGGCCATAAAGCAGAAAAGGGATCCCCAACGCCAGCAGCCATGACACAAAGCCGACCACCGCCCCCGGAAATGCACTGGTGGCGTCATCGTCGACCATGAAGGCGTCTGACCTTGTGAAAGTAATGTTATGGCTATTACGCATATTAAATCCTGTAACCTTGACCATACCGGGCATACAAGCCCGGTGGTGTCTCAGGATCTGATAATATCGCGCCGTCTCAGCAGGTCTAATAATTGGGAAACCAAATTTGTTACTAATTGTTCACCATTAAGATGAACCTGGGGCGAGTCAGGCGCTTCGTAAATGGCGTCGATGCCGGTAAAGTTACGCAACTCGCCCGCGCGCGCTTTTTTATACAACCCTTTAGGATCGCGCTGTTCACAGATAGCCAGCGGCGTATTGACATAAATCTCGATAAAACGATCGTGGCCGACGCGCTCTTTTACCAGTTGCCGCTCGGCGCGGTGCGGAGAAATAAATGCCGTCAAAACAATCAGGCCGGCGTCCGCCATCAGACTGGCCACTTCGCCTACCCGCCGGATATTCTCCTGGCGATCGGCATCGCTAAAGCCTAAATCACGGCACAAACCGTGGCGCACATTATCGCCATCCAACAGGTAGGTACTGACGCCACGCTGATGTAACGCCTCTTCCAGCGCGCCGGCCACCGTTGATTTTCCCGAACCGGAGAGTCCGGTAAACCACAGCACCACGCCACGGTGGCCGTGGAGCTGTTCACGGGCGGCGACAGTAACGGGATGAGAGTGCCAGACCACGTTCTCATCATGCAGCGCCATGTTTATCTCCCAGCAAATCGCGGGCGTCCCAGTGCGGAAAATGACGGCGTACCAGCGCATTCAGCTCCAGCTCAAACGCACTGTATTCCACGGGCGGCGTCGCTCCGCGTTCATCCAGTTCCCGCACCATGCCTGCGCCCACGGTGACGTTAGAAAGTCGGTCGATAAAAATCAGCCCGCCCGTCACCGGATTTTGCTGATAAATATCCAGCGCGAGCGGCTCATCGAATGTCATCTCCACCAGACCAATACCGTTTAACGGCAGGCTCTCGACGTCTCGTTGGGTCAGATTGTTGATATCAATCTGATAGCGAATAGCCTCGATACGCGCGCGGGTTTTCTTACCCGCAAGTTTAACGTCGTAGCTTTGGCCCGGTGCCAGCGGCTGTTCCGCCATCCATACCACATCGATCGCGGCGTGCCGCGCAGGTGCCAGCGTCTCGTTTGCCGCCAGCAGCAGATCGCCGCGGCTAATATCAATGTCGTCGTTGAGTACCAGGGTAATGGCTTCGCCCGCATAGGCTTCTTCTTTATCGCCATCAAAAGTGACGATACGCGCCACGCTGGATTCCACGCCAGACGGCAGCACTTTAATGCGCTCTCCGACTTTGACGCTACCAGACGCCAGAGTGCCGGCATACCCCCGAAAATCAAGATTCGGGCGATTGACGTACTGTACCGGAAAGCGCATCGGCTGACGGTCTACCGCACGCTGTATGTCTACCGTTTCCAGGACTTCCAGCAGCGTCGGACCGCTGTACCAGCGCATATTGGCGCTCTGCGCGGCGACATTATCCCCTTCCAGCGCCGAAAGCGGGACAAAGCGAATGTCCAGATCGCCTGGCAACTGTTCAGCAAAAGTCAGGTAATCTTCGCGAATACGAGCGAAGGTCTCTTCGCGGTAGTCAACGAGATCCATTTTGTTGATTGCCACCACCAGGTGTTTGATCCCCAACAGAGTGGAGATAAAGCTATGGCGACGCGTCTGATCCAGCACGCCTTTACGCGCGTCGATCAGTAGGATCGCCAGATCGCAGGTGGACGCTCCGGTCGCCATATTCCGGGTATATTGTTCATGGCCCGGCGTGTCGGCGATAATAAATTTTCGTTTTTCCGTGGAGAAATAGCGGTACGCGACGTCAATAGTAATGCCCTGCTCACGCTCGGCCTGCAGCCCATCTACCAGCAGCGCCAGATCGAGTTTTTCTCCCTGCGTGCCATGACGTTTACTGTCATTATGCAGAGAAGAGAGCTGATCTTCATAAATTTGCAGGGTATCGTGCAGCAAACGACCTATCAACGTACTTTTACCGTCATCAACGCTGCCACAGGTTAAAAAACGCAGCAGGCTTTTGTGTTGTTGGGCAATCATCCAGGCTTCGACGCCGCCTTCATTGGCGATTTGTTGTGCAAGTATGGTGTTCATGGCGGCTCCTTAGAAATACCCCTGACGTTTTTTAAGCTCCATCGACCCCGCCTGATCGCGGTCAATCATCCTCCCCTGGCGCTCGCTGGTGGTAGAAACCAGCATCTCTTCGATAATTTCCGGCAGCGTTTGCGCGTGGGATTCCACCGCCCCGGTGAGCGGCCAACAGCCAAGTGTACGGAAGCGCACCATCCTTTTTTTGATGACTTCGCCAGGCTGGAGATCGATACGATCGTCATCCACCATCATCAACATGCCGTCACGTTCCAGAACCGGGCGTTCAGCAGCCAAATACAGCGGCACGATGTCGATGTTTTCCAGCCAGATGTATTGCCAGATATCCTGCTCTGTCCAGTTGGAGAGCGGGAAGACGCGTATACTTTCGCCTTTATTAATCTGACCGTTATAGTTACGCCACAACTCTGGACGCTGATTTTTCGGGTCCCAGCGATGGAAACGGTCACGAAAGGAGTAAATACGTTCCTTCGCGCGGGATTTTTCCTCATCGCGCCGTGCGCCGCCGAACGCGGCATCGAAACCGTACTTATTCAGCGCCTGCTTTAACCCTTCGGTTTTCATAATGTCGGTGTGTTTAGCGCTACCGTGAACGAACGGATTGATGCCCATCGCCACGCCTTCCGGATTTTTATGTACCAGCAACTCGCAGCCATATGCGTTGGCGGTACGATCGCGAAAGGCGTACATCTCACGGAATTTCCAACCGGTATCAACGTGTAATAGCGGGAACGGTAACGTACCCGGATAAAACGCCTTACGCGCCAGATGCAGCATGACGCTGGAGTCTTTACCAATGGAGTACAGCATGACCGGATTAGCGAATTCCGCTGCCACTTCACGGATAATGTGGATACTTTCCGCCTCCAGTTGCCGCAGGTGGGTGAGTCGTTTTTGATCCATAACCGTTCCTTTGCAATACCGTTTTTTGCTAAACATTTCGATTACACGACTATAGGGAGCGCAGGAGAGTGAATGAAATGACGAATTGGAATGAGTAGTTCCTCAAAGGAATAACGCGGCCCAAAAACCAATATCAAAAAATGCTTAACGTACCGGATTGCCAGCATTTAGGAGCAAATGAAATTGTATTAACACGATCGCGGTTTCATACTAGCCACGTAAAATTTTGTTCTGTATTTAAGGACTCATTATGTTTTCCGCAACGCGCCGCTTTGCCGTCATTCTGGCGCTCGGCGTAGGCTTTATCCTTCCTGCACAAGCAGCATCACCAGGGCCTGGTGAAATAGCGAATACTCAGGCGCGACATATCGCCACCTTTTTTCCCGGGAGAATGACGGGCTCCCCCGCCGAGATGTTATCTGCCGATTATTTACGCCAACAATTTACCCAGATGGGATACCAAAGCGATATTCGAACGTTTAATAGCCGATTTATTTATACCACGAAGGATAATCGCAAAAACTGGCATAACGTGACGGGCAGCACGGTCATCGCCGCCCATGAAGGGCGCGTGCCGCAGCAGATCATTATTATGGCGCATCTGGATACCTACGCTCCGCAGAGCGACGCTGATGTCGATGCCAATCTGGGCGGTTTAACGTTACAGGGAATGGATGATAATGCCGCGGGATTAGGCGTTATGCTGGAACTGGCGGCGCACCTGAAAGATATACCGACCCATTATGGGATTCGTTTTATCGCCACCAGCGGGGAAGAAGAGGGAAAGCTAGGCGCGGAAAATTTACTCAAACGAATGAGTGACGCTGAGAAGAAAAATACGCTGCTGGTCATTAATCTCGATAACCTGATTGTTGGCGACAAGCTCTATTTTAATAGCGGGAAAAATACGCCGGAAGCGGTGCGTACACTGACCCGCGATCGGGCATTAGCGATTGCGCGCCGTTATGGTATCGCCGCCAACACCAATCCGGGACGCAATCCATCCTACCCCAAAGGAACGGGTTGCTGTAATGATGCGGAGGTTTTCGATAAAGCGGGAATATCGGTGCTTTCTGTTGAGGCGACGAACTGGAATCTGGGTAAAAAAGACGGATACCAGCAACGCGTGAAAAATGCATCCTTCCCGAACGGCAATAGCTGGCACGACGTACGGCTTGATAATCAACAGCATATTGACAAGGCGCTGCCAGGGCGGATTGAGCGCCGTAGCCGCGATGTAGTGCGGATAATGCTGCCGTTGGTAAAAGAGCTGGCGAAGGCGGAAAAAACGTCCTGATATGCTGGTGAAACGTGTTTATCCCCGCTGACGCGGGGAACATTTTTCAGCCCTTGCCGACTGCGGAACGCCCCTCGGTTTATCCCCGCTGGCGCGGGGAACACGCTTCGAGTGATGGAAAGACAGGAGTTGTCTTCGGTTTATCCCCGCTGGCGCGGGGAACACGTTTCTGCCGAGTTCAGCAAATTCCCCAGTTGCGGTTTATCCCCGCTGGCGCGGGGAACACGCGGTAATGTGAATTAATATATATGTATCATGCGGTTTATCCCCGCTGGCGCGGGGAACACATATCCTCGTCGCTGGCGGTTCCCCAGGACCCCGGTTTATCCCCGCTGGCGCGGGGAACACCCTGTTGAGCCAACTTCAAAAATGTTAGTGGCCGGTTTATCCCCGCTGGCGCGGGGAACACGGCAGGCGCGCGCTATGGCCCCGCTAAAATTTCGGTTTATCCCCGCTGGCGCGGGGAACACCACCTCAACGACGGTGACGGTGAGAGCAGCCGCGGTTTATCCCCGCTGGCGCGGGGAACACTGTGCTGCTTTGGTGCGATTCTCACTGTAGTCCGGTTTATCCCCGCTGGCGCGGGGAACACTTACGGGTGACGCGCCGGAACAGGTTCTGAACCGGTTTATCCCCGCTGGCGCGGGGAACACGGCCATGACCAGGCAGGGATTGCCCGCCAGGGCGGTTTATCCCCGCTGGCGCGGGGAACACGCCGTATCAGCGATCTGCTGTTAGAACACGAACGGTTTATCCCCGCTGGCGCGGGGAACACTCAAGCCAGTTTCTAACGATATCGTCCACCAGCGGTTTATCCCCGCTGGCGCGGGGAACACTTTTATTTTGATGATGTCGCAGAGCAGCTCTGCGGTTTATCCCCGCTGGCGCGGGGAACACTAAAGCAACAAGTTAGCCGGTCAAACGACCGGCGGTTTATCCCCGCTGGCGCGGGGAACACTAATTGCTCCTGATCCATTGTGGTTGTAGCAACGGTTTATCCCCGCTGGCGCGGGGAACACGATCGGGGCGGGTAGAAGCAAGTGAGCACTGGCGGTTTATCCCCGCTGGCGCGGGGAACACGATTACCCCTGAATTAGTCCACGACAAAATACCGGTTTATCCCCGCTGGCGCGGGGAACACAACTGCTACGCCCTTTCTGACCACTGGCGTGACGGTTTATCCCCGCTGGCGCGGGGAACACTCTAAATCTACCCAATTGAATTTAAATACTTTTTTAGCGCACAAAAACCCACCAACTTTTCCTAATTTTTAAAGATCTCTAACTTATTGATTTTCAACAGGTAGAAACGACACCAATCGCAGTCCATCAAGATCTACCGGAATACGTCGATTTACACCAAAAGTCTGAAACTCAAAACCTGATTCTGTATTTGTCGCCCACGCCATAACAACATTTCCCTCATCTGCCAGAACGGAAACCTGTTGCCATATCATCTCGCGGATCTTTGCGGAAACATCACCAACATACACACCAGCTCGAATTTCCAGTAACCAGACGGCCAGCCTCCCCCGCAGACGAGGAGGAACATTTTCGGTAACGACAACCAGCATACTCATCGTTAGGTACTCCGATGACCGGAATCTCCCAACGCAACAGGAAGAGGGATCGCTATGGGTTGTGAATCTTCAGGAGGTAACGGCGGTTGAATTTCCCCTGCCGCGAGAACATCTTCAATAAGAGGAATCAATTTCGCCAATGTTTTTCCACTGCGGAAGATATCCCGGCAGGCAATACGGACATCACGATCAGGCTCGGCAGGATTACGTCGCGCAATTTCAAATGCTTTCGGTACAACGGTCTCAAATTTAATGATATCGGCAATATCATAGACAAAAGAAAGCGGCTTGCCGGTGTGCACAAATCCAATCGCGGGCGCATATCCGGCAGCCAGTATTGCCGCCTCCGTTACGCCATAGAGGCAGGAGGTTGCCGAGCTGATACACTGATTAATGACATCGCCTTTCTCCCAGTCTTTCGGATCGTAGCGACGTCCCTGCCATTTCACGCCATACTGCTTAGCAAGTAGTGCATAGGTTGCCCGCACACGGCTCCCCTCAATACCACGCAATTGATCTACAGAACGACGGCTCGGCGCGGGTTCGCCAAAACGTAATTCAAACATTTTACGCACGACCTTCAGCCGCAAATCTTCATCCAGTGCAAGTTTCGCCTGATAAAGCAATTTGTCGGAACGGGCACCACCTGGCTGCCCCGAAGCGTAAACGCGTACGCCCGCTTCCCCCACCCACACCAGTAACGTACCCACCGTTGCCGCAAGTCGCACGGCGGCATGGGAAACCCGCGTCCCCGGTTCCAGCATGATGCAGGCCACCGATCCAACAGGAATATGGGTACGTACACCCGTTTTATCGATAAGCACAAACGCACCGTCGATCACATCTATTTGTCCGTACTGGAGAAATATCATCGAAACACGGTCTTTCAACGGGATGGGATTCAGCGGCAGCCAGCTCATCAACGTTTCCTTTTTACCATCAGCATTCCGCAGCCCAGCGCTTTACTTTTACCTAATCCGGAAAATAAAGCCTGTTTAAACAGTGCTGCATCGGTGATACAGAGCGCACCGCTAAAATCAACGCTACTGAAAGTGATTGGGGTTTCCTGGTCTTTACGGACAAAACGATGCTGCTGATACGCTTGCACGCATCCACAATGCGCCTGCAATTCACTGTACTCGTCACCAGCCCACATAGCGAAATCATCAGGTTCCGGTGCAATCAACCGGAAACCATGCTGCTGCCCTTGTTGTTCCAGCCACGCCTGCGCGGCCTGCTGTTGAAGCTCCCACCACCGTTCTTTCTCCACACCATTCGCCTTCGCCTGATGTTTCGCGTTCATCATCACGTCACTGCGCTTACCGTTACGGGTTATCACCGGGTTAGCTCGTAGTTGAAAATCAAGCTCAAGACCATTTGTCAGTTGCGGATTAAATGGTTTGGTTTCAATAAGAAACAGGGAGTGCTGCGATAACGGCGGTATTGCCGAGAGCATAAAAAAGCCGCCATGCGCCTCTTCGCGAAACAGAAACTGACGCAATTCCTGTTCCGGAAAGAGCTGCCATAACCACTGGTGGCTGGCATAAGGCCTGGCTGAATTCCACTTTGCCAACATCTCCGGTCGCAAATTATTAAACCGGAGTTGAATACGAGAAAGATACATTATGTTCTCTCCTGCAACGGCCCATTGAAGCGGGTGTAGCCGCCAAACTGCCAGCGTTGGCGGCTAACTGGCTGGTTATTGCTATGCTGCTTTTGTTGCCAGACCAGACTCTCCTCATCAGGATCATCCCAATAACAAATACCCTCACGCAGGGTAAATCCACTTAATTCCGCTGCGGAAATCTCCTCCACAGCATGGGTGAATACCTCTTTTAAGGTGCCGGTCATTAAACGCGCCGCTAACGGTAACGCCAGCGGGCAGGATTTTCTCCCCAGATAGAGCGGAAAATGCGGTGTCAGCAGCGCCTCTCGCAATTCGCTAAGCGAATGTGGTGCATCAGGCGTGGCGCTTATTGCCACATGCCAGTAGCCGTCGCAGCGATATTCTCGCTGCGAGATAAGCGTCCCCACTTCATCCGGCGCGAGAGTCAGTTCATCCCGGCGCGTGTAGTAACGATACTTTTTGTTTTCTCGCGGCGCGCTAACCGTGTGATAATCCCGCAGCCAACGATCTTGTGAAGCCAACGCGTGCACCGCCAGATGATAGTGCCGGTTAAAGTTATTCAGCCGCGCTTCTTCGTCGCGACGAATTCCTAACGCTGCGGCAAGCAGACCCAATAGCGCAGAGCGCGTGGGAACCGTAGCTGAGTGGCGAATCTCGCCAGACGCTTCTTCCCCCCACGACGCCAGCGGCGCATAGAGCTGAAAAACCAGATATTCCTTCATTATTCATCCTTACTGGCTAACAAAGGCCAGTAATTCCGCCAGAGATCCCGTACCTTCCTGAACGTTCAACTCGCGATAATCGTCTGCACAGTTTCCGTATACGCTATCGAAGCTGGCGCGCTGCTGTTTTAAACGGGTTATTGCCGCAGGAATTTGATCGGTATCGCGTACCGGCTGGAAAAATGCCGCCGCCAGAGAACGCGGTTGTTTTTGCCCGACTTCGGCCAACGCATAGGTGGCATAGGCACGAGAAGCGAAGCTGTTTTGTTTACCGGTTGGCGAGACGGTTAACGCTGTTTCAGTGAGTGCCGCGATAGTACGCTTCGCCAGTTCTTCGTTACCACCCAGGTTTTCCACCAGCAGATCGCGGCTGATACAGACATAGGTGTAGAAAAGCGCCGAGGCAAAACCCTGCTCGCCCATATGCCCGGAACCTGCGTCTTCCTCTTTATTATTCAGATCGTCAACGGCGGTGAAAAAATCAGACTCAACGGTCACGGCACTTACGCCCAACGCATGGGATACCTGACAAGCAGCCTCGACGTTGAACTCAGGCGATGACGCCAGCATACGGCCAAACAGCGCCATATCTACGCTACGCTGCTCTTTGCGCAAAAGCTTCACTTCTTCATCGTTAGGTTCGCGTTTGTCGGCAATTAGCGTATCAACCAGTTGTTTAATCAAACTAATTTCATGGTTACTGACGTGAACGATCTGCTCAATTTCGAGATTTTTTTCCGGTTTCGCATCTTTATCACTTTTAAGCTTGCCAAATTGCTTAGCGATTAAATCAGACGAACTCTTAGCAATTTTTTCTTCAATTCCGGCATCTTTCATCGGACGATAAACATAATCCACGCCAATTCGACGAGTACGCTTACCCATAAAACCATCCATTGCCGCTTCAAAAGTTTCCGACACCCGCCAGGCACGCTTCAGACTTTGCGACGATACGCGTAAACGCTCAACTCCTCCCATAAACGCGGTCTTCGGTCTGCCAGACTCATCACGATTCAGGTTAGCGGGCGCATAAGCAGTCAATAAATGCAGTTGAATAAAAGTTGTCATTATCAAATCCTTCTAAAAATGATTATTTGCCACGCGACGTGGAAAGATATTCGTTCGCCCAACGGATGCGATTTCGTTCAAAGGGGTTACGGAATTCCGGCTGATGGTTTTCGCGTCGTTGCCACTCTTCCATCCACAGGAAAATGCCATCGGCAAGTGAAAGAACATTCACCCCCTCCGTACCGCGAATCTTCACTGCCTGAATCAACAACTGGCAAAATGTTTCCGGGTCGGACGCTTTTTGCAAACGTTCAAAACGCAGACCAGAAACGCACGACGTGGAACCTTTAAGCTTTTCCCCTAACTGCGCAGCGAAACTAATATTCGCCTTATGACTCTTAATATGCACAGCGACGCTGACAAACAGAGCCAGAGCCATCTCATCAAGAGGTTGCAGTCGCATATGTTTAAGCAGCGCCTGGCGGAGAGCGTCATGCCCTTCACATATCATTACGCCATATGGCGGCGCCATTCTTTTCAACTCAGCCCGCCAGGCGCGACCGTTGACTCGTTTACCATCCTTGTGCTCATAACGCTCAGACAGCGTAGCAAACCAGTCAAGTAGCGCCTTCTGCGCATCGGGGTGGAGAATTCTGCATAACGCTGCGGTATTGCTGTTCAGCATATTTGGCTTCCTTCTGTTATTCGACCAGCGCCAACACATCCTTGCGCGCTTTATGTTTACGATAGCTGCTGGCTAAATCCTGTCGGGCCGTCAGCTGGCGCTGCAGGATATCATCCGGGCAGTCGGGGTTGGTCAGGGCATCACGGTCAAAAACGTGAAATAGATAGTGTGCTAATTCCGCCTCCCACTGACTTACTGCGTGGCGAGTCTGCGTATCCTGCCGAAGCGGATCGACAGCCAGCGCCTCTTGCAACGCCCGAAAAGCGGGTTCGGTTTCCTGCCAAAAGGCGATATCTACCATACTGAAATCCATTTTGGCTTCTTTCGGACAATCGAATTTGGCGCTCTTTAGCGCATTTCTCAGCAGTGACAGCGCTTCTGATGCCAGCACCAGCACGGTGTTAAGCGCAGCGAGAAATTGCTCTTCATGGGAAACGCTAATGAGCGGAATTCGGTGCTGATACCAACAGCGAGCCTTGGCGTTATCCATATCAAATGCAAAACACCACAGGCTCATATTGTTCCGCTGTCCGGCGGCACGAACGACCTTCGCAGGCTGCATTTTGTTGAACTTATCCTCGCGATTAAGCATCAGCCCCAGCCAGTCTTTATAACTTAACCCGCCCGGCTGCCCTTTCAGCGCCAGCCAGGGCGCTGAAGGATCTTTCAGCGCCTGCCGATAAGGAGAAAAGGGATGAAGCCAGCCGTCATACTGAACGCCATAATTTTTACTGCGCATTTGCAGCAGCAGCGATTCGTGATACTCCCCGCACAAATCGCAGATACCTGCCACAGTGTGGGTGAAATCCAGTTCTATGCGCCGCGGCATCCCCCAGTAGGCTTGCAAGGGGTGCGCATTATCCGGTGTGACCACATTCCCCGCTTTTTCGCTGGTTTTCGTCGGCGCAAGCCAGGGAAAAATGAGTGGATGCTGTGTAACATTCGGCGGCTCTTCCTGCGGCAAAACGTTAAGCCAAAGTTTTTTCCATAGTGGATATTTATCTTCTTCCTGCGGTACCACCAGCGTAGTCAGCGGACCACCGCCGCGCATCCCTACCCGGTAACCCGCCCCGCCGGCAGGTGAATTGGTTTGAATCGCAAATAGCGCTATCGCCGCGCAGTGAGGACATATTTGTTCTACGTTGCCACGTTTTACAAAATGATCTTTATTGAGCTTGAGCGCATTACCGCCCGGCGCATCCACCAGCAGCCCGGCAATAGAACCATATTCACTATCGAGAGGATCAAAACTTTGCAGGAAGGAAGGTTTTTGCTCGCCGAACTGTAGAGCCAGAGAAATCGTATTTAACGCCTTCTCCCATTGTTCGAATTCGATACCGTCATGCCAGATATCCGCCCATTCTTCTTTATCTTCCGGCGCGATGGTACATTGTAAAATACCAATCAGCATTTGCCATGCTGCCCCCTGGAAATCGGGCCGGGGGTATGCAAGATCCTGAATGCGGTTATCCAGAAGATCGCGTAATGATATTTTCTTTTTATCGCCGTTTGAGAATATGACGGGAAGCCATTTCTCTTTGATTAAATCCATAGAATTACTCCTGTAAAACGGGAGTGAAGCAGAGCCAACACGGAAAACCAGATGCCTGTAAAGGTTGGCCCCTTATGGGGCCAACTGGACGCTAATGCTTCAATGCAGAACAGAGAAAAGCCAAGAACAGCAGCATTTCTGTGTGATTGAGTGCAAAGGTTATCACCATACAGGTTCCATTTTTTGTTGCTGGCAACTAGGACGTCCGTTTAGAATGCAAGTGCTAAGTCGCTTCAGTAGTGGATGTCCCCTATCCAAGGGGCTCCATTGCTGAAGTCCCAACCCCCCCCCTTGTTGGTATCTATAATAATT
>NZ_JBKFRY010000010.1:0-185790 GCF_046569105.1 Salmonella sp. 741265073_HBA | reverse complement strand
TGAGCAGGGTTTCTGAATTTGGTCGGTGATAGAGGATGACTCGCCACTGCGTGGCTCGCCCTGCGGGCCGTTGCTGACGCAACGTTCTCTCGCTGCGCTCGAGTCGAACCTCTTGCCCCCGGAGGTTCTCATCCTCGTCAGGCTTCAGATGCAAAAAACCCTGCTCGTTGAGCAGGGTTTCTGAATTTGGTCGGTGATAGAGGATTCGAACCTCCGACCCCTTCGTCCCGAACGAAGTGCGCTACCAGGCTGCGCCAATCACCGAATGCGGGCGCATCTTACTGCTCAGGCGCACGCCCGTCAATCCCTTAGTCGCAAAATACAATTCAATCGGCGAGAAAGTCGGCAGACAACCTACTTCGCGGCGACTTTCTGCGCATCGGGAATATGGCACCAGTTGTTGTTCTGGTTAATGCCGCCATCCGGCGATGTATACCCCAGGCAGCCCATTATCGTATCGTACAGCTCCACATGACGACGCGGCACTTTGATCTCCGCCTGCTGTTTCAGGTGAGCGAACATCTGCGCATGTTGCGGACTGGCAAGATATTTATCCGACATCCATACCAGCATCGGAACACGGAATTGCTCCGGCGGCGCCATATTGCGCGGCGTACCGTGCAAATGTTCACGTTCGTTAATCGACTCGCCGTGGTCAGCCGCGTAGAACACAATCGCTTTTTTATCACGTAGCTGATCGAACACACTGGTAATAAAGTGATCCACATAGGTCACGGAGTTATCGTAAGAGTTGATCATCTGCGCTTTCGTGCAGCCGCTATCGACCCCAATACATTCGGGCCTCCACTGAGCGTAGCTGCGCGGATAACGTTGCGTATAGTTAAAATGCGACCCCTTAGTATGCAGGATAATCAGATGCTTACCCTCCGGATTCTGGGCAAGCGAGTTCTGCATCTCATCAATCAACAGCATGTCATCAACCGTTTTACCGCGGTTACGCGGCTCGGCGCCGATCTGCTCGCGGTAGGAGATATTATCCGCCATGGTATTGCTATAGAACCACATCTCGCTCTGCATGGCGTACAAATCGGAACTGAATCCGAGCTGTTTGAGAACGGCAAACACATTCTGCTCTTTTAAGGTACGCTGCGGGTTATTATCCGCCCCGCCTTCCCGTACAAACATACAGCGTAAAGAAAGCTTCGTCGCGGTATCGCAGGAATAGCCGCGGAACGCCGCCAGATTTTTTTCCTGCGCCAGCTTCGGCGTGGTATTACGCTCGTAGCCGAAAATCCCCATGTGATCCCAACGGGTCGTCTCACCGATAATGAAAACGACGTAGGTGTCATCCCCATCCTTCGGCGCAACATAGGTAAATTTCCTGGCCGGGTTTATTAACGAATTATTGTCCGACGACTCATCTACCTGCGCCCAGGCATACAGCCCTAACGCAGATAACCAGTTTGAAGGCAGATAGGAGTTCGCCACCACGCCGCCATAGCTGGGTAAGTCGATACCTGTCGCCCGTTCAACCTTTTTTTGCTGTATATCCAGCAGGCGGATAGGCGCCCACACCATTACGCCTGCGAGTACCACTACAGCGGCGCTGCGAAAACGCTGCCCCGGCGTACGTAGCTGGCGCAACAACGTGTAGCGACAGTGGTTACTCCAGATAAAGATGAGCGGAAGCACGCTCACGGCAATCAGCCACAATACGAAGTGCAGCCCCACCACCTCTTTCGAGAGATCGATATCGGTGGTCATAACAGACGCAATAATGCCGTAGCCAATCACCACGTTCAGGAAGGTCATGTAATAACTGGCGCCAGCGGAAAACAGCACCACCAGCGTGGCCAGCACACGCCAGACGCGTCGGCCAAACAGTGAAAGAAGACGAAGTAAGAAGAAAGTGACCAGCACCGTGGCGCCAAGTTCGACAACTGCGGAGAGGCCTTTCCAAATGGTAAATTCTTGCGCATAACTGCCGAAACGGCGGTAAAACACGGCGCAATTCATAAACAGACCGATATAGAGCGCAAGCAAGAAACTAAGTTTCTGTTGCGTCATCGATTTAATGTATCTCATGCAAACAAACCCTGGGAATCGGGATAAAAACGACCTGTACAACGATTCTTTAATCAAACAGGTAAATATGCGGCTAACGCAGATGTGAGAAAGTCTACAAGCGCGGCTAAGTAGACCACAGGAAGCGCAAAAAGTGTCTATAGAGAATGTGATTGACCTATATATTTTTGTAAATATATAGACAGGGTATTAGATGAACTTCTAATAAGTCCAGGCGGCGGTTTATCTCGTTAAAAGCGAGCGCTCACCCCCAGGGTATACAAATAATCGCTATCCGTAGCGCTATTTTCCGCCTGGGAAAACGCCGCATACGCCGCCATGTGCGGGTTAAGTAACACGTCCGCGCCTACGGTGACATCCAGCCAATTTCCCGCCTGATTTCCTGCGGTCATACGACTCAACCCGGACTGCGCTTTCCAGATATTTTCCCCAAACTGTTGGTTATAGCTAATTTGCGCCCAGGGACGGACATCGCCGAACTGCGAGTTTACCCGCCAGCCTAACGTACTGACGCTGGCGTGCCATAACGGATCGGTAAGCGCTAATGTCGTCGCGCTATCGCCATATTCGTTATACATTGATGACGTCGAACCGTCGTAATGCAGCGCCGCGACCGGCCCAGTGGTCACGCGTCGGGAAAGCGGAAAATTCCAGCCCATACTGATACCGCTGGTCGCATCAAGCGGGGTTTCATCCGCCAGGCTAAGCACCGGACCCACCGTATTTTGCGTAGACTGAATACGTTCGGCCAGTATGTCGTTGTAATTCGGTTGGTGATCGCTGTCCCAGGTATAGCGTTCCGTCGTATGCCCCGGAGCCGCTTCAGCGATATATTCTTGTTGCCAGGCATACGTGGTATTGATAAAAAACGAGCAGGCCATAAGGCCCGCCAGACAACGCAATGTCCGGCGACCACGGCGTTTTCTTACAATCATCAACGCGACTCCAGAGTAGAGCCGAATTCGGCGATATTATTGTCATTGAATGAAGGATGTCGGGCATCAGCCCTGTATTAACTATTGTCCTTTTAGCGGGCCCGTCAAGGCGGGTTGAAGGAAATTTTCGCGGTAACCACAATAACGAGGAAGTCTATGCAGCGTTGCGACTGGGTCAGCCAGGACCCCCTTTATATTGCCTATCATGATAACGAGTGGGGCGTGCCGGAAACCGATAGCAGAAAGCTGTTTGAAATGATCTGTCTTGAAGGTCAGCAGGCCGGTTTATCCTGGATCACCGTGCTTAAAAAGAGGGAGAACTACCGCGCCTGTTTTCATCAGTTTGACCCGGTACGCATCGCAGCTATGCAGGAGGAGGATGTTGAACGCCTGCTGCAGAACACGGGCATCATACGACATCGCGGTAAAATTCAGGCCATTATCAGTAACGCCCGCGCCTGGCTTGCGATGGAGCAAAACGGCGAGTCTTTCGCCGATTTTGTCTGGTCATTCGTTGATGGCCAGCCGCAGATCACCCAGGCGGCCAGCCTGGGTGAGATCCCTACCTCAACACCTGCGTCCGATGCGCTTGCTAAGGCATTAAAAAAACGCGGTTTCAAGTTTGTCGGTACGACTATCTGTTACTCCTTTATGCAGGCGTGCGGACTGGTCAACGACCATATTACCGGCTGTTTTTGCCATCCGGGAGAAAAACATGATTCGCAAATCCCAGAGTGAAGACATGGCGTCTATTCTGGCGCTGTGGATGAAAAGTACTATTTATGCCCATCCCTTTATCGAAGAACGTTACTGGCACGAGAGCGAAGCAATTGTACGCGACGTCTATTTACCCGCCGCGCAAACCTGGGTATGGGAGGAAAATGGACAACTGAAAGGCTTCGTCAGCGTACTGGAAGCCCGTTTTGTCGGGGCGCTGTTTGTCGCCCCCGACGCGTTAAGACAGGGCATTGGCAAAGCGCTTCTGGAATATGTCCAGCAACGTTTTCCTCTGCTGAGCCTTGAGGTTTACCAGAAAAATCAATCCGCCGTAAACTTCTACCATGCGCTTGGTTTTCGTATTGAAGATAGCGCCTGGCAGGAGGATACCGCCCACCCCACCTGGATTATGAGTTGGCAGGCGGATCAAACGCCGTAAGCGGTAGCGCCGGGCCGGTATATTTCTCAAACCAGACCAGCGCGGTGTTGCCCGCACAACCGTTCCCCAGCCGGGAACTGGGAAGATCTTTTGTCAGGACGTTTACCGCGCCGTTTTTGCATATGCTGCCTGCGGTAGGTTCAGGGTCCGGCCATGCGCCTTCGTGAATACAGATAACGCCAGGCCGAATTCCGTCGGTAACGACCGCGCCCGCCAGAACCTGCCCGCGATGATTCCAGACGCGTACCGTATCGCCATCGACGATTCCGCGCGTTGTCGCATCCTGCGGATGAATCGTCACCGGTTCGCGTCCGGCTACCGCATACCGCTCCCGTAACGAACTGTAGTTAAGCTGGCTATGTAGACGGTGCGCCGGATGTGCGGAAAGTAGCTGAACCTGCCCCGCATCGGCGTTCCCGTGCCACTCATCCGGCACCAGCCACATCGGATGACCGGGACAATCCGCGTAACCATAGCTGGCAATGCGCGTAGAATAGATTTCGATTTTGCCGCTGGCCGTTTTTAGCGGATGGTTATCAGGATCGCGGCGAAAATCCGCGAAGCGCACAAACTGCGCGTTGGCGGGATTTTCCGGCATCTCCAGTAAACGGTTAGCCTGCCAGAATGCGGCAAACGGCGGCAGCGTCACCCCCTGGCTGGCGCCACGCTGGGCGGCAATATTGTAGAAAGTCTCCAGCCACGCCAGCTCGCTTTTTCCTTCGGTGAACCGAGCGTAACCGCCGGCTTCCCACCGTTCGCTCAGTTCAGCAAAAACGTCAAAATCATTCCGCGCCTCCCACCGGGGCGACACGACCTGCTTCATCGGCGCCAAATGCTGATTGCTATAGTCGCCGGTCATGGTTAAATCGTTACGCTCATAGCTGGTGGTCGCAGGCAGAACAATATCCGCGTGTTTCGCGGCGGCCGTCCAGAAACATTCCGAGATAACGACCAGTTCCGGTTTTTGCCACGCGCGAATCAGACGGTTGGTATCCTGATGATGGGTAAAGTTCGCGCCGCCCGCCCACCAGATAAAACGAATATCCGGGAAGCGGCGATCCATCCCATTGTGTTGGTAAAACCCACCGGGGTTTTCCAGCGCCTCGACAATACGCGCCACCGGTATTTTATCTACCGCATCGACCCCGCCAGGGAGGCTTCCCTGCATCGAGGCTAACACGGCGGCGCGGCGCGTCGGGTTTCCGCCGTTAGCAAAATGATAAGAAAAACCAAACCCGCCGCCAGGCGTACCAATTTGCCCCAGCATTGCGGCCAGCGTAACGATCATCCAGTGCTTTTGCTCGCCGAACTGCTGACGCTGCATTCCCCAACCGGCCATCAACATGGTGGTGTTATGATGAAATATTTCCGCCAGTTCGCGGATTTTCACCGCAGAAACGCCGCAAATTTCCGCCGCCCATTCCGCTGTTTTGGCCGTACCGTCGGTCGTGCCCAAAAGATAGTCGGCGAAGCGGTCATAACCCGTTGTGCAACGGGCAAGGAACGTTTCATCCTGCCAACCGTTTTCCACCAGCGTATGGGCGATCCCCAACATTAACGCCACATCGGTGCCCATATGCGGGGCGATCCACTCCATCTTATCGCCAAAAAAGTCGACGCTTTCCGATCGCATCGGATCGATGCAGATCAGGCGCTTGCCGCTTTGTCGCAACGCCGCAAAATAGTCGAGCCCCTGTTCATCCGAGGCATTCCAGGCAATTTTCAGAGTATTCAGCGGATTCGCGCTCCAGAGCACCACCACCTCGCTGTGTTCCAGCACCACCGGCCAGCTAGTCTGCTGCTGGTAAACCTCGTTGCCACCCACCACATAAGGCATGATAGCCTGCGCCGCGCCGGTGGAATAATCGCCAAGATGGCCGGTATACCCTCCCGCCAGCGCCATGTAACGCTGCAATAGCGTAGCCGCTTTATGCAATACGCCGTTCGAACGCCAACCGTAGGAGCCGGCGAAGATGGACGATGGTCCATAACTTTCGCGAATACGTTTGTGCTGAGCGTGGATCAGATCCAGCGCGTCATCCCAACTTACGCGAACAAACTCATCCTGCCCGCGTATGCCTTGCGGCTTATCGGGAGAAGCCAGGAACCCTTTACGCACCATCGGGAAGCGAACCCGCGTTTTACTGTGAACCTGGTCATGCACAACGGTTTGCAGGGAGTTTTGGTGTGCCGTCGGGAGTTCGCCATACGAGGCAAAAATGCGTTCTCCGTCGGTTTCAACGCGGACTGGCCCCCAGTGTGCGGCGGTCAATACCGAATGACGCGATGGTACGTGGGTCAAGGTTCGCTCCTGAATTATTGGGATTATTTATTTTGCCGATCAATGTTACTTACAAATTTCAGAGTTTTCCCTGGAATTTTCTTCATGTGCAGACGTCATAATCAACCGCCACGGTCGCTGTGGTAAAAATAAAAAAGTGATAAGGATTTAAGATGAAAAAACGTGTATTTGTGATTGCTGCCATCGTGAGCGGCGCCCTGGCAGTATCTGGCTGCACAACAAACCCTTACACCGGCGAACGCGAAGCAGGTAAATCCGGCATTGGCGCGGGTATTGGATCGCTGGTCGGCGCAGGCATCGGCGCGCTCTCCTCCTCCAAAAAAGATCGCGGTAAAGGCGCGCTGATTGGCGCGGCGGCTGGCGCGGCGCTGGGCGGCGGCGTGGGTTACTACATGGACGTACAGGAAGCGAAACTGCGTGACAAAATGCGGGGCACAGGCGTTAGCGTGACACGAAGCGGTGATAATATCATTCTGAATATGCCGAATAATGTCACCTTCGACAGCAGCAGCGCGACGCTGAAACCGGCAGGCGCTAACACGCTGACCGGCGTGGCGATGGTGCTGAAAGAGTATCCCAAGACCGCCGTCAATGTGGTGGGCTACACCGACAGTACCGGTAGCCACGATCTGAATATGCGTCTGTCGCAGCAGCGTGCTGACTCCGTCGCCAGCTCGCTGATCACCCAGGGCGTCGACGCCAGCCGTATCCGTACCAGCGGAATGGGGCCGGCGAATCCGATCGCCAGCAACAGTACGGCAGAAGGTAAGGCGCAAAACCGCCGCGTCGAAATTACCTTGAGTCCATTGCAGTAAACTACCGTACCGGGTAAAGCGGTATGCTTTACCCGGCCTGCATTACTCCCTCGCCATTCCCTCGCCAAACCGGATACATCGCGCATTACTCGGTATTCATTCATTATTTACCACGACACGGCTGCCGACAGCGGGGAAATTGGCTGGTCGATGATGGCTAAACGGGTTAATAATAAGCCTGTTCCGGTTGGCGCATGCCGCGCTTACCTTTTGATTTACGGAGAGTCGCATGAAGCCGTCCATCATTCTCTACAAAACCCTGCCTGATGATTTGCTGCATCGCCTGGAGGCGCATTTTACCGTCACCCAGGTACCGAACCTGCATCCGGAAACGGTAGCGCGACACGCGCAGGCATTTGCCAGCGCGCAAGGCCTTCTGGGCGCCAGCGAAACCGTTAACCGCGCGCTGCTGGAAAAAATGCCGGCGCTACGCGCGGCGTCGACCATCTCGGTGGGATACGATAATGTCGAGGTGGACGCCCTTACTGCTCGCAAAATAGTCCTGATGCACACGCCTGCCGTTTTGACGGAAACCGTTGCCGATACGGTGATGGCGTTGATGCTGGCCACTGCCCGCCGCGTGGTGGACGTCGCAGAACGGGTTAAAGCGGGTGAATGGACAGAAAGCATTGGCCCGGCGTGGTTTGGCGTCGATGTGCATCACAAAACACTCGGTATCGTTGGGATGGGGCGTATCGGGATGGCGCTGGCGCAGCGAGCGCACTTTGGGTTTACCATGCCGGTTCTCTATCACGCCCGTCGGCGGCATCAGGAGGCGGAAGACCGTTTTAACGCCCGCTACTGCGATCTGGATACGCTGTTGCAGGAGGCTGATTTTGTCTGCGTGATCCTGCCGCTAACGGCAGAAACGCGACATCTGTTTGGCGCAACACAGTTTGCCAGAATGAAATCGTCCGCCATTTTTATTAATGCCGGACGCGGCCCGGTGGTCGATGAAAACGCGCTGATTGCCGCGCTGCAAAACGGTGAAATATATGCGGCAGGTCTGGATGTTTTTGAACAGGAACCGCTATCCGTGGATTCGCCCTTGCTGAACATGTCTAATGTCGTCGCGGTACCGCATATTGGCTCGGCAACGCATGAGACGCGCTACAACATGATGGCCTGTGCGGTGGATAATTTGATTGATGCGCTGCAGGGAAAAATAGAGAAGAACTGCGTCAATCCGCAGGCGGCGGGATAACGCTACAGGCCCGATAAGCGCTGGCTTGCGCTTATCGGGCAGACTGTCATTACTGGGTTGCGTTTACCGCCGCCGTCCAGGCCTGATTAAACGCCTGATGCTGCGAGGCCAACGGCCCAATCAGCGCATTATATTGGCTGGCCTGCTGTGAGGTCGGGAACTGAATGCCGTTCGCGACAAAGCTCACCTGCTCGCCCTGTTGCGCAATATAATCGCCCACTTGTACCAACTGCTGCGTAAAGATCTGCGCCGCCGGGATCAGCGGCTGCAAAGCATCTGCCGGCACGGTGACTACTTTTTTGTAGACCTGATCAAACACAGGTTTCAGGTCATCGGCCTGCTTTAACGCGCCATGCGCGGCATCAGCCTGCAGTTTTGCATTCTGCAACTGTTGCGCCAGCACGCCTAACGAACCATTTGCCTGTCGCAGCGGCTCACGTTGCGTCATATAATCCTGCGGAACGCGGATGGCGTTAACGCTATCGACCACCGGGCGCAGACCGGAATCCATCGCCTGGTTTACCTGCTGCGAGTAGCCATACAGTATCGCGTAATCAGACACGAACGGACCAAACTGTTTTTTCTGATCGGCCGTCAGCGTTGGTAAACGCTCTCCGCTACGCATTGCTGTATTCTGCAGGAAATCGACAAACGCTTTGCGCTGATCGCCTTCTTTATCAAAACACCCGCTCAGGCTAAACACCATTAATAACGCCACAACAGGCGCAAACCAGCGAGAGCAGGACTTACCTGTCGCCATTGTTAATACTCCTTTCACCCAAAAATGCGCACAACGACACCTGCGTGCCTGACGGCTTACAAGGATAGTCCAGGTCAGGCTTGCAGGATACCCTTTCCACGCGATCTTGTAGCGGAAAATTATGTTTATCTGCATCAATGCTTAATTTGTTATTTTATTGTTAATTTTTGGCCTGACACTGCGATAAAAAACGCGGCAAGAAACCTTTCCAGCGGGGGATGTAATATTTTTTTAATCTTTACAATTATTTTCTGAAAGACGGATATACCTTCCTGGATCAAATTGTTAGCGTCCTAAAAGTCGCGTAGCGTAAGGCATCGAAACGAATCGATAGCGCTTCCTGGCGGCGCGTCGCCCCCCACCCGCAAGTTTCCCGACTATTCTTAAGAGGCTTCGATGCACTTCACGATCCCGCTGTGTGATTTACAGGAGTTCTCAATGGAATATAAAGATCCGATGTTTGAGCTGCTGAGCAGCCTGGAACAAATTGTTTTTAAAGATGAAACGCGAAAGATCACCCTGACGCAAAAACCCAATCCTTTTGCCGAATTTGAACAGTTACGGAGAGGGACGGGACTAAAAACAGATGAATTCGCCAGAGCGCTGGGCGTAACGGTTGCCATGGTTCAGGAATGGGAGTCGAAACGCGAAAAACCCACGCCAGCAGAGCTCAAATTGATGCGCCTGATACAGGCGAACCCACGCTTAAGTAAGCAATTGATGGAGTAATTTTTACCCCTTTCTGTTTTAACGGTCCTGCGTAAGGGCCGTTTTCCCCGCCCGATTCCTGACCTGGAGAAATAAAGTAAAATAAAAGTTGCATCGCCCGGCATTACATGAGTTAATGTGCTCAACGGTTTGACGTACAGACCATTAAAGCAGTTTAGTAAGGCAAGTCCCTTCAAGAGTTATCCATTAGATACCCCTCGTAGTGCGCATTTCCTTAACGCTTAAAAAATCTGTAAAGCACGCCATAACGCCGAAAGGCACACTTATTTTTTAAAAGGTAATACACTATGTCCGGTAAAATGACTGGTATCGTAAAATGGTTCAACGCTGATAAAGGCTTCGGCTTTATTACTCCTGATGACGGTTCCAAAGACGTGTTCGTACACTTCTCCGCTATTCAGAACGATGGTTACAAATCTCTGGACGAAGGTCAGAAAGTTTCCTTCACCATCGAAAGCGGCGCTAAAGGCCCGGCAGCTGGTAACGTAACCAGCCTGTAAGCTTAAAAAGCTCAGAATTTTGAATCCCTGCCTGATGGCGGGGATTTTTTTTATTCCAATTCCCCCTCTCCCCCAGCATAACTTTGCATTACTTTACCCTGCGTTCCTTTGACCTTTCCCTTAGGGGAACCCCTATAGTAGGCAGGGAGATTGTTCACAAGGAATTGAAGTTATGTCGAAATCATCATGGTTATTACTTTTGGGTTTATGCGCCAGCGGCTCCGCGCTTGCGGCATCCGCAGAATCCGCTTTTCTGGCGCAACATGGGCTGGCGGGAAAAACGGTTGAGCAGATCGTGGATACGATTGATCAGACGCCGCAGAGCCGTCCTTTGCCTTACTCCGCGTCGATTACCAGTACCGAGCTCAAATTATCTGACGGAGAGCAGATTTATACGCTGCCGTTAGGCGACAAATTCTATCTCTCTTTTGCGCCCTATGAATGGCGGACACACCCCTGTTTTAACCACAGCCTTTCCGGCTGTCAGGGAGAAATGCCGAATAAACCGTTCACTGTAAAAGTGACAGACAGTAAAGGCGCTGTCATCGTACAAAAAGAGATGCAAAGCTATCGAAACGGATTTATCGGTGTTTGGCTACCGCGCAATATGGAAGGGACGCTGGAAGTAAGCTACAACGGTAAAACGGCGTCACATGCCATTGCCACCAGAGATGACAGCCAGACCTGTCTGACGGAATTACCATTACGTTAAAAAAATGCCCGATAACATAATGGGTTATCGGGCCTATAAAACGCCAACAAGATAAAATTAACAGAGTGCCTTGAGAATGCATAACGCCACAAGAATGGCAGAGGTGGGCTCACTTTGTACTGACCCCAAAACCTGGACAGATTAACCGAGGCATCAGCGAAAGAGCCCATTTAATACATGGGCTCTTTTTTGTTTCTGGCTATAACTAAATAACATTGTCCGCAATCGAATTATCCATTCCGTTGCTTTCTTGCATCACGCGGATTCCTGTCTCGTCAATATTTTGTTCGTCGTATTCTTCCTGAATTTAACCTTAGACGTTCTATCAAATTATCGCTTATAGCGATTTGAACGTAACAGTCTTTGCATTCTATTGAGGGAGCCTAAGGAACAATGTTCGCTGCTGAGTTTGTGATGATTTGAAACCATGGTGAATGTAGAAATTTTTGGCTTCTTCGGTAAGTGCATGAACCATGATTGCACGTACACCAATATTCTCGGCAACCCGATAGCAACGAAGCACTGCATCATGAAGTAAATCAGCACCAAGCCCTTTTCCATGGAATGAGAGATCGACAGCAAGACGGGCAAGTATAATGACAGGGATGGGATCTGGCATGTTACGCCGAAGGTTGCCTGTCGCTTCTGTATGATTGACGCTACCGGTGGCCAGAGAGTAAAAACCGGCTACTTGCTTCGTGTCTTTCTTGCACACCACAAATGTTCTGGCCGCTCCGAGAGCCTGGTTTTTGA
This sequence comes from Salmonella sp. 741265073_HBA, assembly GCF_046569105.1. Lineage (NCBI taxonomy): Bacteria > Pseudomonadati > Pseudomonadota > Gammaproteobacteria > Enterobacterales > Enterobacteriaceae > Salmonella > Salmonella sp. 741265073_HBA. Next base: position 173,878 of record NZ_JBKFRY010000010.1, on the reverse strand, counting down.
GGCCCTTTTGCTTCAACCAGTCATCGAGCACAGCTTCACCGCTGACGAACTCAGCTACCTGATGAAAAGCGGACAAAGGTTCTGGTGCTGTTACACGTCCCACTGAGGTTTCCTTGCCAGCAGTTTTTCGATAACGGGATCATCTGCGACCGGTGCATCAAGCAGATTGATGAACTCCTCATATTGCTCATCGTTAAAGTTAAATACACGGCGGTCAAGGATCACTTTCTCGGCAGCCTGGCAGGCCGTTTCCAGAATGAAATCTGTACGTGACTTGTGAAGGATTTCCGCAGCTGCATCAATGAGCGCCCGCTGCGATTCCTTAGCTCTAAGGTTAAGTTGAACATCTGATTTCATGAGACACCCTTTGTATAGCATTTGCTTTACAAGAATAGCACAACCACCATGTATAGCAAACGATATACATCAAGTCGTCGTTTTTCATTTTTTGAATACTGATGTCCGCTTTGTGCCAGAAGCGGACATTACCAGAGCCCCATTATATTAATCAATAAGTCGCACATCGGCCTAGTGAGTTTTATCCAAATAAGATTTTACAGCCAGTTATCATGGTAAACGTCATTATCAGATAAAAGAACTGGCGTTGTGAAAGCGAGGGAAAGCAACCTTTTCTGGCCAGCGTATAGATGACACCTGAAAGTAAAATAAACGCAGTTGTTGAAGATGGGAGTTCACTGAGTAAAATCCAGAATGAGCGATCCATCAATACATTTCACCGTTGCCAAAACGGAATGTTATATTTTGTTTTCTGGTGTCCCTCACGCCTCCCATGCTGAGCAAATTTTCAACAATGGTGTTTATTGACGAGCTCGGTATTTCATCATTAAAGAATGATTGTCTAACTGGTCCTGAAACCAAATCGACATTATTTATTCTCTCAAATGACATTTTCCCTGAGAAGCCAGAACTGCATAGTGAATGAAGCTGCATACGGATGAAGCCACTGACATATGCAGCAAACCACGGCCTGCTGAATACCGTTGTGTATTTTTTTTCTGAGGGCCATAGGTAGCTGTCCAGTTCTCTGCAGTTGTAGTTCAGTGTGTTTCCATCAATGTGTAAATATCCATACATTCTGAATCCAAACCATGGAAAGCTAATATGAGGATTGACTGTGTTGGTACGGCCCGCCAGAGCTGTCCGTTTGGCAAGCAACACTAAACATCTGTCTGTTTCATCGAGTACTTCATACCAGGAAACCGGAGCTGGCTCTCCCCAGTACTCTTCGTTGTACAGGCAATTATAGATCTGAACGATATCCAGAGCGTTTAATGTCATTATACGGTCATTCACCACAGCCTCTGTTAAGGTGCCCTTCAGCGCTGCTAATTGGGATAATCGTTGAAGATCAGATGCTGCCAGACGGTTTCTGTATGTCTGGAGTTCTTCTCGCATGTGAGCAACGATTTGCTGATCCTCGATAGCTATATCACTGGTGGTGTGATTTAGCAGATCTCCCCAGCTAGAAAACCGATAAAAATACGCGACCATCTCATAGGCATGGTTCAATTGAACATTGCAGTGATCCCTGAGGAAACGGGCTTGTTTGCGAAGCTGATCGAGTGAGGGGACATATCGGTGATTGTTAACATTGATGCGTGAGAGCATTGCATATGCCTTTTACAAATACTCTGCGGCCTGTAAACACAGAGCAAAGTTAAAAGGATATGCTCTGAAAACTAAGGGGTAAAAAGCGCGTTGGCGGATTTGTCTACAGGCTGACAGGTCTGCGCATAACCTGTTAATTAGGTTATTAAAAAATCCAGTTACAGTCAATAGTCTGTGTTAAATATGTGCTAATCACTTAACTGCCCCCCCCCAAGGCAGCTAAAGTTTCATAATCCGTTTTCTACATATTTTATTCTTAGGGAAAGTGAAGTGCTATCAACGTCCGCTCCTCTCTCATAGCAGACATTTGCGTGAGCGTATCCACAGACGTTCAGGTTTCCTGATAGCATCCCTGTTCAGACCTTGTTAATTTCTGCCTTGATAGCTCTTTAGGCGGTATTCAACCGGGCTGAGTCCGTTAAATTTAAGGCTAATTCGTCGGGTATTGTAGTATCGTATGTAATCCTCAACAGCTATCTTAAGTTCATCAATATCCTTAAATTTACTGGTGTAAAAACTTTCTGATTTTAAAGTCCCGAAAAAACATTCTGCACAGGCATTATCAAGGCAGTTGCCTTTGCAGGACATACTTTGGATGATGCCAAACTCTCGTAACTGATACTGGTACCATCGATGACGGCATTGCCAGCCCTGATCTGAATGAAGAACCGGATTGGTACCCGCATCAAGTCTGGCAAATGCCTTCATGAGCATGTCATCGATCATCGGCATAGTTGGACGTTCTGAAATACTGCAGGAGATCGCTTCGTTATTGAAGAGATCAATAATGGGCGCAGTGCACTTTTGATTTATATACCCTTCATACTTCAAGTTGCTTATGTGTTGGCTACGCTCGCTCACCCCAGTCACATAGTTATCTATGCTCCTGGGGACTCACTCCCTTGCCGCCTTTAAGCAACTCGAATTATTTTGGGTATAGTCAGGTGGGGATTTTCTCTGTCTGCCTTTTGGTGAATACCTGAGACAAACAGTCTCAAGCACCCGCAGCTATTCTAACGCCAATATCCGTACCGCCAGCGTTAATGTATTCCTGAAATATTTCTTGCCAATCAATAGAAATAACCGCGTCTATGAGTTACAGAATTATTAGCGAATCGACTAGCACTCTTTACGTTATAAAAAAAACCTGCCCGAAAGCAGGTTTTTTTTATTTAACTGAACGCTTATTGCAGTAACGAAATATCCGCAACCTGCAGGAACAGTTCGCGTAGTTTCGACAACAGCGTCAGGCGGTTGATACGGATATCTTTCTCTTCCGCGTTAACCATGACATTTTCGAAGAATTCATCCACCGGCGCGCGCAGAGCAGCCAGCTCAATCAACGCTTCCTGATAACGACCATCGGCAAAGTACGGCTGAAGCTTATCACGCAGCACAACCAGATGTCTGGCCAACTCAATTTCCGCCGCTTCTTTCAGTACGGAGGCGTGGACGATATCGTTCAGCGGCTCAGTGGCTTTCGCCAGGATGTTGGAGACGCGCTTGTTCGCCGCCGCCAGCGCAGAGGCTTCTTCCAGGGTGCGGAAGTGCGATACCGCTTTCATACGAGCATCGAAATCTGCCGGACGGGTCGGACGACGCGCCAGTACCGCCTGGATGGTGTCGACGGTGTAACCTTCGTCCTGATACCAGGCGCGGAAGCGACCCAGCATAAAATCGATCACATCATCGACTACGTTGGCGTTGGTCAGCTTGTCGCCATACAGACGCGCCGCTTCTTCGGTCAGCGTTTGCAGATCAAGGTTTAGGTTCTTCTCAACGATGATGCGCAGCACGCCCAGCGAGGCACGACGCAGCGCAAACGGGTCTTTGTCGCCTTTCGGATGCTGACCAATACCGAAGATACCCGCCAGAGTATCCATCTTGTCAGCGATCGCCAACGCGCAGGCCACCGGGTTAGACGGCAGGTCATCACCGGCAAAGCGTGGCTGATACTGTTCGTTCAGCGCCACAGCGACATCTTCCGCTTCACCATCGTGACGCGCGTAGTGCATCCCCATCACACCCTGGGTGTCGGTGAACTCGAAGACCATGTTGGTCATCAGGTCGCACTTGGAGAGCAGGCCCGCACGAGTGGCGTGGTTGACGTCAGCGCCAATCTGACCGGCAATCCAGCCCGCCAGCGCCTGAATACGGTCGGTCTTGTCGCGCAGCGTGCCCAGTTGTTGCTGGAACAGGACGGTTTGCAGACGCGGCAGATGGTCTTCCAGACGTTTTTTACGGTCGGTATTGAAGAAGAATTCAGCATCTGCCAGACGCGGACGCACCACTTTCTCGTTACCGGAGATAATCTGGGTCGGATCTTTCGATTCGATATTCGCGACGAAGATAAAGTTCGGCAGCAGCTTGCCCGCGTTGTCATAAACCGGGAAATACTTCTGGTCGCCCTTCATGGTGTACACCAGCGCTTCGGCAGGCACGGCGAGGAATTTCTCTTCGAATTTCGCCGTCAATACCACCGGCCATTCCACCAGCGAGGCGACTTCTTCCAGCAGGCTTTCGCTCAGGTCGGCATTACCGCCAATCTTGCGTGCTGCTTCTTCAGCGTCCGCTTTGATTTTGGCTTTACGCGCTTCGTAGTCCGCAATGACTTTACCGCGCTCCAGCAGAATTTGCGGGTACTGGTCAGCATTGTCGATAGTGAACTCAGGCTGACCCATAAAGCGATGGCCGCGAATGACGCGGTCAGACTGAATACCCAGAATAGTCGCCGGAATCACTTTATCGCCCAGCAGCAGAGTCACAGTGTGTACCGGACGCACGAAGTGGACGTCAGACGCGCCCCAGCGCATCAGTTTCGGGATCGGTAGTTTCGCCAGCGAGGTGGCTACCATGTTCGGCACCAGCGCTTCGGTACTTTCGCCCTTCACGTGGGCGCGATACAGCAGCCATTCGCCTTTGTCGGTCTTCAGACGCTCGGCCTGATCAACGGTGATCCCGCAGCCGCGCGCCCAGCCTTCTGCCGCTTTGCTCGGTTTGCCTTCGGCGTCGAACGCCTGGGCAATCGCCGGACCACGTTTTTCGACTTCGCGATCGGGCTGAGATTCAGCAAGGTTCGCCACTTTCAGCGCCAGACGGCGCGGGGCGGCAAACCATTCAACGTTACCGTGCGCGAGGCCGGCGTTATCCAGCTCCGCAGTGAAGTTCGCAGCAAAGGACTCAGCCAAACTGCGCAGGGCTTTTGGTGGCAGCTCTTCAGTGCCGATTTCCACCAGAAAAGTTTTCTCAGACATGGCCGCCTCTTACTTGTCTTTGTTGCACATCGGGAAGCCGAGGGCTTCACGGGAAGCATAATAAGCCTCTGCCACTGCTTTGGTCAGGGTGCGAATACGCAAAATGTAGCGCTGACGTTCGGTGACGGAGATAGCTTTACGCGCATCCAGCAGGTTGAAGCTATGGGCGGCTTTCAGAATACGCTCGTAGGCCGGCAGCGGCAGCGGGTTTTCCAGCGCCAGCAGCTGCTGGGCTTCTTTTTCATACTGCTCGAAGCAGGTGAATAAGAAATCCACATCGGCGTATTCAAAGTTATAGGTGGACTGCTCCACTTCGTTTTGATGGAACACGTCACCGTAGGTGGTTTTACCCAGCGGGCCATCGCTCCAGACCAGGTCGTAAACGCTGTCCACGCCCTGGATATACATCGCCAGACGTTCCAGACCGTAGGTGATTTCACCGGTCACCGGCTTGCACTCCAGGCCGCCGACCTGCTGGAAGTAGGTGAACTGCGTCACTTCCATGCCATTCAGCCACACTTCCCAGCCGAGTCCCCAGGCGCCCAGCGTCGGGTTCTCCCAGTTATCTTCCACGAAACGGATGTCGTGAATGGTCGGGTCCATACCCAGCTCTTTCAGAGAACCGAGGTACAGCTCCTGAATATTCTCCGGAGACGGCTTAATCACCACCTGGAACTGATAGTAGTGCTGTAAGCGGTTCGGGTTTTCGCCGTAGCGGCCATCGGTCGGACGACGAGAAGGCTGCACATAGGCAGTCGCCATCGGCTCTGGCCCCAGCGCGCGCAGGCAGGTCATTGGATGAGAAGTTCCCGCGCCGACTTCCATGTCCAATGGTTGAACAATGGTGCAGCCCTGGCGAGCCCAGTAATCCTGTAAGGTCAGGATCAAGCCCTGGAAGGTCCTGGTATCAAACTTTTGCATATTATTTCGTGCTGGATACGTGTGGATTTAAAGGAAGGAGCCAGTATACCCGCTGGATGCGAGATATACAGTATGAAACCGGTTTGTTTAGCGAAAATTGCCGGATTTCGCGGCATCACACCTCACCAGGCGCGGCTTTTACCGCATAGAAAGATGTAAAAACTGCCCATCTGCATCAAAAGAGCAGACAAAACTCTCTTTACGGAAGGTATTACCACGCATCTCATAGCTCCCCTGAAACTGTTCGAAGCCGGTAACAGCAATTTTCTGTGCGCCAGTGTTGTAACGCTGCGCCGCCTGAGCTTTACACAATGCTTCCATATCCAGCGTGCGTGTTGGGCTCACTTTACTCTGCTGGGCTTTTTGCGTCGGTGGCGGTGTCGCTGTGCATCCCACCAGAGCGATGGCTATCATCACAGTACAGAAATACTTCATTATCATTTTTATTACCGTCTGGTTTGCTGGTCAGTCTTATTATTAAGGTTTGTGGGTAGCAGACACATTGTGCGAATCTCCTTACGCCATCACAAGATGTAGCGTAGAAAGTCGGATTTTTCCAGTGAGCCACCGCGCTGGAACTCTATTCAAACGGAAGCTGAGGAACTGATGCAGCCTAAAATTAACTGGATTGATAACCTGCGAGGGATCGCCTGTTTAATGGTAGTGATGATCCATACTACAACGTGGTACATCACCAACGCCCACAGCGTCAGCCCGCTAAACTGGGATATTGCGAATGTCCTGAATTCGGCTTCGCGCGTTAGCGTTCCCCTGTTTTTTATGATTTCAGGCTATCTTTTTTTTGGCGAGCGCTGCGCGCAACCGCGGCATTTTTTACGTATCGCCCTGTGCCTTATCTTTTACAGCGTTGTCGCCCTGGCTTACATTTCTCTTTTTACTTCGATCAACGTCGAGCTTTCGCTAAAAAATGCGCTGCAAAAACCCGTGTTTTACCACCTGTGGTTTTTCTTTGCGATTACGGTGATCTACCTGGTATCGCCATTAATCCAGGTAAAAAACGTGAGCGGCAAAATGCTCCTGATGCTGATGGTGATCATTGGTATTATTGCTAACCCAAATACTGTGCCGCAAAAAATCGGCGGCATTGAATGGTTGCCCATCAATCTGTATATCAGCGGCGACACGTTCTACTACATTCTCTACGGTATCCTGGGCCGCGCCATTGGAATGATGGAGACGCAAAAGTCATCGCTGACGCTTATCTGCACTGCCCTGTTCATCATCGCGGTATTTGTTATTTCTCGCGGCACATTGCATGAATTACGCTGGCGCGGAAATTTTGCCGATACCTGGTATCTGTATTGCGGTCCCATGGTGTTTATTTGCGCTGTCTCACTGTTCACGGTAGTTAAAAATAAGCTGAATGCGCGGACGTTACCTGGACTGGGGCTTATCTCCCGCCACTCGTTGGGTATTTATGGTTTCCACGCGCTGATTATCCATGCGCTACGTACTAATGGTCTGGAGCTAAAACGTTGGCCGCCGTTAGACATCGTGTGGGTTTTTGCCGCGACGGTGACAGGAAGCCTGCTACTTTCCATGCTGTTACAGCGTATTGATAAACGGAAATGGGTTAGCTAAACGACAATGATGGCTCCGGCCATCATTCATCATCACTGTAGGAAGCGTAAAGATCGGTTCCATATATACTGACCCCCAGCGCCACCAGACACAGTATTTTCAGCGCGCCCGCCAGCGCCAGGTTAAATACGCCGACCGCGACCATGCCGATGCCAAGTAACAGCAAAGATTTGCAACGAGAAAGCAAGCGGTCATTCCCCGTGTGTTCCTGGCGAATTAAGACTGGAAAACCGCACATGACGATTGCCGCAAAAAAATATCCCTTTTCGCTTAATGTATGACAGCCTGGCCACAGTCCCACCAGGTATACCACTGCACCGACAACTAACATTCCCAGGCCGAACATCCGTTTCCTGCGTGCAACGTGATCGTCCATCTCACTCTCCTTGTGGTTGTGTGAGACACATTAAGCGAAGAAATAGCGATGAAAAAGGCGCCTGCTCAGCAATAATATAAAAATCAGAAAACACACATACTTACTTCGATATAATTCAATAGAATTAATATTTACGGGAAATGCCTTTCAGCCAAAACCGAAAGGCATTCTGACTTATGACATCAACGGCAACAGCTGCTGATAGAGTCGACGGAAGGTTTCACGACGTTGTTGATAAACCGCATGACGCTGCGCATCAGGATAATGCGCCTGCTCCAGCGGCAACTGCGGCAATACATCGGCGAGCGGAGTCTGTTTATTCACCGCAATTTGCGCCAGACGCGCCGCGCCCAGCGCTGGCCCCACATCGCCGCCAGTACGATAATCAAGCTGTAGCCCGCTAATATCAGATAGCATCTGACGCCAGTATTCGCTGCGCGCCCCGCCGCCGATAAGCGTCACGCTGGCGGGTTTGACGCCGCAGGCGTGAACCACATCCATGCCATCCGCCAGAGCATATCCCACGCCTTCCAGTACCGCCCGCGCCAGTTCCGCCGGGCCATGCTGATGGGTTAAACCAAAGAAAACGCCTTTTGCCTGCGGATTATTGTGCGGCGTGCGCTCGCCGGACAGGTACGGCAAAAACCAGATCGAATCGGCATGCTCATCCGCCTGCTGTGCGGCGGCAATCAGCGCCGGGACGTTCTCCTGCCCGGTGAGTTTAGCCGCCCAGTCCAGACAAGAGGCGGCGCTCAACATCACAGACATTAAATGCCAGCGTTCCGGCAGCGCATGGCAAAAACTGTGTACTGCGCTCTCCGGTTTACTCAGAAAGCCATCGCTGACGGCAAAATAGACGCCCGATGTTCCAAGTGAGAGCATCGCCTGTCCGGCATCGATCATTCCTACGCCGACCGCGCCAGCCGCATTGTCGCCGCCGCCCGCCACCACAGGTACTGCTGGCATTCCCCATGCGCTGGCTACCTCTGGCAGCAACGTTCCGGTAATGTCACTACCTTCAAATAACGCTGGCATCTGCTGTCGGGTTAAATGACAGGCGTTGAGCATAACGTCGCTCCAGTCGCGCTTTTTCACGTCCAGCCACATCGTTCCCGCCGCATCCGACATATCGCTGGCAAAGACGCCCGTCATTCGCAGCCGCAGAAAATCTTTCGGCAGCAGAACTTTGTCTATCTGGCGGAAAATATCCGGTTCGTGGCGCTGCACCCAGACTAATTTGGGCGCGGTAAAACCGGGCATCATCAGATTACCAGTTATCGCACGCGACTGCGGCACCTGTTTTTCCAGCCAGGCGCACTCTTCGCTACAGCGTCCGTCATTCCATAAAATCGCTGGTCGCAGAACCTGCTGACGGCTATCAAGCAATGTCGCGCCATGCATTTGTCCGGCGATGCCCAACGCCCGGACGCCACTTAACGACTGTTGCCGACCTAAACCTTTAACCGCACGATCCGTCGCCTGCCACCACTGCTCTGGTTCCTGTTCCGACCATAAGGGATGTGGACGCGATACGGTCAGTTTTTCAGTATGCGTAGCCAGCACATCGCCCTGCTCATTCAACAGGATAGCTTTTACACCCGATGTACCAAGATCGATCCCGATATACATAGTGTGGGTTCCTTTACTGAAAGCGCCCGGCAGCGCTACGCTTACCGGGCTAATCACGACTACAGGCCGGGCTAACGCGGAGTCGCCCGGTAGATAGGGTTATTTATCAAACAGATAACGGTTAACCAGATTTTCTAACAGCTCCTGATGACCGCTTTGATGTACTGGCGCCAGATTGTGCTGCTCCGCATACTGCGCCAGTTCGCCTAAAGAGAGTTGTCCTTTCAGAATCTGCTGCCCCAGCTCGCCATTCCAGCCGGCATAGCGCTTCGCCACGCGTTTATCCAGCTCTCCGTCTTCAACCATACGCGCGGCAATTTTCAGCGACAACGCCATCGTATCCATCGCGCCGATATGACCGTAGAACAGATCGTATTTATCGGTGCTCTGGCGACGAACTTTGGCGTCGAAGTTGAGACCGCCCGTCGTGAATCCGCCCGCTTTCAGGATTTCGTACATCACCAGCGCGTTCTCTTCAACGCTAATCGGGAACTGATCGGTATCCCAGCCCAGTTGCGCATCGCCGCGGTTGGCGTCAACGGAGCCAAAAATACCCAGCGCGATAGCGGTCGCGATTTCATGGTGGAACGAATGGCCCGCCAGCGTCGCGTGGTTCGCCTCAATGTTCACTTTGATCTCTTTTTCCAGGCCGAACTGTTTGAGGAAGCCATAGACCGTTGCAACGTCATAATCATACTGATGTTTTGTCGGTTCCTGCGGTTTCGGTTCAATCAGCAGCGTGCCCTGGAAACCCATTTTATGTTTGTGCTCGACCACCATTTGCATAAAACGGCCAATCTGTTCGCGTTCCTGGCGCAGATCGGTATTCAGCAACGTTTCATAACCTTCGCGCCCGCCCCACAGGACGTAATTTTCGCCGCCCAGTTTATGCGTGGCGTTCATTGCCGTAACCACTTGCGTCGCTGCCCAGCTAAAGACTTCCGGATCCGGGTTAGTGGCGGCGCCTGCGCCATAGCGCGGGTTGGTAAAGCAGTTCGCCGTTCCCCACAGCAGTTTTACGCCGCTCTGTTCCTGTTTCGCCGCCAGCACATCCACCATCTGCGCGAAGTTGTTTTTATATTCTTTCAGCGACGCGCCTTCCGGCGACACATCCACGTCATGGAAGCAATAAAAAGGCACATTCAGTTTGTGGAAAAATTCAAACGCCACGTCCGCTTTGCGTTTCGCCAGCTCCAGCGCTTCGCCCGGTTGCTGCCACGGACGATTAAACGCGCCTACACCAAACATATCCGCGCCGTTCCAGCAGAAGGTATGCCAGTAACAGGCCGCGAAACGCAGGTGATCTTCCATACGTTTACCTAAAACCAGCTCGTCGGGATTGTAATGACGAAATGCCAGCGGGTTAGTCGATTGAGGGCCTTCATAGCGAACACGATCGAGTTGGTCAAAATAAGCCTGCATAGTGAGCTCCATAATCAGATAAGACGGCAAGTAAACGACATAACGTCATACTGGAATTTCCTGATTTATTGCTCAATTACGTTATTTCACACCGCTATTAAGAGAATCCCCAAATGTGCTCTGGCTCTCAAAAAAACGCTGAAAACCACAGAAGAAAAAAGCGATCGCGATCGAATCCTGGCAAATAAACAAAAAACCGTAATATATAGATAAGAAATGACAATTGTCATCCGCCGTTTGCTGTGATGAATTTCGCATAACGTTTCAGGCGCAAAATAATTTGTCATCATTCGCCAGACCGTTATGTCAGCCGTTTTGATAGTATCCATGAGTCCAGGTTCACTTTTGCAGGATATATCCTCATGTTTGATAAACGTCACCGCATCACTCTGTTATTTAACGCGAATAAAGCCTATGACCGTCAGGTAGTGGAGGGGGTGGGTGAATATTTACAAGCCTCGCAATCCGAATGGGATATATTTATTGAGGAAGATTTCCGTGCCCGTATCGATAACATTAAAGAGTGGTTAGGCGACGGCGTTATTGCCGATTACGATGATGACGATATCGCGCAATTATTGGCCGATGTCGACGTACCCATTGTCGGGGTCGGCGGTTCTTACCATCTTGCTGAAAATTATCCCGCCGTTCATTACATCGCCACCGATAATCATGCGCTCGTTGAAAGCGCTTTCCTGCATTTAAAAGAAAAAGGCGTTAACCGCTTCGCGTTTTACGGTTTGCCCGACTCCAGCCGCAAACATTGGGCGGCGGAACGGGAATACGCCTTTCGCCAGCTGGTCGCCGAGGAAAAATACCGCGGCGTAGTCTATCAGGGGCTGGAAACCGCGCCGGAAAACTGGCAGCACGCGCAAAATCGCCTCGCCGACTGGCTTCAGACGCTGCCGCCGCAAACCGGCATCATTGCCGTAACGGATGCCCGCGCCCGCCACGTATTGCAGGCCTGTGAACACCTGCATATTCCGGTGCCGGAAAAACTTTGCGTTATCGGTATTGATAACGAAGAGTTAACCCGTTATCTGTCGCGCGTCGCGCTTTCCTCCGTCGCGCAGGGGGCGCGGCAAATGGGCTATCAGGCGGCGAAGCTGCTGCACCGTTTGCTGGCGCGCGAAGAGATGCCGTTACAGCGCATTCTGGTGCCGCCGGTGCGCGTCATTGCGCGCCGCTCGACAGACTATCGCTCCCTGACCGATCCGGCGGTTATCCAGGCGATGCACTTTATTCGTAACCATGCCTGTAAGGGCATTAAAGTCGAGCAGGTGCTGGACGCGGTTGGGATTTCACGTTCAAACCTGGAAAAACGTTTTAAGGAAGAAGTTGGCGAGACGATACATGCGCTGATCCACGCCGAAAAGCTGGAAAAAGCGCGTAGTTTGTTGATTTCTACCACGTTGGCGATAAACGAAATTTCGCAAATGTGCGGCTACCCGTCGCTGCAATATTTCTATTCGGTGTTTAAAAAGGAGTACGTCACTACGCCGAAGGAGTATCGCGACCAGCATAGTGAAGCGTTGTTGTAGTTTATCCAGCCTACAGACGCCTTGTAAGCCGGATAGCGTAGCGCCATCCGGCACACAGAATTACATATGCGCAGCGATCAGACGCTGGTTGTCCTGGTACATCGCGAACAAGTAGTTGTTATAGCGCGACCCCTGGGTAGAGTAACCCTTCAGCTTATGAATCATCGCCGTGGCGGTGACTTCCTGATCCGCCTTACGCAGTTGAGCGCGCGACTTGCGGAAAGAAGAATAAGCCGGATGCGTGTTCAGGTTGGTGACATACGCGCTCACCGACTCCTCAACCGACGCGAATTGCGAGTAACCTTTCACCTTACCCGGCGTATTGGTACAACGCCCCTTCGTGCACTTCATGCCGAACAGGTTATTGTTGCTACGCGCCAGTTTAGAGGTTCCCCAGCCGCTTTCCGCCGCCGCCATCGTCGCCACCATGCTGGTGGGAATAATGTCGACGCGCTCCAGCAACGTATTCCACGGAATACGACGCGTGTTGCCGGACCAGCTCACTTTATAGCGCTTCGCGATATCTTTCATACGCGCGCGTTCAGACGGCGACCAGCGGTTCTGGTACTGTTTTGAGATCAGCCAATTACGGGCCGCGGTAATCGCGGCATTTTGGCTGGTGATGTAAGGCATAACGGTCCGGAGAAACGCTTTTTTTCTGGGGGTTCCGGAAGGGTATTTTCGCAAATCAGGAAGTGAACTGCTCTTTGCACTATTGCGAGAATACTCTTGTTTACTGCTAACCTGTTTATAACTTGTCTCAGTTATGTGGGACTTTTGACTCGTTTGTGTTGCGTGCGTCTTTGCCAGCACCTCACCCGAAAATGCGATGGTGAGTAACATAAGAATCATTGCCCCATATCGTCGCATGGGAGTCAATATCATTAGGTCTCCTGGTCGGATTGATACATTCCAACACCTTTTATTTTTCACGAAGTTAAGGTTTGAACCCCAAATTCTAGCAAAAATAGGCTTAAAAAGCACCTCAGGGAATAGTCTTAATCCGAAACTATGTCAACTATTAACGATAACAGACAGCAATAATGCCAATGAAATGTGGCGCTTATCGCAAATAGAGGCGTTTTTTTGCGCCTCGTCGCTCACCCTCGCGCCTCCTCCTGCGCGACTCTCTGCGGGGGAGGAGTTCATTCGCCTAAAAACCAGGCAAGCTGATGAATATTGCCCACAAAGGATAGCGTGATGAAACTTGCCGCCTTCGCTCTGACGCTGATACCCGGTATCGCGATCGCCTCATCATGGACCTCACCCGGTTTTCCGACGTTCTCGACGCAGGAAACCGGGCGCTTTACCAGCCATGCTGCATTAACAAAAGGTACACGCGCGTTAACGCTCCATATTGACCAGCAGTGCTGGCAGCCCTCCGGCGCCATAAAACTCAACCAAATGTTGTCGTTAAAACCCTGCGAAGGCGCGCCGCCGCAATGGCGTTTGTTTAAAGATGGTGACTATACGATAACGGTAGATACCCGCTCCGGTACGCCGACCCTGTTGTTATCGATAAAAACTGAACCTGAACGCACCGCGCAGCTCGCCTACCAGTGTCCCGTCTGGGATGGTTCGCCGCTCACGCTGGATGTTAGCCAGACCTTTCCGGAAGGGACGGTAGTGCGCGATTATTACAGTGGTCAAACCGATACCGTCCAAAACGGGCAAATCACGCTGCAACCTGCCGACAGCCACGGGCTTTTATTGCTGGAACGCGCGGAAACCCATGCATCAGCGCCTTTTAACTGGCGCAACGCCACCGTTTATTTTGTGCTTACGGATCGCTTTCGCAATGGCGATCCAACCAATGACCACAGCTATGGTCGCCATAAGGATGGTATGCAAGAGATTGGCACTTTCCACGGCGGCGATTTACGCGGGTTGACGAGTAAACTGGACTATCTACAGCAATTAGGCGTGAACGCCTTGTGGATAAGCTCGCCGTTTGAACAGATCCACGGCTGGGTCGGCGGCGGAACAAAAGGCGATTTTCCTCATTACGCCTATCACGGCTATTACACTCAGGACTGGACGACGCTGGATGCCAATATGGGCAGCGAAGCCGATCTCCGCGCGCTGGTCGACGGCGCGCACCAGCGCGGCATCCGTATTTTATTTGACGTAGTAATGAATCATGCCGGTTACGCCACGCTGGCGGATATGCAGGAGTATCAGTTCGGCGCGCTCTATTTATCCGGCGCGGAACGGCAAAAAATTCTCGGCGATCGCTGGACAAACTGGCGACCCGCCGCCGGACAAAGCTGGCACAGCTTTAACGACTACATCAACTTCAGCGACAGCGCCGCCTGGGAAAAATGGTGGGGGAAAAAGTGGATTCGTACCGATATTGGCGACTACGACAGTCCGGGATTTGACGATTTAACCCTGTCGCTGGCCTTCCTGCCGGATATAAAAACGGAATCTACCACGCCTTCCGGCCTACCCGTGTTCTATGCCAACAAATCCGATACTAAAGCAAAGTTCATTGAAGGCTATACGCCACGGGATTATCTGACTCACTGGTTAAGCCAGTGGGTGCATGATTACGGCATTGACGGGTTCCGGGTCGATACTGCCAAAAACGTTGAGCTTCCTGCCTGGCAACAGCTAAAAACCCAGGCCAGCGCGGCGTTACATGAATGGAAGCAGGCCAATCCGGACAAAGCGCTGGATGATAGCCCGTTCTGGATGACTGGCGAAGCGTGGGGCCACGGCGTCATGAAAAGTGATTATTATCGCTATGGTTTCGACGCGATGATCAATTTTGATTATCAGGAGCAGGCCGCGAAAGCGGTCGATTGCCTGGCGGAAATGGGGCCAGTCTGGCAGCAGATGGCGGATAAAATGCAGGATTTCAACGTATTAAGTTACCTCTCCTCGCATGATACGCGCCTTTTCCGTGAGGGCGGTGATAAGGCGGCGGAACTGCTGCTGCTTTCACCGGGCGCGGTGCAGATCTTTTACGGCGATGAATCCGCTCGTCCCTTCGGCCCCACCGGCTCCGACCCGCTGCAAGGCACCCGTTCAGATATGAACTGGCAGGACGTGAGCGGAAAGTCAGCCGCAGCCGTCGCGCACTGGCAGCGTATTAGCCAGTTCCGCGCCAGACATCCCGCCATCGGCGCAGGCCAACAAACCACGCTGACGCTAAAACACGGGTACGGTTTTGTACGCCAGTACGGCGACGATACGGTGATGGTCGTCTGGGCGGGCCGCCGCTAATCGTGGCGCTACCGGTCTCCTCGCGTACCGGTAGCCCCTTCAAAATAAAAAACTAACCTGATAAAAATTTGTAGCATAAAATATCAACACTACCGCCTGACCCCCATTTGCGCCCCGCCATTTGTAGCGTTATGGTTATCCACTTTGACAGACAGTTCGATAGATCACCCGTTATGACATTTTCACTTTTCGGCGATAAATTTACCCGCCATTCAGGCATTACCCGCCTGATGGAGGATCTCAACGACGGCTTACGCACGCCAGGCGCCATCATGCTTGGCGGCGGTAACCCGGCACATATCCCTGCAATGCAGGATTATTTCCAGACGCTACTGACAGAGATGGTAGAAAGCGGCAAAGCCGCTGATGCGCTTTGTAATTATGACGGTCCCCAGGGAAAAACGGCGCTACTGAATGCACTGGCCGTACTGCTACGTGAAACGCTGGGATGGGATATCGAACCACAGAATATTGCGCTGACAAATGGCAGTCAGAGCGCGTTTTTCTACTTATTTAATCTCTTCGCCGGACGTCGCGCCGACGGCAGTACGAAAAAGGTACTATTCCCGCTTGCGCCGGAATACATCGGCTATGCAGATTCCGGTCTGGAAGACGACCTCTTCGTTTCGGCGCGCCCGAATATTGAGCTGCTGCCGGAAGGCCAGTTTAAGTATCACGTCGATTTTGAGCATCTGCACATCGGCGAAGAAACGGGGATGATTTGCGTCTCGCGCCCGACCAACCCAACCGGTAACGTTATCACCGACGAAGAGCTGATGAAACTGGACAGACTGGCGAATCAGCACAACATCCCACTGGTGATTGATAACGCTTATGGCGTACCGTTTCCGGGCATTATCTTTAGCGAGGCGCGCCCGCTGTGGAACCCCAATATTATCCTATGCATGAGCCTCTCGAAGCTGGGGCTGCCCGGTTCCCGCTGCGGGATTATCATCGCCAATGATAAGACGATTACCGCCATTGCCAACATGAACGGCATCATCAGCCTTGCGCCCGGCGGCATGGGTCCGGCGATGATGTGCGAAATGATTAAGCGTAACGATCTGCTGCGGCTGTCGGAAACGGTTATCAAACCTTTCTACTATCAGCGCGTTCAACAGACGATCGCGATCATTCGTCGCTATTTATCCGAAGAACGCTGCCTGATTCATAAACCGGAAGGCGCAATATTTTTGTGGCTGTGGTTTAAAGATCTGCCGATTACCACCGAGCTACTCTATCAACGCTTGAAAGCGCGCGGCGTGCTGATGGTGCCGGGCCACTATTTCTTTCCCGGGCTGGATAAACCCTGGCCGCACACACACCAGTGTATGCGGATGAACTACGTGCCTGAACCGGACAAAATCGAGGCGGGCGTAAAAATTCTGGCAGAAGAGATAGAACGCGCCTGGCGTGAAGGCTGACGGCTATTCCGGCCATCATGCAGGCCGGAACGACATTCAGAAAGGTTGAGAATAGAGGCGCTGGCGCTGCACGTGTGCTGCGTCAACGCACTGTAACGCACTGGTCGGGCAGGCTTCCACGCACGCCGGCCCCGCTTCCCGATGCCAGCAAAGATCGCATTTAATCGCCTGCGCGCCTGACGTGGACGCCACCACGGTCATCGCGCCAAACGGGCAAGCCAGCATACAGCTTTTACAACCAATGCAGCGCGATGGCGTCACGAAGATATGCCCCCGATCACGTCGAATCGCCTGTACCGGGCAGACATTCGCGCACGGCGCGTCCTCACACTGATGGCAGACCGTGGCCGTGGTGAAGCTATCCTCTTTTATCACCCGGATACGCGGCACAAAGTCCGCCGTCGTCACCGCCGCGCTATTCTGCTGTTCCTGGTGCGACACCACGCAGGCGACCTCGCAGGTACGACACCCGATACACGCCGACGCATCCGCCATAATAAACCGGTTCATTGTTCTCCCCCTGCGTTAAAACGCCAGAATGCCAGAGAGCCATTCCCCGCCGCTTTGATCCCACTACGCAAACGGACAAATTTTGTCAGATGCCTGATAAAACCTGGTGAGCTGTCTTATTCGCGAACGGTAAATCCCAGCTCATTAGAGATAGCCTGTGCGGTTTCACGCAACGGTTTGAGCAGATTTTTCTCGCCGATCTGTTTTAGCCGTGACGTCGACAGTGAAATAGAAATGGCGTAAGGCACCCGATGGTGAATATCAAACACAGGCACAGCAATACAGGAAACGCCCAGTTCATTTTCTTCGCGATCCATTGCCATGCTGGTTTCACGAATTTGCGCCAGCTCATCGTACATTGCTGGTAAATCGGTAATGGTATTACGAGTCAGCGGCTGGATCTGATCTTTATGGCTTTCCCAGTAAGACGCCACATAATCCGGCTGACCAAACGCCATATAAATTTTCCCCATCGCCGAGCAGTACAGCGGCATATGCTGGCCAATGTAGGCGCGCGTGCGCAGCATACCGGTGGTCGGTTCCAGCTTATAAATCAGGATAGCGTGATCATCTTCACGGCTGGAAAAATTCACCGTCTCGCCGGTGGCCAGGTTGAGCGCCTCAAGGTGCGGTGCCGCAACGTGGATGATATTCAGCGATGACAGGGCTTTTTGGCCGACGGCAATAAACTTTGTCGTCAGACGGTAGCTCCCGGCCGCCGGCGCTGGCGTCACGTATCCGCAGGATTGAAGCCCCTGCAACAAACGATGGACGGTGCTCTTGTTCAACCCCGCCAGCTCCGACAGGTGCGCCAGTGGGCAACCGTTCGGGTAGTTACTCAAAATTTCTATCAACATCAGGCCACGAAACAGGCTCTGACTCCCCGCAGGCTTCTCTTTATCGTTGTTCTGGCTCATCAGAAAACTCTCTCCTTTCTTGGGCGATCAGATGGTAGCTCAAAGTGTGTTGCAGTTCACGATATCAGCATAAAAAACATAACCCGATGATTTTAATCGTTTTTAAAAACCTTCTCTGGCGTTGCCATGTCAATTTTTGATCTATATATTTGGAACTACATTTCGTATTATGAAATTTATCGACAAAAAAACATACTAAAATTTCTAACAATCGACCAGGAGAACAGGGATGAAAGTAACTTTCGAAGAGTTAAAAGGGGCCTTCTACCGCGTCTTGCGGTCGCGGAATATTGCAGAAGATACCGCCGACGCCTGCGCGGAAATGTTCGCTCGCACCACCGAGTCCGGTGTCTATTCCCACGGCGTGAACCGCTTTCCCCGCTTCATTCAGCAACTAGATAACGGCGACATTATTCCTGATGCTAAACCGCAGCGGGTTACCAGCCTCGGCGCCATCGAACAGTGGGATGCTCAGCGCGCTATCGGCAACCTGACGGCGAAAAAGATGATGGACCGGGCCATCGAGCTGGCTTCCGATCATGGTATTGGCCTGGTGGCGTTACGTAATGCTAACCACTGGATGCGCGGCGGCAGCTACGGCTGGCAGGCGGCGGAAAAAGGCTATATCGGCATTTGCTGGACCAACTCCATCGCCGTCATGCCGCCGTGGGGCGCGAAAGAGTGCCGTATCGGTACCAATCCGCTGATCGTCGCCATCCCTTCCACGCCGATCACGATGGTAGATATGTCGATGTCGATGTTCTCCTACGGGATGTTAGAAGTTAACCGTCTGGCGGGCCGCGAACTGCCGGTGGACGGCGGTTTCGACGATAACGGTCAGTTGACCAAAGAACCGGGCGTTATCGAGAAAAATCGCCGCATTTTACCAATGGGTTACTGGAAAGGATCTGGTCTGTCGATTGTGCTGGACATGATTGCCACCCTGCTTTCCAACGGCTCTTCCGTTGCCGAAGTGACCCAGGAAAACAGCGATGAATATGGCGTTTCGCAGATTTTCATCGCCATAGAAGTGGATAAGCTGATCGATGGCGCAACCCGCGATGCCAAACTGCAGCGGATTATGGATTTCATCACCACCGCTGAACGCGCCGACGACAACGTCGCTATCCGGCTGCCAGGCCACGAATTTACCAAACTGCTGGATGACAACCGCCGTCACGGTATCACCGTTGACGACAGCGTCTGGGCTAAAATTCAGGCGCTGTAAGGAGCCACATCATGATTTTTGGACATATCGCGCAGCCAAATCCATGTCATTTGCCAGCCGCGATCGAGAAAGCGCTTCACTTTTTACGTACCACCGACTTTCGCACGCTGGAACCCGGCGTAGTAGAAATCGACGGCAAAAATATCTTCGCGCAGATTATCGATATGACCACCCGCGATGCTGCTGAAAATCGTCCGGAAGTCCATCGCCGCTATCTGGATATTCAGTTTCTGGCATGGGGCGAAGAGAAAATTGGGGTTGCCATTGATACCGGTAATAATCAAATCAGCGAGTCATTATTAGAACAGCGCGATATTATTTTTTATCACGACAGTGAACATGAATCATTCATTGAAATGATACCGGGAAGTTATGCCCTGTTTTTCCCGCAGGATGTTCATCGTCCAGGTTGTAATAAAAGCATTGCTACGCCGATACGGAAAATAGTCGTAAAAGTCGCCATAGACGTTTTATAAAATAGAGTTTACTGGAGCACAAAATGAAAAATAATACCGGTTATATTATCGGTGCGTACCCTTGTGCACCCTCATTTCACCAGAAGAGTGAAGAGGAAGAGACGGAATTCTGGCGGCAACTCTCTGATACTCCGGATATCCGGGGGCTGGAGCAGCCTTGTCTTGAACATCTTCACCCGCTCGGCGACGAGTGGTTATTGCGCCATACACCGGGAAACTGGCAAATCGTGGTCACCGCGATAATGGAAACCATGCGCCGCCGTAGCGAAAACGGTGGTTTTGGATTAGCGTCCAGTGACGAGGAGCAGCGTAAAGCCTGCGTGGAATACTACCGTCATCTTTATCAGAAGATAAATAAACTCAATGCGAAAATCCCCGGCAAAGTCATAGCCCTTGAGCTTCACGCCGCCCCGCTGGCGGGCAATCCGAACGTAGCGCAGGCAACCGACGCCTTTGCGCGCTCATTAAAAGAGATTGCCAACTGGGACTGGTCCTGCGACCTGGTGCTTGAACACTGCGACGCGATGACCGGCCCCGCACCGCGCAAAGGATTCTTACCGTTGGTAAACGTACTGGAAACTATTGCCGACTATGACATAAGCGTCTGTATTAACTGGGCGCGCTCCGCTATTGAAGGGCGGGATACCTCTCTACCGCTGATCCACACGCAGCAGGCCAAACAGGCTGGAAAACTCGGGGCGCTGATGTTCTCCGGTACAACGCTGGATGGAGAATACGGCGAATGGCAGGACCTCCATGCTCCGTTTGCACCTTTCTGTCCACAAAGCCTGATGACGGAGAAACATGTTCAAGAACTGATTACCGCCGCAGCTCCCGAACTGTTGCAGTTTACCGGCATTAAATTGTTGGAAATCAATGCCAGCGCCGATATTAATCACCGCATAAATATATTACGTGATGGTATTAATATGATGAAAAAGGCCACACGCAGCTAACCTGAATTAAACATCATCACCTTAATCCTCGGCCTGCAACTCAACGTTGCGCCGACCTAATATAAACCAAACATAAGAAATTAAGTTCCACTATTCAGCATCGAAAGAAATAAGTTTCTATAACCTGATGGAGTCGTTATGAAGCGGGTACTTGAGGGCATACTTGCGGTATTAATTGCCGTACTTTCCTGCATTGTATTTATTAACGTTATTTTACGTTACGGTTTTGAGAGCAGTATTTTGTCGGTAGATGAACTATCACGTTATCTATTTGTATGGCTGACGTTTATTGGCGCCATCGTTGCATTTATGGATAACGCTCACGTTCAGGTCACTTTTGTGGTGGAAAAACTTTCGCCAGCGAATCAGCGTCGTCTCTCGCTGCTGACGCATTCACTGATTTTATTGTTATGCCTCGCATTAGGCTGGGGCAGCCTGCAAAAAGCGTTGCAGGACTGGAGCGATCACTCGCCAATCCTCGGTTTACCGATCGGCCTGATGTATATCGCCTGTCTGCCCACAAGCGTTGCTATCGCGTTAATCGAGCTGCGTCGGCTTTATCACTTAATAACGCGTAACGATTCCTTTCAACAACCACAGCAAGGAGCCTAATCATGGCCGTGGTGATATTTCTCTGCTGCCTGCTCGGCGGGATCGCGATAGGTTTACCCATCGCCTGGTCGCTGCTGCTTTGCGGCGCTGCTCTGATGGCATACCTGGATATGTTTGACGTGCAGATTATGGCGCAAACCCTGGTTAACGGCGCGGACAGTTTCTCCCTGCTGGCCATTCCCTTTTTTGTTTTGGCCGGTGAAATCATGAACGCGGGCGGCCTGTCAAAGCGAATTGTCGACCTGCCGATGAAGCTGGTCGGCCATAAGCCCGGCGGCCTGGGCTACGTGGGCGTTATTGCGGCAATGATTATGGCCAGCCTTTCCGGCTCTGCGGTAGCAGATACCGCTGCGGTCGCCGCGCTGCTGGTGCCGATGATGCGCTCCGCAAACTATCCGATCAATCGCTCCGTTGGGTTAATCGCTTCCGGCGGGATCATTGCGCCAATTATTCCCCCCTCGATTCCTTTTATTATCTTCGGCGTTTCCAGCGGCTTGTCGATCAGCAAGCTGTTTATGGCCGGGATCGCACCGGGCATCATGATGGGCGCGGCGCTTATGCTCACCTGGTGGTGGCAGGCCGGGCGATTAAATCTCCCTTCTCAGCCTAAAGCAACACCGCGTGAAATCTGGCAATCATTGGTTTCAGGTATCTGGGCGCTGTTTTTACCGGTGATTATTATCGGCGGCTTCCGTTCCGGACTTTTCACGCCAACGGAGGCAGGGGCGGTTGCCGCGTTTTACGCCCTCTTTGTCGCTGTTGTTATCTATCGGGAATTAACGTTTTCCAGTCTCTACCACGTGCTGGTCAATGCCGCCAAAACGACGTCAGTCGTCATGTTTCTGGTGGCCGCGGCCCAGGTATCCGCCTGGCTGATTACGATCGCGGAATTACCCATGATGGTGTCAGATTTGCTGCAGCCGCTGGTCGACTCTCCGCGACTCTTATTTATCGTCATTATGATCTCAATTATGGTCGTCGGTATGGTGATGGATTTAACGCCAACGGTGTTAATTCTTACCCCTGTATTATTACCATTAGTTAAAGAAGCCAATATTGACCCGATTTATTTCGGCGTCATGTTCATTATTAACTGCTCTATTGGATTAATCACACCGCCCGTTGGCAACGTCCTCAACGTTATTTCCGGGGTAGCAAAATTGAAATTTGATGACGCGGTAAGAGGCGTATTCCCTTACGTTGTCGTACTGATGTCGCTGCTGGTTTTATTTATTTTTATTCCCGAGCTAATTATCACACCGCTTAAATGGATTAATTAAAGGATAATATTATGAAATTACACGTTATTGCTCGTTCATTATTGATAGCTGGTCTGACGGTTTTCAGCGTGTCGTCTCTGGCGGCGCAATCTTTACGTTTTGGTTATGAAACACCGCAAACTGACTCCCAACATATTGCCGCGAAAAAATTTAACGAACTATTAAAAGAAAAAACCAACGGCGAATTAACGCTAAAACTCTTTCCTGACAGCACATTAGGTAACGCCCAGGCAATGATCAGCGGGGTGCGCGGCGGAACCATTGATATGGAAATGTCCGGTTCGAACAATTTCACCGGCCTGGCCCCTGTATTCAACTTACTTGATGTCCCCTTCCTGTTTCGCGATACCGCGCATGCGCATAAAACGCTCGACGGTAAAGTCGGCGATGAACTGAAAAAATCACTCGATTCAAAAGGGTTAAAAGTCCTCGCCTACTGGGAAAACGGCTGGCGCGACGTCACCAACTCCCGCGCGCCGGTAAAAACGCCGGGCGATTTGAAAGGCTTAAAAATCCGCACTAACAACAGCCCAATGAATATCGCGGCCTTTAAAATCTTCGGCGCGAACCCTATTCCGATGCCATTCTCCGAAGTCTATACCGGTCTCGAAACCCGTACGATTGATGCCCAGGAGCACCCTATCAACGTCGTGTGGTCAGCGAAATTCTATGAGGTACAGAAATACCTCTCCCTCACTCATCACGCCTATTCGCCTCTGCTGCTGGTGATCAATAAAGCCAAATTCGACGCTTTAAGCCCGCAGTTCCAGGAGGCACTGCTGAGTTCCGCTAAAGAAGCGGGTGACTACCAGCGCAAACTGGTCGCCGAAGATCAGCAAAAAATTATCGATGGCATGAAAGAAGCCGGAGTTGAAGTCCTGACCGATATCGACCGTAAAGCCTTTAGCGATGCGCTGGGCAGCCAGGTGCGCGATATGTTCCTGAAAGACAACCCGCAGGGCGCCGATCTCCTGAAAGCCGTGGACGAGGTGCAATAAGTCATGAGCAACTACTGGCTGGGGTTAGATTGTGGTGGGAGTTGGCTAAAAGCCGGGTTGTACGATGGCGCAGGCCGGGAAGTAGCGGTGCAACGCCTGCCGCTACACGCTTTAAGCCCGCAGCCAGGCTGGGTTGAACGCGATATGACCGAACTGTGGCAACAGTGCGGCTCGGTCATCAACAAACTGCTGGCGCACACGGGGGTGAGCGGCTCACAAATCCGCGGTCTGGGCATTTCCGCTCAGGGTAAGGGCCTGTTTCTGTTAGATAAAAGCGATCGGCCATTAGGTAAAGCGATACTCTCTTCCGACCGTCGCGCCATGGAAATTGTCCAGCGCTGGCAAAAAGAGGCGGTTCCGCAAAAACTCTACCCTCTGACCCGACAAACCCTGTGGACCGGGCATCCGGTCTCCCTTTTACGCTGGGTAAAAGAGAATGAGCCGCAGCGCTACGCGCAGATAGGCAGCGTCATGATGACGCATGACTATCTG
This sequence comes from Salmonella sp. 741265073_HBA, assembly GCF_046569105.1. Lineage (NCBI taxonomy): Bacteria > Pseudomonadati > Pseudomonadota > Gammaproteobacteria > Enterobacterales > Enterobacteriaceae > Salmonella > Salmonella sp. 741265073_HBA. Next base: position 149,383 of record NZ_JBKFRY010000010.1, on the reverse strand, counting down.
CGCTGGTGCTTAACCGGCGTTAAAGGCTGTGAGGAGAGCAACATCTCCGAGTCCAACCTCTACAACATGGCGACGGGCCAGTACGACCCGCGCCTGACCGAGTGGCTGGGCATCAGTGAAATCGACAGCGCGCTGCCCCCCGTGATGGGTTCAGCCGAAATATGCGGGGAGATCACCGCTCAGGCGGCCGCCATCACCGGTCTGGCGGTGGGCACCCCCGTCGTCGGCGGCCTGTTTGACGTGGTTTCCACCGCCCTTTGCGCCGGTATTGAGGATGAATCAACGCTCAATGCGGTGATGGGGACCTGGGCCGTCACCAGCGGCATCGCTCACGGTCTGCGCGACCATGAGGCCCATCCTTACGTCTATGGCCGCTACGTCAATGACGGGCAGTATATCGTTCACGAAGCCAGCCCGACCTCTTCCGGCAACCTTGAATGGTTCACCGCCCAGTGGGGCGACCTCTCTTTTGATGAGATCAACCAGGCGGTTGCCAGCCTGCCGAAAGCCGGTAGCGACCTCTTTTTTCTGCCGTTTCTCTACGGCAGCAATGCCGGACTGGAGATGACCTGCGGTTTTTACGGTATGCAGGCGCTGCACACCCGCGCGCACCTGCTGCAGGCGATTTATGAAGGCGTGGTCTTCAGCCATATGACCCACCTCAACCGCATGCGTGAACGCTTTACCGAGGTTTGCGCCCTGCGCGTTACCGGCGGACCGGCCCACTCCGACGTCTGGATGCAGATGCTGGCGGACGTCAGCGGCCTGCGCATTGAGCTGCCGCAGGTGGAGGAGACCGGCTGCTTCGGCGCGGCGCTGGCTGCCCGCGTCGGCACCGGCGTATATCGCAATTTCCGCGAGGCCCAACGCGACCTCCGGCACCCGGTGCGCACGCTGCTGCCGGACATGGCCGCGCACGCCCTCTACCAGCGCAAATACCGCCAATACCAGCATTTGATTGAAGCACTACAGGGCTATCACGCCCGTATTAAGGAGCACGCATTATGAGCCGACCATTACTGCAACTGGCGCTCGACCACACCAGTCTGGAAGCAGCCCAGCGCGATGTCGCCCTGCTACAGGACCACGTCGATATCGTTGAGGCGGGCACGATTCTCTGCTTAACCGAAGGGTTAGGCGCGGTGAAAGCCCTGCGAGCGCAGTGCCCGGAAAAAATCATCGTCGCCGACTGGAAAGTGGCCGATGCCGGTGAAACCCTGGCGCAGCAGGCTTTTGGCGCTGGCGCCAACTGGATGACTATCATCTGCGCCGCACCGCTCGCCACGGTCGAAAAAGGCCACGCCGTCGCGCAATCCTGTGGCGGTGAAATTCAAATGGAGCTGTTCGGCAACTGGACGCTGGACGACGCCCGAGACTGGTATCGCGTCGGGGTTCGCCAGGCGATTTACCACCGCGGACGCGATGCGCAGGCCAGCGGGCAGCAGTGGGGCGAAGCGGACCTGGCGCGTATGAAGGCGTTGTCCGACATCGGCCTTGAACTGTCAATTACCGGCGGCATTACCCCAGCGGATCTGCCGCTGTTCCGCGACATTAACGTCAAGGCATTTATCGCCGGACGCGCGCTGGCAGGTGCCGCCCATCCGGCGCAGGTCGCCGCCGAATTCCACGCCCAAATTGACGCCATCTGGGGAGAAAAGCATGCGTAATCATCCATTAGGGATCTATGAAAAAGCGCTGGCGAAAGACCTCAGTTGGCCAGAGCGGCTGGTGCTGGCAAAAAGCTGCGGTTTTGATTTTGTCGAGATGTCGGTGGACGAAACGGATGAACGCCTTTCTCGCCTGGAGTGGACGCCAGCCCAACGCGCATCGCTGGTGAACGCGATGCTGGAAAGCGGCGTCGCTATCCCGTCAATGTGTCTCTCCGCCCATCGCCGTTTCCCTTTTGGCAGCCGCGACGAAGCGGTACGCGAGCGGGCGCGTGAAATCATGACCAAAGCCATTCGCCTGGCGCGCGACCTGGGGATCCGCACCATCCAGTTGGCAGGTTACGACGTCTATTACGAAGAACACGACGAAGGCACCCAGCAACGTTTCGCCGAAGGGCTGGCGTGGGCGGTGGAACAGGCCGCAGCGGCGCAGGTGATGCTGGCGGTGGAGATCATGGATACCGCGTTTATGAACTCCATCAGCAAGTGGAAAAAGTGGGACGAGATGCTTTCGTCACCGTGGTTCACCGTTTATCCAGACGTCGGCAACCTCAGCGCCTGGGGGAACGACGTGACCGCCGAACTGAAGCTGGGTATCGACCGTATCGCCGCTATCCACCTGAAAGACACGCTGCCGGTGACCGGCGATAGCCCCGGTCAGTTCCGCGACGTGCCGTTTGGCGAAGGATGCGTTGATTTTGTCGGCATCTTCAAAACGCTGCATGAGCTGAACTATCGCGGTTCATTTCTGATTGAGATGTGGACAGAGAAAGCCAGCGAGCCGGTGCTGGAAATTATCCAGGCCCGCCGCTGGATTGAATCACGGATGCAGGAAGGAGGTTTCACATGTTAGAGCAACTGAAAGCCGAGGTGCTGGCGGCCAACCTGGCGCTTCCGGCGCACGGGCTGGTCACCTTTACCTGGGGCAACGTCAGCGCGGTCGATGAGACGCGCAAACTGATGGTCATCAAGCCTTCCGGCGTTGAATATGAGGAGATGACCGCCGACGATATGGTGGTGGTAGAGATCGCCAGCGGTAAGGTCGTTGAAAGCAACAAAAAACCGTCGTCCGATACCGCGACCCATCTGGCGCTCTATCGCCGCTATCCGCAGATCGGCGGGATCGTTCATACCCATTCCCGCCATGCGACGATCTGGTCGCAGGCCGGGCTCGATCTGCCCGCCTGGGGCACCACCCACGCCGACTATTTCTATGGCGCGATCCCCTGTACCCGACTGATGACCGTTGAGGAAATTAACGGCGAGTACGAGTATCAGACCGGCGAGGTGATTATTAAAACCTTTGAAGAGCGCGGTCTGGATCCGGCGCAAATCCCGGCGGTATTGGTTCATTCGCACGGCCCGTTTGCCTGGGGTAAAAATGCCGCCGATGCCGTCCACAACGCCGTGGTGCTTGAGGAGTGCGCCTATATGGGGCTGTTCTCGCGCCAGCTGGCCCCGCAGTTGCCGGATATGCAGCCGGAATTGCTCGATAAACACTATCTGCGTAAACACGGCGCGAATGCCTATTACGGGCAGTAATGCCGGCAGCCACAGCCTGTGTCGGATGGCGGCTGCGCCTTATCCGACCTACAAGATTTGCAATATCAATACGTTGTGATGAACTCTCGTAGGCCCGATAAGCAAAGCGCCATCGGGCATTCAGTTTGCAACCGCGTTGTCAGAGGGCCAAAGATTATACTCAAGAATTAACGTGTTCCTTACTGTAGCGCCGCTTCCAGGCGGTAGGCGTCAGGCCGGTGTGCTTGCGGAAGATCTGGCGAAAGTAACCAACATCATTAAAACCGCACCGCTCCGCCACCTCTTTTAACGAACGCGCGTCGCTAATCAGCAACTTTTCCGCCTCGCGCACCCGCTGGCGGTGGATGGCCTCCGTTAGCGTAAGGTGAAATACCCGCCGATAAACGCGTCCCAGATAATCCACATTGCAATGCAGTTCTTTCGCCAGAACTGAGCTGGAAAGCGGCAGGTGATAGTGCGTTCGAATCAGCTGCTGTACTTTCCAGGCCAGCGACACGCCAGCGGCCTCGGCGTTTTCATTCTGCCGGGCGTCAACAGTGAGCTGCTGCAAAATCAGCAGCACGATGAACTCCAGCGCCGGGCTGCGCTGGTGCTCTTCCTGCTCGTTCATAAACTGGCGAAAAAGCGCAATCAGCGCCTGCGGATCGGCAACCTGGGTATGCTGCGGCACGGAAAGATGCGTCAGCCAGCGCGGGTCGCTGTCCGGCGCTTTGACCTCAAAATGGAGCCAGTAAAATTTAAGATCGGCGGGAAACTCCTCAACGCCAATATGGCGGCGATGCGGCCAAAGCAACAGGCTTTCCCCGGCGTCGACACAGAAAACACATTCTTCTTCCTGAATTTTCAGGCAGCCTTTTTCCACAAATATAATTTCCCACGATTGCAGACGCCTGGCAGGATGACGCCCAATGCCGCGAGAAATAAATAATCCGCCGTTTTGGACTTTAATCGGTAATGTCATGGATAATTCGAGCATTAATATGTCATTTCCCGCTCATTCAGCACCGTATTTCATATTAGCTTTTGATTATTAACTAAAAATAGTCATTTCACTCGATCCATCTCACATTTTTAAATACGGGTCGGAATCGTCATCTTTTTTTACTCTTTTATCGCCTTGTCGCTCACCGCTATCCGGGCAAAATGAATCAGGTCATAACGCGAAAATAAAAATTACTGCCATAAAATACCCCGTCAGCGAGGAATATCTATGACCTCTACAGCCTTAAGGAGCACGAAATGAACGTACTGGAAGTCGATCTGCATAAACTGACGGTCAGCGATCCGTTCCTCGGACAGTATCAACAACTGGTTCGCGATGTGGTTATTCCTTACCAGTGGGATGCGTTAAACGATCGTATTCCAGAGGCTGAACCCAGCCATGCCATTGAAAATTTCCGCATTGCCGCAGGCCAGCAGACGGGCGACTTTTACGGCATGGTCTTTCAGGACAGCGACGTGGCGAAATGGCTGGAAGCGGTTGCCTGGTCACTGTGCCAGAAGCCCGATCCCGCGCTTGAGAAAACCGCCGATGAGGTGATTGAACTGGTGGCCGCCGCGCAGTGTGACGATGGCTATCTCAATACGTACTTTACGGCAAAAGCCCCGCAAGAACGCTGGAGCAACCTGGCGGAGTGCCACGAGCTTTATTGCGCCGGGCATCTGATTGAAGCGGGCGTCGCCTTCTTTCAGGCCACCGGTAAGCGTCGGCTGCTAGACGTCGTTTGTCGCCTGGCCGATCATATCGACAGCACTTTCGGCCCTGGCGAAAATCAGCTGCACGGCTATCCGGGCCACCCGGAAATTGAGCTGGCGCTGATGCGTCTGTATGAGGTAACAGAGCAGCCGCGCTATATGATGCTGGCAAGCTACTTTATCGGACAGCGCGGCACCCAACCGCACTTCTACGACGAAGAGTACGAAAAACGCGGCCAAACCTCTTACTGGCATACCTACGGCCCGGCGTGGATGGTCAAAGACAAAGCCTACAGCCAGGCGCATCTGCCAATTTCGCAGCAGCAGACGGCCATTGGCCACGCGGTACGTTTTGTCTATCTGATGACTGGCGTGGCGCATCTCGCTCGCCTGAGCAACGATGAAGGCAAACGCCAGGACTGCCTGCGTCTGTGGAAAAATATGGCGCAGCGTCAGCTGTATATCACCGGAGGCATCGGTTCACAGAGCAGTGGCGAAGCCTTTAGCAGCGATTACGATTTACCGAATGATTCGGTCTATGCGGAAAGCTGCGCTTCAATCGGCCTGATGATGTTCGCCCGCCGAATGCTGGAAATGGAAGCCGATAGCCAGTACGCCGACGTGATGGAGCGCGCGCTGTACAACACCGTCCTCGGCGGTATGGCGCTGGATGGCAAGCATTTCTTCTACGTCAATCCGCTGGAAGTGCATCCAAAATCGTTAAAATTCAACCATATTTACGATCACGTTAAGCCCATTCGCCAGCGCTGGTTTGGCTGCGCCTGCTGCCCGCCGAACATCGCCCGCGTGCTCACCTCCCTTGGTCACTACATCTACACGCCGCGTGCGGATGCGCTGTACATCAATATGTACGTGGGTAACAGCATGGAAATACCGGTTGAAAATGGCGCGCTCAAACTGCGAATCAGCGGGAACTACCCGTGGCATGAGCAGGTGAAGATCGCCATCGACTCTGTGCAGCCGGTACGTCACACGCTGGCGCTACGTCTGCCGGACTGGTGCCCTGAGGCAAAAGTGACGCTCAACGGGCTGGAAGTGGAGCAGGATATTCGCAAAGGTTATCTGCATATCCGTCGGACCTGGCAGGAGGGCGATACGATAACCCTGACGCTGCCGATGCCGGTTCGCCGCGTGTATGGCAATCCGCTGGCGCGTCACGTCGCCGGTAAGGTCGCCATTCAGCGCGGGCCGCTGGTCTATTGCCTTGAGCAGGCCGATAACGGCGAAGAACTGCATAATCTGTGGCTACCGAAAGAGAGTGAATTCCGGGTCTTTGAGGGCAAAGGGCTTTTTGCGCATAAGATGCTGATTCAGGCTGAAGGCGAGAAGCAAAGCGCCTCAGATGCGCAGCATCAGGCGTTGTGGCACTACGATAACGCGCCGTCATCGCGCCAGCCGCAGACGCTAACGTTCATTCCGTGGTTTAGCTGGGCCAACCGTGGCGAGGGCGAAATGCGGATTTGGGTCAACGAGCGGTAATACTGTGCCGGATGGCGGCTGCGCCTTATCCGGCCTACAAGATTTGCAATATCAGTATATTGCGATGAATTTTTGTAGGCCCGATAAGCGCAGCGCCATCGGGCATTACCTCTTGCGTCAGAACAGCCCCAGCGGCTTATCGGAATAGCTCACCAGCAGACACTTGGTTTGCTGGTAGTGTTCCAGCATCATCTTATGCGTTTCGCGCCCGATGCCCGACTGTTTATAGCCGCCGAACGCCGCATGTGCCGGATAGGCGTGATAGCAGTTGGTCCATACGCGCCCGGCCTGAATGCCGCGCCCCATCTTATAGGCCAGATTGCCGTTGCGGCTCCAGACGCCGGCGCCGAGGCCATACTGCGTATCGTTAGCGATTTCCAGCGCCTCCTCCATGGTTTTAAAGGTGGTTACCGCCAGCACCGGGCCAAAGATCTCCTCCTGAAAGACGCGCATATTATTCTTACCAAACAGAATGGTAGGCTCAAGGTAATAGCCCTCTTTAAGTTCGCCATCCAGCTCCTTGCGTCGCCCACCGGTCAGAATATCGGCCCCCTCTTTTTTACCGATATCGATATAATTGAGGATAGTCTCAAGCTGGCCGTGGGAGACCTGCGCCCCCATCTGTGTACCGCTATCTAGCGGGTTCCCGCTGCGAATGCTCTCTACCCGGCGAATAGCGCGCTCCATAAAGCGCTCATAGATGGACTCCTGGACCAGCGCACGGCTTGGACAGGTACACACCTCGCCCTGGTTAAAGGCAAACAGGGCAAAACCCTCCAGCGCTTTATCAAAGAACGCATCTTCTTCATCCATCACGTCAGCAAAGAAGATATTTGGCGATTTACCGCCTAACTCCAGCGTCACCGGAATAATATTCTGCGTGGCGTACTGCATGATCTGTTGACCCACTTCCGTCGAACCGGTAAACGCCACCTTCGCGATACGTTTCGAGGTCGCCAGATATTCACCGATCTCGCCGCCCGCGCCGTTCACGACGTTGACGACGCCCGGTGGTAACAGATCGCCAATGACTTCCATCAACAGCAGAACGGAAAGCGGCGTCAGGCGTGCCGGTTTAAGCACTACGCAGTTACCCGCCGCCAGCGCTGGCGCCATTTTCCAGCTTGCCATCAACAACGGAAAGTTCCACGGGATTATCTGCCCCACGACGCCAAGCGGTTCGTGAAAATGGTAGGCCACGGTTTCACTATCAACTTCGCTGATCCCGCCCTCCTGCGCACGTATACAGGAGGCGAAATAGCGGAAATGATCGATCGCCAGCGGTACGTCGGCGGCGCTGGTTTCACGAATCGGTTTACCGTTATCCCAGGTTTCCGCTGTCGCCAACAGTTCGAGGTTTTGTTCCATCCGATCGGCGATCTTAAACAAGATAGCGGCACGGTCTTGTACTGACGTATGCGCCCACTTATCTTTCGCCTTATGCGCGGCGTCGAGCGCTAAATCGATATCTTTTTTACCGGAGGAAGCGACTTCACATAGCGGCTGGCCGGTCACTGGCGTCAGGTTTTGATAATATTCGCCGTCGGCGGGCGCAACCCAGTCACCGCCAATAAAATTGTCATAGCGGGCTTTTAACTTCAGTGGGTACCCGTATTCACCTGGCTGAATACGTGTTGAAGGGGGATTGTTCGTCATGACCAACTCCTTATTGTAAAGGTACTCCACAAGGGTAGACGGTACTGGTGAATTTTTCGCCAATGGTTTTCCGCTTTACGACAGCAATCACGAATTACTTTCCTTTACGTTTCTCCGTCTGGTTTTAGCCATACTAAACAGGTGCCTGTTTAACGTACGGAGAACACTATGCAGCAATATATCGGCATTGATGTGGGAGGAACTCACGTCAAATATGGCGTGATTAACAGTGACGGCGAAGAATTAACCCATCATCAATTCGATACGCCAGAGGACGCCTCCACGTTTACCCGCAAATGGCAGGATGTGGTGGCGCGTTGCCAACAGGACTATGACATTGCGGCAATCGGGGTCAGTTTCCCCGGCCATATTAATCCCCATAACGGTTATGCGGCAAAAGCGGGCGCGCTGGCTTACCTGGATGACGTCAACCTGATGGAGTTGTTCAGCGGGCTGACCGATCTGCCGCTGGTCGTGGAGAACGACGCGAACTGCGCGGCGCTGGGCGAAATGTGGCGAGGCGCCGGGCAGCATTATGACAATCTGGTCTGTATCACCATTGGAACAGGCATTGGTGGCGGTATTATCGTCGGACGAGAACTGTATCGCGGCGCACATTTCCATGCCGGTGAATTCGGCGTCATGCCGGTCGGGAATAATGGCGAAAGTATGCACAAAATCGCGTCAACCAGCGGATTAATGGCGTCGTGCCGCCAGGCGCTGGCGCTGCCTGCCGAAGAGATGCCGCCTGCGGATGTGATCTTCGAACGAATGGCGACCGATGTTCATCTGCGTGAGGCGGTCAATGACTGGGCGCGTTATCTGTCACGCGGCGTTTACAGCGTAATCTCTATGTTTGATCCGGGCGTGGTGCTGATCGGCGGAGGAATAAGCGAACAGGAAAAGCTCTACCCGCTCCTGACGCGGCATCTTGAAACGTTTGAAATGTGGGAGGCGCTCCAGGTGCCGATTCAGCCCTGCCAACTGGGAAATCAGGCGGGCAGGCTGGGCGCCGTCTGGCTGGCGCAGCAAAAGCTCGATCGAAGCTAACGTGTTACGCCTTATCCGGCCTGCATCGTCTACGCAGGCCCGGTAAGCGTCCGCGCCACCGGGCAAAGGCGTTACATCGCCGCGCGATAAATTTCCACAATCTCGTCGTGAGTCGCCTGAATCGGGTTCGTCAGACCACAGGCATCTTTAAGAGCATTGGTCGCCAAAACCGGGATATCTTCTTCCTTCACGTTTAGCTCGCGCAGTCCCGCCGGAATGTTGACTTTCTGCGACAGTTGGCGAATGGCCGCCACACACGCCTGCGCGCCTTCCGCCTCGCTCATACCTGATACATCGACGCCCATCGCCGCAGCGCAATCACGCAGGCGAGCCGCCGCTACCTGGCTGTTGAATACCTGCACATGCGGCAGCAGAACCGCGTTACATACGCCGTGCGGTAGGTTGTAGAAACCGCCAAGTTGATGCGCCATAGCATGAACGTAGCCCAGCGACGCATTGTTAAACGCCATTCCCGCCAGGAACTGAGCATAAGCCATCGCTTCACGCGCCTGGACATTGCTCCCCTCTTCAACCGCAACAACCAGATTTTCCGCAATCATCGTTACCGCTTTCAACGCGCAGGCATCGGTAATAGGCGTTGCCGCAACGGAAACATAAGCTTCAATCGCGTGGGTTAACGCATCCATACCGGTTGCCGCCGTCAGGGATTTCGGCATACCAACCATTAAAGAGGAGTCGTTGACAGAGAGCAGCGGCGTAACGTGTTTATCGACGATAGCCATTTTAATATGACGTTCTTCGTCGGTGATGATACAAAAACGGGTCATTTCAGACGCGGTGCCGGCGGTCGTATTAATCGCAATCATCGGCAACTGCGGTTTCGCGGAGCGGTCAACGCCTTCATAGTCACGAATATCGCCGCCATTCGCCGCCACCAGAGCGATACCTTTCGCACAGTCGTGCGGGGAACCGCCGCCCAGCGAGATAACGCTGTCGCAGCCATTTTCTTTCAGAAGCTTCAACCCAGCTGCCACATTGCTGGTGGTAGGGTTAGGCTGCGTACCATCATAAATCACGCTAAAAATATCACGTTCCTGTAGCGCTTTTTGAATATCACCCGCCATCCCTAATTTTGTCAGCATAGCATCCGTAACAATTAATGTACGGCGAAAACCATATTCCGCCATCGTATTCATTGCGTTCTTTAATGAATCGGCACCAATTACATTCACGGAAGGAATAAAAAACGTTGAAGCTGCCATTATACTGTCCTTAATTACCAGAATAAGGTGCGAAGAATACGGGTGAAATTATCCTAATAATATGATCACGATGACTATTTTAAGAAGTCAGAAAAATAAAAAGCACATTAGGTTAATTTCCTGATGTGCTTTTATAAATCAACTCAATAATTGTATTGATTCATTTCTGATTTAATTTAACCATTTCATTCTTTTTGCGGAAATAATAACGCATCACGTAATAAATGATCATTCCCACGACGCCGTGTAAATCCAATCCGGTCAAAATATTCAAGGATCTGAATAGCCAGTTTCCGCCCTACATTCAGCCTGTCGCGAAAATCCGCCGCACACGTTGATCCTCTCTCTTGATCCAGCTCGCGGATCATATTGGCGAAAGCGACAATCCGATCGTTACGATAGTACCGATCTTTTACGATCGCGGTAATGATGCCTTGCTGTGCCGCCTGCCGCAGCACCAGCCGCATCAATTGTTCCTCCGTTCCGGTCTCTTTCGCCAGATCGCGTACCCACCAGGGCTCATCGCCAAATAGCGGTTCGACTTTTTGCCAGACGGCCTGCTGCTCATCGCTAAATCCCGCTTTATGATCCGGCAGATGCAACCAACCGTGATGGCTATGAATCAGGCCGTCATCGCGCATCCGCTCGATCAGCATCAGGACCAGCGCTTCATCTTCCATTGGCAGGGCCATGCGGCGTAAACGCTCGCGTCCCGGCCCCGGTTCATCGCGGTGCTGTTCGTGGTAGGTCGCCAGCGTATCAAGAATCTTACGCTGCCAGCGGGCGGCGACGGGCGCACTTAACAGATTGTCTCCGGCCTGGATAAAACCATGTTGCTCAATAAGCTGACGCATACCGAGAGGATTAAGCTGACGCGCCCAACCGAAATCCGGCAGGTTGACGGCGCCGCGTTCCAGATGAATGGCCAACGCCGCGCTATCGTCCTGCGCGTCGGCAAGCGTTGAAAGCCAGTGCAAATAATCTGGTTTACGTTTACCGCGACGCGGCGCCTTAAGCGTCACCACGCGTGCGCCGGCAAGGGTGGCACGTGCGGAAATATCACGCAGCACTAGTCTGTCATTATCGGCCAGCCACAACGGCGTATCGAAGATCAGCTCGGCCAGCCCGCCTTCCAGCAAAGAGACGCGACCGGTCACATGGCTGGCGGCATGGTGAATATGTAGCGGCTGCCATTGGGAAAGCGGCGCATGAAGCGCCAGAGAAACGATCACCCGGGAAAAAGCTTCCCCCACCGGCGCATCGGAAAGCAGCCAGTCGCCGCGGTTAAGCTGTTCCTTCTCCGCATCGCCCGCAATATTGAGCGCAATACGTTGCCCGGCGTGCGCATGGTCGGTAGGCTGATTTTGTGCGTGCAGGCTACGCACCCGCATCGGTTTATTTACTCCGGTTAACCACAGCGTATCACCTACCTTCACCTCTCCGCTCAACGCCGTTCCGGTCACCACCAGTCCCGCCCCTTTCACCGTAAACGCACGGTCGATAGCCAGACGGAAGCGATGCTGCGCGGCGTGCAAACGTGCAGGAAGCTGCTGTAAATGAGCGCGAAGTTCTGCAATACCGCGTCCTTCATTGGCAGCGGTGACAAATAAAACGGTATCGGCGAAGCCATAGTTGTCGAGCGCCGCCAGTACCTCTTCTCGTACTTCACCGATACGCGCCTCGTCCACGCGATCGGCTTTGGTCAGCGCGACGGTGAGCTGGAGATTGCCCGTCAGTTGCAGGATCTGTAAATGCTCGCGCGTTTGCGCCATAACGCCGTCATCACAGGCGACCACCAGCAAAGCGTGATCGATACCGCCTACGCCCGCCAGCATGTTAGAGAGGAATTTTTCATGCCCAGGCACATCGATAAAGCCCAGCACACGACCATCCGGCTGCGGCCAATAGGCGTAGCCCAGATCGATAGTCATCCCGCGTTTTTTCTCTTCCGGCAGGCGATCGGCATTGACTCCGGTAATCGCCTGGAGCAACGTCGTTTTACCGTGGTCTACGTGTCCGGCAGTTGCAATAATCATTTCAGCATCATCTCCATAAACCGGCTTTCGTCTTCAAGACAGCGCATATCCAGCCATAAACGGCCATCATAAATTCGGCCAATGACCGGTACAGGCAGCGTGCGCCAGCGAGCCGCCAGCGCCTCCAGCCGACTACCGCGCCCGTCGTGCGGGGTAAATGTCATGGCGGCGCTGGGGAGGCGGTCTACCGGTAATGAACCGCTGCCGATTTGCGACAGGCAGGGTTTAACCTCCAGCGCAAATTCATCGCCGTAACGTGCCACCAGCCGCGCCTGTAACCGCTGCGCTTGTTCGCGAATCGACGCTTCACTGCGGGTTAACAGACGCAGGGTGGGTAATTTCTCCGCCAACGCTTCCGGGTGCAGATACAGACGTAACGTTGCCTCCAGCGCCGCCAGCGTCATTTTATCCGCGCGCAGAGCGCGTTTCAGCGGATGGCTTTGCAGTTGGGCAATCATCGCTTTTTTGCCGACGATGATCCCGGCCTGCGGCCCGCCCAGCAACTTATCGCCGGAGAAGCTTACCAGGCTGACGCCTGCGGCAATGAGCTGCTGCGGCATCGGCTCTTTGGGTAAGCCATATTGACTTAAATCCACCAGTGAACCGCTGCCCAGATCCGCCACCACCGGAATATCCAGCTCTCGCCCGATTTCCGCCAGTTCCGCTTCCTCTACCGTTTTGGTAAAGCCCTCAATGCTGTAATTACTGGTATGCACCTTCATCAACAGCCCGGTATTTTCATTTACCGCCTGACGGTAATCTTTCGCGTGCGTCCGGTTGGTGGTGCCTACTTCATGCAGCGTACAGCCCGCCTGGCGCATAACATCCGGAATACGAAACGCGCCGCCGATTTCGACCAGCTCGCCACGCGAAACCACCACCTCTTTGCCGCTGGCGGTCGCCGCCAGCATCAGCAATACCGCCGCCGCATTGTTATTGACGATACAGGCGTCCTCCGCCCCGGTGATACGGCATAACAGCGTCGCCAGCGCCCGGTCGCGATGCCCCCGCCCGGCGCCATCCAAATCATATTCCAGCGTCACCGGCGCGCGCATCGCCTGCGTTACCGCCTCAATCGCTTCTTGCGCCTGCAATGCGCGGCCAAGATTGGTGTGCAGCACCGTCCCCGTCAGGTTAATCACCGGGCGCAGCGCGCTTTGCGCCGCATTTTCCAGCCGGAGTTTCGCCTCTTGCGCCCAGTCTGCGTACCAGTCGGGAAGCGTTTGCGTATTCCGGATGACGTCGCGCGCGTCGTCAAGCATCCGCCTAAGCAGATCAACCACCTGGGTATGGCCATACCGATCGCGCAGAGAAAGAAAAGCGCTATCGTGCAATAAGCGATCGATAGCAGGAAGCTGGCTGTAGAGTGTACGCGTTTCGCTTGTCATGAAAATGCCTGGCTGTTGGTGGCCCTCTCCTGGCGGGAGAGGGATATCGACATAAGGGGGATTGTAACGTGAGTTTGCTCAGGCGGACATAATGCGCGTCAAGCCTTTGGCGCTTCGGTGCGGGCAAAGCTTTCGCGTTGAAAAAGCGTTTCGACCAGTTTGACCAGGTGGGGGCGGCTAACACACCAGCCGGGCGCGACCCGGCGGAAGTTGAGATAGCCTACCGCACAGGCAATCGCGATAGTCGCCAGATTGACCGTATCCGTTTTTAGCGTCCCATCGCTCAGATAACTTTCGAGCATATCCAGGCTGCGGTTGATTTTTTCCCGCTGGCGCAGCAGTTCCGTTTCCGATTGTTGCGCCGCCGGGCGCGCCTGTTCGCGTACAGAAACCAACGCTGCATCCATAATGCCGTCAGCCAACGCTTCAAGCTGGCGAACTTTAAGCGCTGCCATCGGGTCACGCGGGAGCATCGCTGGCGCGATATCCAGCAACTCAATATATTCCGCGATGATCGGCGAATCGAACCAATACTCGCCTTTCTCCGTCACCAGCGCTGGCACCTTACCCAGAGGGTTGTATTGCGCCACGCCGTTATCCGCCTCGTAGGGTAGTTCATTAATAAATTCGAAGGTAATGCCTTTTTCGAGCAGCAGAACAGAGATTTTGCGCACAAAAGGGCTGGTGTAGCTACCGATGAGTTTCATGCCGTGTCCTTTTTGCCAACCAGTAAAAATCATAGTATGGCTCAAATAAGACGAAAAGAGACACAAAAGGAGGTTGCTGAATGACATAACGTGAGAAGGCTCGCGACAAAATGTTTGCCGGATCGTATTGACGTTACCCGGGCTTAAAATTTCTTGTGAAGAAGATCACAAAAACTCAACAAAGCACCAAAATAAAAATGTGAAATATCTCACATAAAATTGCATTTTAAGAGCTAAAAATTAGATTCGTTGTTTTTTTACACAGCCACTTTGTGATCAATATCACATCAATTACCTCTCTACCCCCTATATTAATGTGACACAAATCACATAAATTGTCCCTGTCTGGACAGTTGAACGATTCAGTGCCAGATTGCGCAGTATCTACACTACAGGGTCCGGCTACCTCTGCCGCTACATTAACAAACCTCGGGCTTTCAGCCTGCGCGACAGCAACATAAGAAGGGGTGTTTTTATGTCATCCGATATTAAGATCAAAGTGCAAAGCTTTGGTCGATTCCTCAGCAATATGGTGATGCCTAATATCGGCGCGTTTATCGCGTGGGGTATTATCACCGCATTATTTATTCCAACAGGGTGGTTGCCTAACGAAACGCTGGCGAAACTGGTTGGTCCGATGATCACCTACCTGCTGCCGCTGCTCATCGGTTATACCGGCGGTCGTCTGGTTGGCGGCGAACGCGGCGGCGTAGTGGGCGCTATCACTACCATGGGCGTTATTGTCGGCGCGGATATGCCGATGTTCCTCGGCTCGATGATCGCCGGTCCATTAGGCGGCTACTGCATTAAGAAATTCGACAGTTGGGTAGACGGTAAGATCAAATCCGGTTTTGAGATGTTGGTGAACAACTTCTCCGCTGGCATCATCGGTATGATCCTCGCCATCCTGGCGTTCCTCGGTATTGGTCCGGCGGTTGAAGTCCTGTCCAAAATTCTGGCGGCGGGCGTTAACTTCATGGTGGCGCACGATATGCTGCCGCTGGCGTCCATTTTTGTTGAACCGGCGAAAATCCTGTTCCTCAATAACGCGATTAACCACGGCATCTTCTCACCACTGGGTATCCAGCAGTCCCATGAGATGGGTAAATCCATCTTCTTCCTGATTGAAGCTAACCCGGGTCCGGGGATGGGCGTCCTGCTGGCGTACATGTTCTTCGGTCGCGGCAGCGCTAAACAGTCTGCGGGCGGCGCGGCGATTATCCACTTCCTGGGCGGTATCCATGAGATCTACTTCCCGTACGTGCTGATGAACCCACGCCTGATTCTGGCGGTGATTCTCGGCGGTATGACCGGCGTATTCACCCTGACCATCCTGAACGGCGGTCTGGTCTCTCCGGCATCTCCAGGTTCCATTCTGGCGGTACTGGCGATGACGCCAAAAGGCGCTTACTTCGCTAACATCGCTGCCATCGTGGCGGCAATGGCAGTTTCCTTCGTGGTGTCTGCAATTCTGCTGAAAACCAGCAAAGTGAAAGAAGAAGATGACATTGAAGCGGCCACCCGTCGTATGCATGACATGAAAGCGGAATCTAAAGGCGCCTCTCCGCTGGCGGCTGGCGACGTGACTAACGACCTGAGCCATGTGCGTAAAATCATCGTGGCTTGCGATGCCGGTATGGGTTCCAGCGCGATGGGCGCAGGGGTACTGCGTAAGAAAGTACAGGATGCGGGCCTGAGCCAGATCTCCGTCACCAACAGCGCCATTAACAATCTGCCGCCGGATGTGGATCTGGTCATTACTCACCGCGACCTGACCGAGCGCGCGATGCGTCAGGTACCGCAGGCGCAGCATATTTCGCTGACCAACTTCCTGGATAGCGGCCTGTACACCAGCCTGACCGAACGTCTGGTTGCCGCACAGCGCCACAATACTAATGAAGAGAAAGTACGCGACCATCTGAAAGACAGCTTTGAGGAGGGTGATAACAACCTGTTCAAACTGGGTGCGGAGAATATCTTCCTGGGCCGTAAAGCCGCTAACAAAGAAGAGGCGATTCGCTTTGCCGGTGAACAGCTGGTGAAAGGCGGCTATGTTGAGCCGGAATACGTCGAGGCGATGCTGGACCGCGAAAAGCTGACGCCGACTTACCTCGGTGAATCCATCGCAGTACCGCACGGTACAGTGGAAGCGAAAGATCGCGTGCTGAAAACCGGCGTGGTGTTCTGCCAGTATCCGGAAGGCGTACGCTTCGGTGAAGAAGAAGACGATATTGCCCGTCTGGTTATTGGTATCGCCGCACGTAACAATGAGCACATCCAGGTCATCACCAGCCTGACTAACGCGCTGGATGATGAATCCGTGATCGAACGTCTGGCGCACACCACCAGCGTGGATGAAGTGCTGGAACTGCTGGCAGGTAAAAAAGCTTAACAGTTAAGTATCCCCAAAATAGTTCGAGCTGCAGGAAGGCGGCAACGCAGTGAATCCCCAGGAGCGTACATAAGTACGTGACTGGGGTGAGCGAGGAGAGCCAACGCATCTGCAGTTCGAAATATGAAGGCGATATCCTCTCCCTTGTGGAGAGGGTTAGGTTGAGGGGAAATCTATGCAGTCCCTCACCCCAGCCCTCTCGGGTAAAAACATTAATGAAGGTTAATACTATGAAAGCATTACATTTTGGCGCAGGTAATATCGGTCGTGGCTTTATCGGCAAACTGCTGGCTGACGCGGGGATACAACTGACGTTTGCGGATGTAAATCAGGTCGTACTCGATGCCCTGAATGCCCGTCATAGCTATCAGGTTCATGTTGTGGGTGAAAATGAGCAGGTGGATACCGTTTCCGGCGTCAACGCTGTCAGCAGCATCGGCGATGATGTTGTCGACCTGATTGCCCACGTTGATTTAATCACTACTGCCGTGGGTCCGGTTGTGCTTGAGCGTATCGCTCCGGCCATCGCTAAAGGGCTGGTAAAACGTAAGGCGCAGGGCGTGGATGCCCCGCTGAATATCATCGCCTGTGAAAATATGGTGCGCGGCACCACACAGCTCAAAGGTCATGTGATGAACGCGCTGGCGGATGGCGATAAAGCCTGGGTTGAACAGCACGTCGGTTTTGTGGATTCCGCCGTTGACCGTATTGTGCCGCCATCTGCTTCTGCAACCAACGATCCGCTGGAAGTGACGGTAGAAACCTTCAGCGAGTGGATCGTCGATAAAACCCAGTTCAAAGGCGCGTTGCCGACCATTCCGGGGATGGAGTTAACGGATAACCTGATGGCATTTGTCGAACGTAAACTCTTCACGCTGAACACAGGTCATGCTATAACCGCGTACCTCGGCAAATTAGCCGGTCATCAAACCATTCGCGACGCCATTCTCGATGAGAGTATTCGCGCGGTGGTGAAAGGCGCGATGGAAGAAAGCGGCGCGGTGCTGATCAAACGCTACGGTTTTGATGCCGACAAACATGCGGCATACATTCAGAAAATCCTCGGTCGTTTTGAAAACCCGTATCTGAAAGATGATGTTGAGCGCGTTGGACGTCAGCCGCTACGCAAACTCAGCGCGGGCGACCGTCTGATCAAACCGCTGCTTGGCACCCTGGAATATGGTCTGCCGCATGTGAATCTGGTCAAAGGGATCGCGGCGGCGATGCATTTCCGCAGTGAAGAAGATCCGCAGGCACAGGAACTGGCCGCGCTGATTGACGAAAAAGGTCCACAGGCCGCTCTGGCGCAAATTTCCGGGCTGGATGCCAATAGCGATGTGGTGGCGGAGGCGGTTAACGCTTATAACGCGACCAAATGACGCAGAACCCGGCGCAGGTTAGCCTGCGCCCAAATAACAGATTGTCAGATATGCAGGCAATAATGGAACAAACCCAGGCCTTTGAAAATCGTGTGCTTGAGCGTCTGAATGCTGGCAAAACCGTACGGAGCTTCCTGATTACTGCCGTCGAGTTATTGACCGAGGCGGTGAATATTCTGGTGCTCCAGGTGTTTCGCAAAGACGACTATGCGGTGAAATACGCTGTGGAACCGTTGCTGGACGGCGACGGACCGCTGGGCGATCTTTCGGTACGTCTGAAACTTATCTATGGCCTGGGCGTACTCAGCCGCACCGAATATGAAGATGCGGAGCTGTTAATGGCGCTGCGCGAAGAGCTGAATCACGACGGCAATGAATACGCCTTTACCGACGATGAAATCCTCGGGCCGTTTGGCGAACTGCACTGCGTCATGGCGCTGCCGCCGCCGCCGCATTTTGATACGTCCGACGCGGCGCTCTACGCCATGCAAATTCAGCGCTACCAGCAGGCGGTGCGTTCGACGATGGTTCTCTCCCTGACCGAGCTGATTTCTAAAATCAGCTTAAAAAAGGCCTTTCAAAAGTAAATCCCGCAGTTAACCTCTTTCTTCTTCTTTTGGTCGGTACAGCCGCCGGTAATATTCCAGACGCTGCAAATAAATGGGCGCGCTCTCCGACGGCACTTCGGAAGGAACATAATCACGCGGCGGCGTTTTATTCAAGTATTCACGGAACGCCTGGCTGGACGCCATAAAATCGACGGCTTTATCAATAAGAAGTGGTACGTTCTCACCTATTTTTGCCATGATAGATCCTCCATGTGTGACCCGCGTCTGACTCCCGCGGTCGCTTATTTGAGTTTAGGATCACTTTAGCGTTGTCATTGAGGAAAATGTGCTTAATCGCTTTTCTTGCGGCAAAAAAGGCGCTTCATCTTTTCTTTCGAAAAAAAGATTTTATTCTCAAAGAGATAACTAAATAATTAGCGGTGTAATACTTGCCATAATTGATTATCTTTACGTCATGAGTTGTGAAGAATCACTCACTGCGCGCATACTATAGGGTATCTATCCCATTTCTATCAGAAGCTATCCCATGAAAGAAGTTGAAAAAAACGAAATTAAACGCCTGAGCGATCGTCTTGACGCTATTCGCCACCAGCAGGCAGGTCTCTCTCTGGTTGAATCCGCCGATAAATACGCGGAGCTGGAAAAAGAAAAAGAGACGCTGGAAGCAGAAATTATCCGTCTGCGCGAAGTACACAGCCAGAAACTGAGTAAAGAAGCGCAGAAGCTGATGAACCTGCCGTTTCGCCGCGCGATCACTAAAAAAGAGCAGGCCGATATGGGCAAACTCAAAAAAAGCGTACGCGGCCTGATCGTGGTGCACCCGATGACGGCGCTGGGCCGGGAAATGGGGCTCAAAGAGATGACAGGCTTCGCGAAGAACGAGTTCTAAACACTTCCGCATCACAGGCTCTCAAGGTACCTGTCGTTCGACGGGGGCCTTGAGAGCATCGGGCTATATTCCGAATTTTTATCCAGACGTATTTACACCGCTTATATACGAGTTCATTTTTAACGGTAATCTCGATTTTTCAGGAATATAAATGCCACTATCAGGCCTATTTGTATTTATACAATGAATTTTTTCATCGACTGTTCTCATGACCCGCAGAATATAATTGACCCACTAAATTAAATAACATTATTATCTACAAGGTAATGCATCTATACATAAATATCATGATTATATTTTTATAAGGTATTGCCATGGGTAATTGATAATGAATTTCGGGCATTTATACAAATTCATAGAGACAATGAATATTTTCGTTGTAATCATACATTAATTGATTATCGACAATGCCGTAACCCCGCAGAACGGTGAGTTAGCTGTATAAATAATAGTTTAACTATTTATATCATATAAATTATAAACAAGGATATTTTATATGCACAAAAATGGAAAATTTATTCCCCTGCTTGTTTTGGGATTCACATTTTTTTTATCTGGTTGTGATTACTTCGCAGATAAGCACCTTGTTGAAGAACTGAAAAAACAACAAAAAGAACAAGAAGCAAAGATAAATTTGCTAGAAAAACAACAAACTACGCTTATCAACACGACCCAAAAGGTCGCCGAAGTCGTTGGCCGCGTTGAACGCAAACAACGGCTATTCGACTACACAGAACTGGACCCATCACAAACGCGCTATTTTATTATTAACAACGGCAATATCGGATTAGCCGGGCGTATTCTATCTATTGAGCCAATAGATGATGGAAGTGTTATTCATCTTGATTTAGTTAACTTACTCAGCATTCCCGTATCAAACCTTGCGTTTAATATGACATGGGGTACGAAAAAACCTTCCGAGGCAAAAGATCTACCTCGCTGGCGACAACTCCTGCTCAACACAAAAATGGATTCGACAATCGAACTCTTACCGGGAACATGGACAAACGTCACGCTAACATTAAAAGGCGTATCACCCAATAACCTTAAGTATCTAAAAATAGGTATTAACATGGAGAATGTCATATTCGACAGCATACAACCTATTAACGATACAAAAAAGAAGCCCAAAAAATAATAGCTATTGATACAACTATTTTAGAAAAGGAAAGCATTTATCCATGAACAGAATATTTAAAGTCCTCTGGAATGCCGCTACGGGAACATTTATTGTCACCAGCGAAACCGCAAAAAGCCGCGGCAAAAAAAGCGGCCGCAGAAAGCTGGCGGTTTCCGCACTCATCGGTCTTAGCAGTATTATGATCTCAGCGGATGCGCTGGCCAAAGCAGGGAACGATACTGGCGCCGGCGTTACTCCAACGGGTACCCAGACTGGAGGAACAGGGTGGATTGCAATTGGTACCGATGCCACAGCCAATACTTACACCAACGTTGATGGCGCAAGCGCTGCAATGGGTTATCACGCCTCCGCGATGGGGAAATGGAGTACCGCCATTGGTTCATACAGCCAGTCCACCGGCGACTCTTCGCTAGCGCTTGGCGTAAAATCGACTTCAGCCGGTGACCGGGCTATTGCGATGGGAGCCTCATCATCCGCTGCTGGAAATTTTGCTATGGCAATGGGGGTTCTCTCCAGTGCCAGCGGAGAGAACTCCGTAGCACTGGGTTATAAATCTGTCGCGAGCGGAGCAACTTCCTCTGCATTAGGTTATCAAGCCACTGCGAGCGGCGACGACAGCGCTGCATTTGGTAAGGGCGCAAAAGCGATAGGCACCAACTCAGTTGCCCTTGGCTCGGGCTCTATCGCCCAGGAAGATAATTCCATCGCCGTGGGTAACAGCACCACTCAGCGGCAGATCACCTACGTTGCTAAAGGCGACATCAATGCCAACAGTACCGATGCCGTTACAGGTGCGCAAATTTACTCTTTAAGTCAATCCGTCGCCGACCGACTCGGCGGAGGGGCTTCCGTTAATAGTGATGGTACAGTGAATGCGCCCCTCTACGAGGTAGGCACAGGCATCTACAATAACGTAGGCAGTGCATTAAGCGCACTTAACACTTCTATCACTAACACAGGGGCCTCTGTCGCAGGATTAGCCGAAGATGCGCTGTTGTGGGATGGCAACACAAGCGCATTCAGCGCTAACCACAGCGGAAGCGACAGCAAGATTACCAATCTGGCGGCAGGCACCCTGGCCGCAGACAGCACCGACGCCGTTAACGGCTCACAGTTGTTTGATACGAATGCAAAAGTGGATCAGAACACCGCTGACATCACTACCAATACCAACAGCATTAACCAGAACACAACCGATATCGCCGCCAATACGGCCAGCATTAATCAGAACACCACTGATATCGCCACCAACACCACCAGTATCAACAGTCTGAGCAACTCCGTCACCACGCTCACCGACGATGCCCTGTTGTGGGATGGCAACACAAGCGCATTCAGCGCTAACCACAGCGGAAGCGACAGCAAGATTACCAATCTGGCGGCAGGCACCCTGGCCGCAGACAGCACCGACGCCGTTAACGGCTCACAGCTGTTTGCCACCAATGAAAATGTGTCTCAGAACACCACTGATATCGCTGCCAATACAACCAGCATCAATCAGAACACCACTGATATCGCCGCCAACACCACCAGTATCAACAGCCTGAGCAACTCCGTCACCACGCTCACCGACGATGCCCTGCTTTGGGATGCGACCTCTGGCGCATTCAGCGCTAAGCACAACGGAAGCGACAGCAAAATCACCAATCTGGCGGCGGGTACCCTGGCTTCGGACAGCACCGACGCCGTTAACGGCTCACAATTGTTTGCCACCAATGAAAATGTGTCTCAGAACACCACTGATATCGCTGCCAATACAACCAGCATCAATCAGAACACCACTGATATCGCCACCAACACCACCAGTATCAACAGTCTGAGCAACTCCGTCACCATGCTCACCGACGATGCCCTGTTGTGGGATGCAGCCTCTGGCGCATTCAACGCTAACCGCAACGGAAGCGCCAGCAAAATCATTAATGTCGCCGCCGGTAACCTTTCTGAAGACAGTACAGACGCGGTGAACGGCTCCCAGTTGTATGAAACCAACCAGAAGGTGGATCAAAACACCTCTGCTATCGCAGATATTAATACGTCCATCACTAACCTTAGCTCTGACAACCTGAGCTGGAATGAGACAACAAGTTCGTTCTCTGCCAGCCACGGAAGTAGTACGACAAACAAAATTACCAACGTTGCCGCTGGGGAGCTGTCTGAAGGAAGTACCGACGCCGTTAACGGATCGCAGCTGTTCGAAACCAATGAAAAAGTGGATCAGAACAAGACCGATATCGCCGCCAATACCACTAACATCACTCAGAACAGCACCGCGATTGAGAACCTGAATACTTCTGTCTCCGACATTAATACGTCCATTACCGGCCTCACTGATAACGCTCTGTTATGGGACGAAGACATCGGCGCTTTCAGCGCAAACCACGGTGGAAGCATCAGTAAAATAACCAATGTCGCCGCCGGGGCGCTTTCTGAGGACAGCACAGACGCAGTAAACGGCTCACAGTTGTATGAAACCAACCAGAAGGTAGATCAAAACACCTCTGCTATCGCAGATATCAATACGTCCATCACCAATCTTGGTGCCGATGCACTGAGCTGGGATGACGAAGAGAGTGCGTTCAGCGCCAGCCACGGTACCAGCGGTACCAATAAGATAACCAATGTAGCAGCAGGTGAAATCGCCAGTGACAGTACTGACGCCGTTAATGGATCTCAGCTCTATGAAACTAACATGCTGATTTCTCAGTATAATGAGTCTATTAGCCAACTAGCCGGCGATACCAGCGAAACCTATATCAAGGAAAATGGTACTGGCGTGAAATACATCCGTACGAATGATAGCGGGCTTGAAGGCCAGGATGCATACGCAACGGGTAACGGCGCAACGGCAGTGGGTTACAACGCCGTCGCATCCGGTGCTTCGAGTCTGGCGCTTGGAGAGAACAGCAGCAGCAGCATTGATGGCAGCATCGCTTTGGGCAGTGGCTCCACCTCTAACCGCGCTATTTCATCAGGTATACGAGCAACGAGCGTAACAAGCGATGGCGTCGTCATTGGCTACAATACAACAGACAGAGAGTTGCTGGGCGCATTGTCATTGGGGACGGATGGAGTAAGCTATCGTCAAATTACCAACGTTGCGGACGGCTCTGAAGCGCAAGATGCGGTAACAGTTCGTCAGTTACAAAATGCCATTGGTGCGGTCGCCACTACACCGACCAAGTACTACCACGCAAACTCAACGGAAGAAGATTCACTGGCTGTCGGGACTGACTCACTGGCAATGGGTGCGAAAACCATCGTCAATGCTGATGCAGGTATTGGTATTGGTCTGAATACACTGGTGATGGCTGATGCCATCAACGGTATTGCTATCGGTTCTAACGCACGCGCCAACCATGCAAACAGTATTGCAATGGGTAATGGTTCTCAGACCACTCGCGGCGCACAGACTGACTACACCGCCTACAACATGGACGCACCGCAGAACTCTGTCGGTGAGTTCTCTGTCGGCAGTGAAGACGGTCAACGTCAGATCACTAACGTCGCGGCGGGTTCGGCAGACACCGATGCCGTAAACGTTAGTCAATTGAAAGTCACCGACAGCCGTGTTGCCGCAAATACCGAAAGTATCAATAACCTGAACACGCAGGTGAGTAGTCTTGATACCCGCGTCACCAATATCGAAAACTCTGTCGGCGATATTGTCACTACCGGTAGCACCAAGTACTTCAAGACCAACACCGATGGCGTAGATGCTAATGCGCAGGGTAAAGACAGTGTTGCGATTGGCTCTGGCTCTATTGCTGCCGCTGAAAACAGCGTAGCGTTAGGCACAAATTCAGTCGCAGATGAAGCTAATACTGTGTCTGTCGGCTCTTCTACCCAACAACGCCGTATTACCAACGTTGCCGCAGGGGTGAACAACACTGACGCGGTTAATGTGGCGCAACTGAAAGCTTCAGAAGCAGGCTCCGTTCGTTATGAAACCAATGCAGATGGCTCGGTTAACTATAGCGTGCTCAACCTGGGAGACGGGAGTGGCGGTACTACTCGGATCGGCAATGTTTCAGCGGCGGTGAACGATACGGATGCGGTTAACTATGCGCAATTGAAACGCAGCGTCGAAGAAGCAAACACCTATACCGACCAGAAAATGGGTGAAATGAACAGCAAAATCAAAGGCGTAGAAAACAAGATGAGCGGCGGTATCGCCTCAGCGATGGCCATGGCCGGTCTGCCACAAGCCTACGCCCCAGGCGCCAACATGACTTCGATTGCTGGCGGTACATTTAATGGTGAAAGTGCCGTCGCCATTGGTGTCTCCATGGTAAGTGAAAGCGGGGGCTGGGTGTATAAATTGCAAGGAACCAGCAACAGCCAGGGCGATTACTCTGCAGCTATTGGCGCTGGCTTCCAGTGGTAATGGAGTAACAATACTCCCGACATCAAAGGCAATGGCATAATGCCATTGCCTTTTCACTTCCCTTTGTTGTCTTCACCCCTTAATTGGCCCTACCAATTCCCGCTGAATCCGGCCACATGTTCACATTTCATTAAATTACCCCTACAATACCGTTGCCAATAAATAACATCTGGTTAACTATTTGTTGTCATTATCCATACACAACAATATTGGCAGGACCACTTTTACACATAATGTGACCCCAACGAGATGAGCAAAGATTCATCCCATTATGCGTGTGGTTCTCAGGAGACCTGCAATGAACCTCTGGCAACAAAACTATGACCCGGCGGGTAATATCTGGCTTTCCAGCCTGATCGCATCGCTCCCAATCCTGTTCTTCTTTTTCGCCCTGATTAAACTCAAGCTGAAAGGCTACGTTGCCGCTTCGTGGACGGTGGTTATCGCGCTCGCCGTCGCGCTGCTGTTCTATAAAATGCCGGTCGATCACGCACTGGCATCGGTCGTGTATGGCTTCTTCTACGGGCTATGGCCGATTGCCTGGATAATCATCGCCGCGGTCTTCGTCTATAAAATCTCGGTAAAGACCGGGCAGTTTGACATTATCCGCTCGTCAATTCTGTCGATAACCCCCGATCAACGCCTGCAAATGCTGATTGTCGGCTTCTGCTTCGGCGCGTTCCTTGAAGGTGCGGCGGGTTTCGGCGCGCCGGTGGCGATAACCGCCGCGCTGCTGGTGGGTCTGGGCTTTAATCCGCTGTATGCGGCAGGGCTGTGCCTGATTGTAAACACCGCGCCAGTCGCCTTTGGCGCGATGGGTATTCCGATTCTGGTTGCCGGACAGGTTACGGGCCTGGACAGCTTTGAAATCGGTCAGATGGTAGGCCGCCAGTTGCCATTCCTGACCATTATCGTGCTGTTCTGGATTATGGCGATTATGGACGGCTGGCGCGGCGTGAAAGAAACCTGGCCTGCGGTGATGGTCTCTGGCGGTTCATTTGCTATCGCCCAGTATCTCAGCTCCAACTTTATCGGGCCGGAACTGCCGGATATTATCTCTTCTCTGGTGTCTCTGGTGTGTCTGACGCTGTTCCTCAAACGTTGGCAGCCGGTACGCATCTTCCGCTTCGGCGATATGGGCGCGTCGCAGGTCGATCAGACGCTGGCCCGTACCCGCTATACGACAGGACAAATTGTTCGCGCCTGGTCGCCGTTCCTGTTCCTGACCGCCACGGTCACTCTCTGGAGCATACCGCCGTTCAAAGCGCTGTTTGCCCCCGGCGGCGCCCTGTATGACTGGGTAATTAACGTTCCGGTACCGTATCTCGATAAACTGGTCGCCCGTATGCCGCCGGTCGTACACGAAGCGACCGCTTACGCGGCGGTGTATAAATTTGACTGGTTCTCCGCCACCGGCACGGCGATCCTGTTTGCCGCGCTGTTGTCTATCGTCTGGCTGAAAATGAAACCCTCAGCCGCAATCCAGACCTTTGGCAGCACGCTGAAAGAGCTGGCGTTGCCGATTTACTCCATCGGCATGGTGCTGGCGTTCGCGTTTATCTCGAACTATTCCGGGCTTTCCTCCACGCTGGCGTTAGCGCTGGCGCACACCGGCAGCGCCTTCACGTTCTTCTCGCCGTTCCTCGGCTGGCTGGGGGTATTCCTGACCGGCTCGGATACCTCATCTAACGCGCTGTTTGCCTCTCTACAGGCTACCGCGGCGCAGCAAATCGGCGTCTCTGATGTGCTGATGGTGGCGGCGAATACCACTGGAGGCGTAACCGGGAAGATGATCTCGCCGCAGTCTATCGCCATCGCCTGCGCGGCGGTGGGACTGGTAGGGAAAGAGTCCGATCTGTTCCGTTTTACCGTCAAACACAGCCTGATCTTCACCTGTATGGTGGGCGTGATCACTACGCTTCAGGCCTATGTTTTAACCTGGATGATTCCGTGATTGTGATGCCAAAACGCCTGTCAGACGAGATTGCCTCTCGCGTGCGGGCGCTGATTGAAGAACAAAACCTGGAAGCGGGCATGAAATTGCCCGCCGAGCGCCAGTTGGCTCAACAGCTTGGCGTATCACGCAACTCTTTACGCGAAGCGCTGGCGAAGCTGGTCAGCGAAGGCGTGCTGGTGAGCCGTCGCGGCGGCGGGACGTTTGTTCGCTGGCAGCATGAAGCCTGGTCTGAACAAAACATCGTTCAGCCGCTGAAAACCCTGCTGGCGGACGATCCGGACTACAGCTTCGATATTCTGGAAGCCCGCCACGCCATTGAAGCCAGTACTGCCTGGCACGCCGCCATGCGGGCCACCAGCGCCGACAAAGAGAAGATCAGACTCTGCTTTGATGCGACGCTCAGCGAAGACCCGGATCTCGCCTCCCAGGCCGACGTGCGCTTTCATCTGGCGATCGCGGAAGCCTCGCACAATGTGGTGCTGTTGCAAACCATGCGCGGGTTCTTCGACGTCCTGCAATCCTCCGTCAAACAGAGTCGCCAGCGTATGTATCTCGTTCCGCCCGTATTCTCAAAGCTGACGGAACAACACCAGGCGGTGATGGACGCCATTCTGGACGGTAACGCCGAGGGCGCGCGTAAAGCGATGATGGCGCACCTCAGTTTTGTCCACACTACGATTAAACGATTTGATGAAGACCAGGCCCGCCAGGCGCGTATTACCCGCCTGCCCGGCGACCATAATGAGATGACCAGGGAGAATAAATCATGATTATTTCAGCAGCCAGCGATTATCGCGCCGCAGCTCAGCGCACACTGCCTCCTTTCCTCTTCCACTACATCGACGGCGGCGCGTATGCGGAATATACCCTGCGCCGAAATGTGGAAGACCTGTCGCAAGTCGCTCTGCGCCAACGTGTGCTGAAAAATATGTCCGATTTAAGCCTGGAAACGACCCTGTTTAACGAAACGTTGTCGATGCCGGTGGCATTAGCGCCGGTAGGCCTGTGCGGCATGTACGCCCGTCGCGGCGAAGTACAGGCCGCCGCCGCCGCAGACGCAAAGGGCATTCCGTTCACCCTTTCCACCGTCTCCGTCTGTCCGATTGAAGAAGTTGCACCAACCATTAAGCGCCCGATGTGGTTCCAGCTTTATGTGCTGCGTGACCGGGGCTTTATGCGTAATGCGCTGGAACGAGCAAAAGCGGCGGGCTGCTCCACGCTGGTCTTTACCGTGGATATGCCGACGCCGGGCGCGCGCTACCGTGACGCCCACTCCGGGATGAGCGGCCCAAACGCGGCCATGCGCCGTTACTGGCAGGCGGTGATGCACCCTAAATGGGCGTGGGATGTCGGCCTGAACGGTCGCCCGCATGATTTAGGCAATATTTCCGCCTATCTGGGTAAACCGACCGGCCTTGAGGACTATATCGGCTGGCTGGCAAATAACTTCGATCCGTCCATCTCCTGGAAAGATCTGGAGTGGATACGCGAATTCTGGGACGGCCCAATGGTGATCAAAGGGATCCTCGATCCAGAAGATGCCCGCGATGCGGTACGTTTCGGCGCTGACGGTATCGTGGTGTCGAATCACGGCGGCCGCCAGCTCGATGGCGTGCTCTCTTCCGCCCGCGCCCTGCCCGCCATTGCCGATGCGGTGAAAGGCGATATCGCCATTCTGGCAGATAGCGGGATTCGTAACGGGCTGGATGTCGTGCGTATGATTGCGTTGGGGGCCGATACCGTACTGCTGGGTCGGGCCTATCTCTACGCGCTGGCGACGGCAGGAAAAGCGGGTGTCGCCAACCTGCTGGACCTGATCGAGAAAGAGATGAAAGTCGCCATGACCCTGACCGGCGCGAAATCCATTAGCGAAATCAGTGGCGATTCACTGGTGCAGGAACTGGGGAGAAGTTTGCCCGCCGCGCTGGCGCCAATGAGCAAAGGCGATGCCGCCTGAACGCCTGGCGCGTGAGAGCCCGGTAAATTTCTGCTATTCTGCCCCCCGCATTTAAGGGGGCATCATGCTTAACATCGTACTCTTCGAACCAGAAATCCCGCCGAATACCGGCAACATCATTCGTCTTTGCGCCAATACCGGCTTTCGTCTGCACATCATCGAACCGATGGGGTTTACCTGGGATGATAAGCGCTTACGCCGCGCAGGGCTGGACTATCACGAATTCGCCGCGGTTCAGCGCCATCACGATTATGCCGCCTTTGTCGCCGCTGAAAACCCGCAGCGCCTGTTTGCGTTGACGACAAAGGGGACGCCCGCCCATAGCGCCGTAAGCTATCAGGATGGCGATTATTTGATGTTTGGCCCGGAAACGCGCGGCCTGCCCGCCAGCATTCTCGATGCGTTGCCTAAAGAGCAGAAGATTCGCATTCCGATGATGCCGGATAGCCGTAGCATGAACCTGTCGAATGCGGTGTCGGTGGTGGTGTATGAAGCGTGGCGCCAGTTAGGATACCCCGGCGCGGTATTGCGCAGTTGATTTGTGCGGATGGCGGCTGACGCCTTATCCGGCCTACATTAATATTGATAATATTCGTTTCGAGCGTTATCGGCGCAGCCAGATTGGACACGGACTGCGCTTGTCTACCTGAGCGTACACGCAATACAAGAGGATGACGAGCATAGCCCAGGTTCAATATGGCAAGTAAGATAGCTCGAAATCAGATGCCGTCGCCATACTCAAACGTATGATGTAGCCCGTTGAAATGCTGATCCATATCCATCGACGGCTTATCGCTGCCAGGCTTGCCGACAATACGCGCCGGAACGCCTGCGGCGGTAGTGTGCGGCGGGACAGGCTGTAAAACGACGGAACCTGCGCCAATTTTCGCGCCGCGCCCCACCTCGATATTGCCAAGAATTTTCGCGCCCGCGCCAATCATCACGCCTTCGCGGATTTTAGGATGGCGATCGCCGCTCGTTTTCCCGGTACCGCCCAGGGTGACGGATTGCAGAATCGACACATCATCTTCAATAACCGCCGTCTCCCCCACCACAATACCGGTGGCATGGTCGAGCATAATCCCGCGGCCAATTTTCGCTGCCGGGTGAATATCCACCTGAAACGAGACCGAAACCTGATTTTGCAGGAAGATAGCCAGCGCGCGGCGACCTTTATTCCACAACCAGTGACCAATGCGGTAGGCCTGTAGCGCATGAAAGCCTTTCAGATATAACAGCGGCGTGGAGTATTTATCCACCGCCGGATCGCGAGTGCGCACGGCCTGAATATCGCAGGCTGCCGACGCGATCATTTCCGGGTCGGCGGCATAGGCTTCTTCAACTACTTCACGGATAGCGATAGCGGGCATGATGGGCGAAGCCAGTTTATTTGCCAGCATATAGCTCAGCGCACTGCCCAGATTTTCATGCTTGAGTAGCGTGGCGTGATAAAAACTGGCCAACATAGGCTCACAGTCAGCTAAAGCGCGGGCTTCAGCTTTAATATTCTTCCAGACGATTTCCAGTTCTTCACACGGCATGGCTTACTCCAGACGGGCAGAAAACGACCAACCCGTTCTGTGCGGGTTGGGTCGTTTATGCAAACAGTTCCTTACGGCTAGTGGCGACTCAGCTCTTCCTTGCGGGCGCGACCTAATAACGTTAATGCTGCCTCGCGCGCGTTTTTTCCGCAATACAATACTTGATAAATTTCCTCGGTTATTGGCATTTCAACACCAAAACGGTGCGCCAATTCACGAACTTCTTTCGTATTGCGATAGCCTTCGACCACCTGGCCAATCTTATCCTGCGCGCCTTTAACGTCCATGCCCTGGCCAAGCATCATGCCAAAACGACGGTTGCGCGACTGGTTGTCGGTACAGGTCAGCACCAGATCGCCTAAACCCGCCATCCCCATAAAGGTGGCGGGATCGGCACCAAGCGCTGCGCCAAGCCGCGACATTTCGGTCAGCCCACGTGTGATTAGCGCCGTGCGGGCGTTCGCGCCGAAGCCGATGCCGTCAGACATCCCCGCGCCAATCGCAATCACGTTTTTCACCGCGCCGCCAAGCTGCACGCCGATAAAATCCGCATTGATATAGACGCGAAAACTTTTTCCGCAGTGCAACAGTTGCTGGAGATCGTCGGCAAAGGTCTCATCGGTTGAGGCCAGAGAGATTGCCGTCGGCAAACCCGCCGCCAGCTCTTTAGCGAACGTCGGACCGGAAATCACCGCCAGCGGGATTTGATCGCCTAACGCCTCTCGAGCGACATCCTGCAACAGGCGCCCCGTTTCCGCTTCCAGGCCTTTGGTCGCCCATACCAGACGCGCATCCGGACGCATCAGCGGTTTAATCTGCCGCAGCACGTCGCTGAAAACATGGCTTGGCACCACCACCAGAATGTTACGACTGGCCGCCAGCGCGGTTGCTAAGTCGCTTTCCAGGTGTAACGTATCGGGAAAAGGCACATCGGGAAGGAACGCGACGTTGCAGCGATCGTGCTCCAGGGTCGCGATATGTTTTGGGTCGTGGCCCCACAGGACAACCTGGTGGCCGTTTCTCGCCAGAGTGATGGCAAGAGCGGTGCCGTACGAGCCGGCACCGATGACTGTCATTGACGCATTACTTTGGTTCATCAGGCATCCTGATGTTCTTCAGTACCTTCGCCAGCCTGCTGCTGCAAATAGTTCATGAACAGCGCATCAAAGTTGACCGGCGCAAGGTTCAGTTGCGGGAACGTACCGCGTGAAACCAGGCTGGTGATGCACTCGCGAGCATACGGGAACAGAATGTTCGGGCAGTATGCACCCAGGCAATGCGCCATCTGAGTACCTTCAATACCGCTGATGGAGAAAATACCGGCCTGCTGAACTTCGCACAGGAACGCGGTTTCTTCCCCCAGGGAAGCCGTTACGGTAACACGCAGCACAACTTCATAAACGTCATCCGCCAGTTGGGAAGATGCCGTATCAAGATCCAGTTTAACCTCTGGCTGCCAATCTTTCTGGAAAACATGCGGTGCGTTTGGCGCTTCGAAAGAAACATCCTTGGTATAGATACGTTGGATCTGGAAAGCCATTTCAGTGTTATTTTGTTCTGACATGTGTAAAACCCTTTAGTGTTGTCCTTAAATACTTGAGTACGCCTTAACGCAACAGCGGATCCAGTCCACCACGCGCATCCAGCGCATACAAGTCGTCACAACCGCCAATGTGCTGTGCATCAATAAAAATTTGCGGAACCGTCGTTCGGCCACTACGTTTGATCATCTCTTCACGCTTCACGGCGTCGCCGTCAATCGCAATTTCCTGGAAACTCACGCCCTTGCTGTTTAACAGCGCCTTTGCACGATGGCAAAACGGGCAGGTTGCTTTGGTGTAGATTTCAATATTGGCCATGACTTCGCTCCTGTTTTTTACCCGATGGATTTCATGTCGACGCAAGGGCAAGTCATTCCCCTTACGTCATGAAAACGACGGGTATCACTTACCGCGCACCAGAGGCAGATTCTCGCCGCTCCAGCCTGCTACGCCTTCTTTCAACACAAAGACCTTTTCAAAGCCGAC
The DNA here is from genome assembly GCF_046569105.1 of Salmonella sp. 741265073_HBA. NCBI lineage: Bacteria > Pseudomonadati > Pseudomonadota > Gammaproteobacteria > Enterobacterales > Enterobacteriaceae > Salmonella > Salmonella sp. 741265073_HBA. Next base: position 116,683 of record NZ_JBKFRY010000010.1, on the reverse strand, counting down.
TTTTGTCAGCGCGTTAGCGGATTCCTGGCACTGCATACCAGAACCGTCGACCACGATAATCGGCTTGTCTTTGTGCTTTTCCAGTTCGCCAACATTGTTGGCTTTGATTTCGCTCGGCAGCAAATTGGTCGCGCCAGCGATATGGCCTTTACGGAAATCGTCACGTTGACGTAAATCCACAACAACGGCGTCCTCTTTGTTGATAAGGCGCGTGGCTTCGCCGCGTGTAATCACCTTAACTTTTGAAGTCAGACCTTTGAACGTGGTAAATAAAACCGCCACCAGTAACGCAATCCAGGCGATACTCAGTATGGGATGACGGCCAACAAATTGCATAATTTCTTGCATGGGGGGTAACAACTCCCGACGTAGTGATTAAAAAACCAGGAAAGGAGTATACCTGTGCAGTGGCGCAAATACAGCCAGAGCGTGCACTGGAATGCATTTTTGCGGGGCGCTACGAAAAAAAATCACGCTATTACTTGCCTTCTCACGCCAGCGCGATCCCTTTCTTTGATCTTCTGAGGCTATTTTATCGATTCAGCTGTAGTAAAATTACGCAATTATTTTGTCTATTGAGTATGAGGTTGTCGCAATGTCGGTTTCTAAAAAACCTATGGTACTGGTGATTCTGGATGGCTACGGCTACCGTGAAGAACAGCAGGATAACGCTATCTTAAACGCCAAAACCCCGGTGATGGATGCTCTGTGGGCAAAACGTCCGCATACCCTGATCGACGCATCCGGTCTGGAAGTGGGTCTGCCTGACCGCCAGATGGGCAACTCCGAAGTGGGCCACGTTAACCTGGGCGCAGGCCGCATCGTTTATCAGGACCTGACGCGTCTGGACGTTGAAATTAAAGAACGTACTTTCTTTGCTAACCCAGTCCTGACCAATGCGGTAGACCAGGCGAAAAACGCCGGTAAAGCGGTTCATATTATGGGTCTGCTGTCCGCGGGCGGCGTCCACAGCCACGAAGATCACATTATGGCGATGGTGGAACTGGCCGCAGAGCGCGGCGCAGAAAAAATCTATCTGCACGCCTTCCTCGACGGTCGCGATACGCCGCCGCGCAGCGCTGAAGCCTCGCTGAAAAAATTCGAAGACAAATTCGCCGCGCTGGGCAAAGGCCGCGTGGCGTCTATCGTCGGTCGTTACTACGCTATGGACCGCGACAACCGTTGGGATCGCGTGGAAAAAGCGTATGATCTGATGACCCTGGCTCAGGGCGAATTCCAGGCGGATACCGCTGTGGCTGGCCTGCAGGCCGCTTACGCTCGTGATGAAAACGATGAGTTTGTCAAAGCGACCGTTATCCGCGCCGAGGGCCAGGCTGATGCGGCGATGGAAGACGGCGACACGCTGATTTTCATGAACTTCCGCGCTGACCGCGCGCGCGAAATTACCCGCGCTTTCGTTAATGCTGATTTCGACGGCTTTGCGCGTAAGAAAGTGGTTAATCTGAACTTCGTGATGCTGACCGAATACGCCGCCGACATCAAAACTGCCGTTGCCTACCCACCAGCCTCGCTGGCGAACACGTTCGGCGAGTGGATGGCGAAAAACGATAAAACCCAACTGCGTATTTCCGAAACGGAAAAATATGCGCACGTAACCTTTTTCTTTAACGGCGGCGTAGAAGAACCGTTTGCTGGCGAAGAGCGCATTCTGATCAACTCCCCGAAAGTGGCCACTTATGACCTGCAACCGGAAATGAGCTCTGCAGAATTGACTGAAAAATTGGTCGCGGCGATCGAAAGCGGTAAGTACGACACCATCATTTGTAACTATCCAAACGGCGATATGGTCGGTCATACCGGCGTGATGGAAGCCGCCATCAAAGCGGTGGAAGCGTTGGATAACTGCATTGAACAGGTAACAAAAGCGGTTGGGTCCGTTGGTGGACAACTGTTGATTACCGCGGACCACGGCAACGCGGAGCAGATGCGCGATCCGGCGACCGGTCAGGCGCATACCGCCCACACCAACCTGCCGGTGCCGCTGATTTATGTCGGCGAGAAAAACGTGAAGGCGGTCGAAGGCGGCAAACTTTCAGACATTGCGCCTACCATGCTGTCGCTGATGGGGATGGAAATCCCGCAAGAGATGACTGGTAAGCCGCTGTTCATCGTGGAATAATCCCTCCCCATGAGGGGAAAGGCGATTAACACCATTCAACAGGCCGTGAAACCAAGAACGTTTTCAGTCAGGCCTTTGTTCTACGCCAGCGTACTTAGCGCTGGCGTATTGTTGTGCGCCTTTTCCGCCCACGCGGATGACCGTGATCAACTCAAATCTATTCAGGCCGATATCGCCGCGAAAGAACGCGACGTACGCCAGCAGCAGCAACAGCGCGCCAGCCTCCTGGCACAACTGAAAGCCCAGGAAGAGGCCATCTCGGCCGCAGCGCGTAAGCTGCGCGAAACGCAAAGCACTCTGGATCAGTTAAACGCGCAAATTGATGAGATGAACGCCTCAATTGCCAAACTGGAGCAGCAAAAAGCCAGCCAGGAGCGTAATCTTGCCGCGCAGTTGGACGCCGCTTTCCGCCAGGGCGAACACACCGGCATTCAGCTTATTCTTAGCGGAGAAGAAAGCCAGCGTGGGCAACGCCTGCAGGCCTACTTCGGCTATCTGAACCAGGCGCGCCAGGAGACTATCGCCGAACTGAAACAGACTCGCGAACAGGTCGCCACACAAAAAGCCGAGCTGGAAGAGAAGCAAAGCCAACAACAAACGTTGCTGTATGAACAGCGCGCTCAGCAGGCGAAGCTGGAGCAGGCGCGTAATGAACGTAAGAAAACGCTTGCCGGACTGGAGTCGTCTATTCAGCAAGGCCAGCAACAGTTAAGCGAACTACGCGCCAACGAATCACGCCTACGCAACAGTATCGCGCGGGCGGAAGCGGCGGCCAAAGCGCGAGCGGAGCGTGAAGCCCGCGAAGCGCAGGCGGTACGCGATAAGCAGCAGGAAGCCTCGCGTAAAGGCAGCACCTATAAGCCGACGGAAAGCGAGCGTTCGCTAATGTCCCGCACCGGCGGTCTGGGCGCGCCTCGCGGTCAGGCATACTGGCCGGTACGCGGCCCGATATTGCATCGCTATGGCGAACGGCTGCAGGGTGAGCTACGTTGGAAGGGGATGGTGATCGGCGCGTCGGAAGGCACCGAAGTCAAAGCCATCGCCGACGGCAGGGTGATTCTGGCGGACTGGCTGCAAGGCTATGGCCTGGTGGTGGTCGTGGAGCATGGTAAAGGCGATATGAGCCTTTACGGCTATAACCAGAGCGCGCTGGTCAGCGTAGGCGCGCAGGTGCGCGCCGGACAACCTATCGCCCTTGTGGGCAGTAGCGGCGGTCAGGGCAGACCCTCGCTTTATTTCGAAATTCGTCGCCAGGGTCAGGCCGTCAATCCACAGCCGTGGTTGGGAAGATAAGTTTTGCCTCAGTTTCGTCGCTCCATTCTCACGCTGGCCACTTTGCTGGCGTTTGCACATCCCGTTTTCGCTGGCAAGCTCGCCATCGTGATTGATGATTTTGGCTATCGCCCGCATACGGAAAACCAGGTTCTGGCGCTGCCGCCAAACATCTCCGTCGCCGTGCTGCCCAACGCGCCGCACGCGCGCGAAATGGCAACTAAAGCGCACAATAGCGGGCATGAGGTGTTAATCCATCTGCCGATGGCGCCGCTAAGCAAACAGCCGCTGGAGAAGGATACGCTGCGACCAGATATGAGCAGCGATGAGATCGAGCGCATTATCCGCGAGGCGGTAAACAACGTGCCGTATGCCGTCGGGCTTAATAACCACATGGGCAGCGCAATGACTTCCAGCCTGTTCGGTATGCAAAAAGTGATGCAGGCGCTGGAACATTACAATCTCTATTTTCTCGACAGCATGACGATTGGCAATAGCCAGGCGATGCGCGCGGCATCCGGTACGGGTGTGAAAGTGATCAAGCGCAAAGTGTTCCTCGACGATACGCAAAACGAGGCGGATATCCGCCGTCAGTTTAATCGCGCTATCGAACTGGCCCGTCGCAACGGTTCCGCTATCGCGATTGGACATCCGCATCCCGCAACGGTTCGCGTGCTGCAACAGATGGTTTATCGCCTGCCGGCGGATATCACCCTGGTACGCCCAGGCAGCCTGCTCAACGAACCGCAGGTAGATACGTCCCGACCTGATTTGACACCGCAGAAAATTGACGCGCCGCGCAATCCCTTTCGCGGCGTGAAGATGTGCAAGCCGAAAAAACCGCTGCAACCGGTCTACGCTACGCGCTTTTTCAGCGTCATCGGCGAGAGCATTACGCAAAGTTCCGTGGTTGCCTGGTTTCAGCACCAGTGGCAAGGCTGGGGGAAAATCGCCGCGCCTAAAAACGTGAGCGCTAAGACAGATTGAGCGCCTTACGGGCCATACGACGGTGCGACAAGGTTTTGTCGCGCCATTGCCACAGCCGGAAAGACCAGAGCAGCGTCTGATAAGCCGCTTTCGCGCTGCGGACGTTAGCCATCATTCGTCTATACATGCCAGAAGTAAAAATTTCGGCAATCATACGCTGGCGGGTCAAAATATCAGGCTCTTTACGTACCGCATGACAAACGCGTAACGCTTCCCAGGTAATTTGCTGGCGAAATTCCGGGTAAATCGGAATACGACGGGCATAATCACGATTGAGCTTTTCTAATAACCGCGTAATTTTAATATAATGCCGCTGATAATTAAGATTTTTATTGCCTTGTCTTTGCAAACGGCTTACCGAATTATCATGCAGGAAATATTTATATAATGATTGTTCGGTATAACGTACGCGCGTGGCATTAAACATGACTTCCGTCGACCATAATATGTCCTGATGATGTAGTCCGGGAACGAAAGTAATATTATTATCGGTAATTAACGCACGTCGATAAACGCCCATCCAGACAACATGCGTCCAGCGCCGCGAGGCCAGCGCCATACGCAACCAATCCGGTCCGCTTAATACCCCGGTGGAACGCAGACGATCGGTCGGAATAGATTGCCAGGCGTGCCCGGTTTTTCGGACGCACCAGTCCGCATTACACTGCGCAACGTCCAGATCATCGTTAAGCGCCATGGTCATCAGCGTTTCATACATCTTCGGGTAGACCAGGTCATCCGCATCGACAAAGGCAACGTAATCGCCGGTCGCCGCTTGCAGGCCAAGATTACGGGCGACAGATGCGCCAGCATTGGCCTGATGAAGCAGTCGAACATGCGGGTAATGTTCCGCGTAATGTTTTGCTATCTCAACGGAATGATCCGTCGATCCATCATTCACAATAATAATTTCCAGCGCCGACCACGTTTGCGCGATTAACGACGCCATGCAAGCATTAAAATCCGCTCCCGCATTATATAACGGGATAATGATACTCACTTTGGTTTTACTATTTTTCATAACGATTACCAGAAAAACCTTAATTTACCCTGCCTTTATACTGTTGCTCTATTAAGAAACTATTAAGTCGCCATAATTAATTTTTACAGTAAAAAGCAAGCACAAAACTCAGAGTAGAGCGTGACGTTAGCGAGTAAAATAAGAGTAAAGCGCAATTACGAATGCTTGATGTCTATGACAATTCTTTACGGCTTTCCAGATTTTCCCTAACAAAAAAGGTTGGCGAATGACACCAACCTTTTACGATGAAACGTATATCAGACCCGATAAATATCATCGGGTCTCTATACCCTTCATACTTCAAGTTGCTTATGTGTTGGCTACGGATTACTCGGCCCATCCATGGGCCTCGCCCTGACGGGCCGTCGCAAGCGACGTTCAAATCTGCTCCCGGCAGATTTGTCGTTCACCCCAGTCACATAGTTATCTATGCTCCTGGGGCTCACTCCCTTGCCGCCTTTAAGCAACTCGAATTATTTTGGGTATATACATATTAATCCCAGCTCAGAATAACTTTTCCTGACTGGCCTGAACGCATGGCGTCAAAACCTTTCTGGAAATCATCAATAGAGAAACGATGGGTGATAATCGGTGACAGATCCAGACCGGACTGGATCAGCGCCGCCATTTTGTACCACGTTTCGAACATCTCACGACCATAAATACCTTTAATGAACAAGCCCTTAAAGATAACTTTTGTCCAGTCGATAGACATATCTGATGGCGGAATCCCCAGCATCGCAATACGACCGCCGTGATTCATGGTGTCCAGCATGGTACGAAACGCCGGCGGCGCGCCGGACATCTCCAGACCCACATCGAACCCTTCGGTCATTCCCAGCTCCGCCATGACGTCGTTCAGGCTCTCTTTCGCGACGTTGACCGCGCGGGTGACGCCCATTTTACGCGCCAGCTCCAGACGGTATTCATTGACGTCAGTAATCACCACATGACGCGCGCCGACATGTTTCGCCACCGCGGCGGCCATTACGCCGATTGGCCCCGCCCCCGATACCAGTACATCTTCGCCGACCAGATCGAAAGACAGCGCCGTATGCACCGCATTACCAAACGGGTCGAAAATAGAGGCTAAATCATCAGAAATGTTATCCGGGATTTTAAACGCATTGAACGCCGGGATGACCAGGTATTCCGCAAAGCAGCCGGGACGGTTGACGCCCACGCCGGTGGTGTTGCGACACAGGTGAGTACGACCGCCACGGCAGTTGCGGCAATGACCGCAGGTGATATGACCTTCGCCGGAGACGCGATCGCCGATTTTAAAGCCTTTCACTTCCTGACCGATGCCGACCACTTCGCCGACATATTCATGCCCCACGACCATCGGAACCGGGATGGTTTTTTGCGACCAGCCATCCCAGTTATAGATGTGAACGTCAGTGCCGCAGATGGCTGTTTTACGGATTTTAATCAGCAAATCGTTATGGCCGACTTCCGGTTCCGGAACGTCGGTCATCCAGATGCCCTCTTCCGCTTTCAGTTTGGATAACGCTTTCATCTTACATCCTCAGGCAATCACGCCCAGTTGTTTACCAATACGCGTGAACGCGTCTACCGCACGCGTAATTTGCTCAGGCGTATGCGCCGCAGACATCTGGGTACGAATACGCGCCTGACCTTTTGGTACGACCGGATAGAAGAAACCGGTAACGTAAATGCCCTCTTTTTGCAGTTCGCGGGCAAATTTCTGCGCGACAACCGCATCTCCCAGCATTACCGGGATGATGGCGTGATCCGCGCCTGCCAGCGTAAATCCCGCGGCAGACATCTGCTCACGGAACTGCCGGGCGTTCGCCCACAAGCGATCGCGCAGTTCTGCGCCCGCTTCCACCATCTCTAACACTTTAATAGAAGCCGCCACGATCGCCGGCGCCAGTGAATTGGAGAACAGATATGGGCGGGAACGCTGACGCAACCACTCAACGACCTCTTTGCGCGCCGCGGTATAACCGCCGGATGCGCCGCCTAACGCTTTGCCCAGCGTACCGGTAATAATATCTACGCGGCCCATTACGTCGCAGTATTCATGGGAACCGCGACCGTTTTCGCCGACAAAGCCTACCGCGTGAGAATCATCAACCATCACCAGCGCATCGTATTTATCGGCCAGATCACAGACACCTTTCAGATTGGCGATGACGCCATCCATTGAGAATACCCCGTCGGTGGCGATCAGGACATGACGCGCGCCGGCCTCACGCGCCTCTTTCAGCCGCGCTTCCAGCTCAGCCATATCGTTGTTGGCATAGCGATAGCGCTTCGCTTTACACAAACGCACGCCGTCAATGATAGACGCGTGGTTCAGCGCGTCGGAGATAATGGCGTCTTCCGCGCCCAGCAACGTCTCAAACAAGCCGCCGTTAGCGTCGAAACAGGAGGAATACAGAATCGCATCTTCCATGCCGAGGAAGCTTGCCAGCTTTTGCTCCAGCGCTTTGTGGCTGTCCTGGGTGCCGCAGATAAAACGCACGGACGCCATACCGAAACCGTGGCTGTCCATGCCCGCTTTTGCGGCATTAATCAGCTCAGGGTGATTCGCCAGCCCGAGATAGTTATTGGCGCAAAAGTTAATAACGTGGCTTCCATCCGCCACGGTGATATCCGCCTGCTGCGCAGACGTAATAATGCGCTCTTCTTTAAACAATCCTTCCGCCCGGGCGGTTTCCAGATCGTTGGTTAACTGTTTGTAAAAATCCCCACGCATTGCGATTCTCCAGACTGGGCAAATTTCAGCACATATTACCCAAAGCGATACGTTGATACGAGATGACGCGTCATCACTTCTTTAAAATGCAGCATAAATCACGCGTATCCTCACGGGTTATCAGTGAATGGATGAATAGTGTTATGATAAGAGCATTCATGTCTGAGACAGTCTCTGACACCATAATTCAAAGGTTACAGTTATGATCATCGTTACCGGCGGCGCGGGCTTTATCGGCAGCAATATCGTTAAGGCCCTGAATGATAAAGGTATCACCGATATTCTGGTGGTGGATAACCTGAAAGACGGCACCAAGTTTGTAAACCTGGTGGATCTGAACATTGCTGACTATATGGATAAGGAAGATTTCCTGATCCAGATTATGTCCGGAGAAGAGCTCGGCGATATCGAAGCTATTTTCCATGAAGGCGCCTGCTCTTCCACCACCGAGTGGGACGGCAAGTATATGATGGATAATAACTATCAATACTCCAAAGAGCTGCTGCACTATTGTCTTGAACGCGAAATCCCGTTCCTCTACGCCTCTTCTGCCGCCACCTATGGCGGTCGCACGTCTGATTTCATCGAATCGCGCGAATACGAAAAACCGCTTAACGTTTACGGCTATTCTAAATTCCTGTTTGATGAATATGTGCGCCAGATCCTGCCAGAAGCGAACTCGCAGATTGTCGGTTTCCGCTATTTCAACGTCTATGGACCACGTGAAGGCCATAAAGGCAGCATGGCAAGCGTGGCATTTCATTTGAATACACAGTTAAACAACGGCGAAAGCCCGAAACTGTTTGAAGGCAGCGAAAACTTCAAGCGCGACTTCGTTTACGTGGGCGATGTGGCCGCCGTTAACCTGTGGTTCCTGGAAAGCGGCAAGTCCGGCATCTTTAACCTGGGCACAGGCCGTGCGGAATCTTTCCAGGCCGTCGCCGACGCGACGCTGGCATACCATAAAAAAGGCAGCATTGAATACATTCCGTTCCCGGATAAGCTGAAAGGTCGCTATCAGGCGTTTACGCAGGCGGATTTAACCAATCTGCGCAACGCGGGCTACGACAAACCCTTTAAGACCGTCGCCGAAGGCGTCACGGAGTATATGGCCTGGCTGAACCGCGACGCGTAAGTATGAAAATTTTGGTCATTGGCCCGTCCTGGGTGGGCGACATGATGATGTCGCAAAGTCTCTATCGCACGCTTAAAGCGCGCTATCCCCAGGCGATAATCGACGTGATGGCGCCAGCCTGGTGCCGTCCGTTGTTATCGCGTATGCCGGAAGTTAACGAGGCGATACCCATGCCGCTGGGCCACGGCGCGCTGGAAATCGGCGAGCGCCGTAGATTGGGCCATAGCCTGCGTGAGAAGCGCTACGATCGCGCCTGGGTGCTGCCAAATTCGTTTAAATCGGCGCTGATTCCTTTCTTTGCCAATATCCCGCACCGTACCGGCTGGCGCGGCGAAATGCGCTATGGCCTGCTGAACGATGCGCGCGTCCTTGATAAAGACGCCTGGCCGCTGATGGTGGAGCGCTACGTGGCGCTGGCCTATGACAAGGGCGTGATGCGCACGGCGAAAGATCTGCCGCAGCCGCTACTCTGGCCACAGCTCCAGGTTAGCGAGGGTGAAAAGTCGCTGATGTGCAGCGACTTTTCGATATCTTCTGAACGTCCTCTGATCGGCTTTTGCCCCGGCGCGGAATTTGGCCCGGCAAAACGTTGGCCGCACTATCACTACGCCGAACTGGCAAAACAGCTCATTAACGAAGGGTATCAGGTCGTACTGTTTGGCTCGGCAAAAGACCATGAAGCCGGAAATGAGATCCTGGCGGCGCTGAATAGCGAGCAGCAGGCATGGTGTCGCAACCTGGCGGGGGAAACCCAGCTGGAACAGGCCGTCATTCTGATAGCCGCCTGTAAAGCCATCGTCACTAACGATTCCGGGCTGATGCACGTCGCGGCGGCGCTCGACCGCCCGCTGGTCGCATTGTATGGCCCAAGTAGCCCGGATTTCACGCCGCCGCTGTCTCATAAGGCCCGGGTGATTCGTCTCATTACGGGTTATCACAAAGTGCGTAAAGGTGATACGGCGCAAGGCTATCACCAGAGCCTGATCGATATCACGCCGCAGCGGGTTCTGGAAGAGCTTCATTCGCTGTTGTCGGAAGAGGGCGTTTAATGCGGGTTTTGATCGTTAAAACATCATCGATGGGCGACGTATTACATACCCTGCCTGCGCTTACCGACGCGCAACAGGCGATTCCGGGGATTCAATTTGATTGGGTTGTCGAAGAAGGGTTTGCGCAAATTCCGTCCTGGCACAGTGCTGTCGATCGCGTGATTCCCGTCGCTATTCGCCGTTGGCGCAAGGCCTGGTTTTCCGCGCCCATCAAAGCGGAACGCACAGCCTTTCATCGGGCGGTATGCGCATACCAATACGACGCTGTGATTGATGCGCAGGGGCTGGTGAAAAGCGCGGCGCTGGTGACGCGTCTGGCGCATGGGATAAAGCACGGTATGGACTGGAGTACCGCCCGCGAACCGCTGGCCAGCCTGTTTTATAACCGTAAACACCATATCGCAAAGCAACAACATGCGGTTGAACGGACGCGCGAGCTGTTCGCCAAAAGTCTGGGATACGATAAACCGCAGTCGCAGGGCGATTATGCCATCGCAAAACATTTTCTGCATTGCCAGCAGGCGGTTAGCGATCCGTATGCGGTGTTTTTACATGCCACGACCCGCGATGATAAACACTGGCCGGAAGCAAACTGGCGCGAGCTTATCGGCCTGGTGGGCAACACCGGATTACGGATAAAACTTCCCTGGGGCGCGCCTCATGAGGAGGCCCGTGCTAAACGACTGGCCGAAGGCTTTGACTATGTGGATGTGTTACCGCGCATGAGCCTGGAGGAGGTCGCCAGAGTGCTGGCTGGCGCAAAATTTGTCGTATCGGTTGATACCGGCCTGAGCCATCTCACCGCCGCGCTCGACAGACCGAATATTACGCTATATGGCCCAACGGACCCTGGGTTAATTGGAGGTTATGGGAAGAACCAAATGGCATGCTGCTCACCAGAACAGAACCTGGCGAATTTAGATGCCACAAGCGTATTTGGAAAGATTCATTAAAGAGACTCTGTCTCATCCCAAACCTATTGTGGAGAAAAGATGCTAACCACATCATTAACGTTAAATAAAGAGAAATGGAAGCCGATCTGGAATAAAGCGCTGGTTTTTCTTTTTGTTGCTACGTATTTTCTGGATGGTATTACGCGTTATAAACATTTGATAATCATACTTATGGTTATCACCGCGATTTATCAGGTTTCACGCTCACCGAAAAGTTTTTCTCCTCTTTTCAAAAATAGCGTATTTTATAGCGTAGCAGTATTATCATTAATCCTTGTTTATTCCATACTCATATCGCCAGATATGAAAGAAAGTTTCAAGGAATTTGAAAATACGGTACTGGAGGGTTTCTTATTATATACTTTATTAATCCCCGTACTATTAAAAGATGAAACAAAAGAAACGGTTGCGAAAATAGTACTTTTCTCCTTTTTAACAAGTTTAGGGCTTCGCTGCCTTGCAGAGAGTATTCTGTATATCGAGGACTATAATAAAGGGATTATGCCATTCATAAGCTATGCGCATCGACATATGTCCGATTCCATGGTTTTCTTATTTCCAGCATTATTGAATATTTGGCTGTTTAGAAAAAATGCAATTAAGTTGGTTTTTTTGGTGCTTAGCGCTATCTACCTTTTCTTTATCCTGGGAACCCTATCGCGAGGGGCATGGTTGGCGGTGCTCATAGTAGGTGTTCTGTGGGCAATACTGAACCGCCAATGGAAGTTAATAGGAGTTGGTGCCATTTTATTAGCCATTATCGGCGCTTTGGTTATCACTCAACATAATAACAAACCAGACCCAGAACATTTACTGTATAAATTACAGCAGACAGATAGCTCATATCGTTATACTAACGGAACCCAGGGCACCGCATGGATACTGATTCAGGAAAACCCGATCAAGGGCTACGGCTATGGTAATGATGTGTATGATAGTGTTTATAATAAACGCGTTGTCGATTATCCAACGTGGACCTTTAAAGAATCCATCGGTCCGCATAATACCATCCTGTACATCTGGTTTAGTGCTGGCATATTGGGTCTGGCGAGCCTGGTCTATTTATACGGCGCTATCATCAGGGAAACAGCCAGCTCTACCTTCAGGAAAGTAGAGATAAGCCCCTACAATGCTCATCTTTTGCTATTTTTATCTTTCGTCGGTTTTTATATCGTTCGTGGCAATTTTGAACAGGTCGATATTGCTCAAATTGGTATCATTACTGGTTTTCTGTTGGCGCTAAGAAATAGATAAAAAAAACGCGCTGATACTTATTACGGTATCAGCGCGTTTTCCATCGTCCGGACTCAATCACTTATCAAACCAGCTTTTCATTTGTTCCTCGAAACGCTGAGCTACATTTTCCCAACTGTATTTTGAAAACACCAGGGATTTTGCTTTTTCGGCAATCTGGTGGCGTTCCTTATCAGCAAGCGCACGGTTAATATCATTAATTATACTGTCGCTCGACATAGGTTCTGCGAGGTGATAGCCCGTTATGCCATCTAACACAAATTCGCTAATCCCCCCTTTTTTGCTGGCAAGAACCGCTTTTCCTGCTGCCATCGCTTCTACAGCCACCATGCAAAATGCTTCTTCAACCTGAGATGGCACAATAACCAGATCGGCTATATGATAGAAGTTATGCATCTGGTCAGGAGATTGCCCCCCAGCCATAATACAATCAGTTCCAATCTCTTTTGCGGCGTCCAGTACTTTCTTTTGATACTCTGCTTTTTCACCCTTGCGGCTTGCATAAGGATCGCCAACAACGACAAGTTTAATATTACTTCTTAAGGTACGTAATTTTTTGAACGCCTGCAAAAGCAACAGGATGCCTTTATCAGGCGAAATTCTCCCGGCATATAAGAGAACGGTGGCATCTTCCGCAATATTTAATTGCTGACGGAGGTTATTTTGTGGGTTTCTTTTATAAGTCTCAGCACAAAAACCATTAGGCACAATACTAACAGCAGCGGCGGGCAATCTTTCTTCATAAAACGCTTTAAGAAACTGACTGGGCACGATAATTTTTGCATCCTTATCAGGAAGTTCTGGTTCAAATGCGTTATGCATGTGCATAACCAGTTTTGCATTCGGATTGCGCTCTCTGATCTGCCGATACAGTTTCATACTATTATGAATAACAATGACGCTATCTTCCTGGGTAGTCACTTTATCTCTAATATTAAGGATGCGCTGGGAATAGGGTAATGGGTCGAGACGAGTCCATTTCTGAAAAAGACGCTTATAAACTTTACTAAACCCGATGTAATGAATATCACAATTATCGTTTATTTTATTATATTCAGGATAGCCAGCATTCTTTATACAAGCAATAGCATTCGGTATTGATAGTCGTTTTGCAACCTGGTAAATCCAGGTTTCTACCGCAGCCGCGCCACGTGGAGGAATTGAAAATATAGGAGTAACAGTAAATATGATTTTTTTAATCATAATAGCTATAATCCAGAATAGTTAACTTTATAGAAAAAGAAATGTTATAGAAAAAGAAATACGTGCCGAAGCAACGCAAAATAATGATTTATCTAGTGTCTAGACAATTTTATCGTAATATATTTCATCCTCAAGTTCCGAGGCTGTAATATATGGAATAATATCGTAATGAATTGCAGTATCATCTGATAAATTATAGATATTTAAATCACTCACATTTTTTCTCATAAAAGTAAAAAATGGCAGTATTTTAAACAGGTCTTTACTAAGCTCAGATGGCATAGGGCTGGTAGATTCGTCATAGAAACGTGGGCAACTCCCTGTTAAGTCAAGCCCAGAACATATAATACGGCCATACTTGAGGGAATAGGCAACCTGAATAGCGGTATAAGCAATAGTATGGCAAGAGCAATACCCGATGCTGATATCCTTGCAAAATCCAGCCAGTCGCCCTCTTTTCGAAAGGGGAACTGAAATAAGTAATGCTTTATGAACCCGCTTGAGGATATTAAATTTAATTTTCTTTAAAAAGCCTCCTTTTTCTCGGCGATAAAAGGAGCGAATAATTAAACAGTTTTCTTCAATATATTTTTGATCATCCACTGAAGCCTGTTCATACACATCAAGATTGACGATAGTGAACTGACTGTTACGGCTAAAGTTATAAAAATCTTCGCGCCGACGATGGAGGAAGCGAACATCCGTCAGAAGGTACAAAAATGGCTTGACGTTATTGTTTAGCAAATATTGAACAGAACCATTGACTGCAATGACATCTTTCATTCGTAACAAGGACAGCGGCGTCTTTCTGGACGTAGGACCAGAAAGAAAAATAATACAATCTTCAGCCGTTCTTTTCGCAATAAGTTGCAGAACATCGGCGTGAGTTATGAAGTTAACGCTGCCCATAAAAAACTCGTATGTTTATCATGCAACCTATAAATAAATGTTATATTCAATAACTAATATTACATCTCAAATTCTCTCAAGTATGTCATAACACTGCAGCAAATAAAAGTTAGTCAGCCCCTTAAATTAAACTAAACGTGCTACATTGATCAGCGCTTTTCCTTACCCTTAATACGACGAAGGAAATTTCGAAGTTTTTTCTTATAAATCAATAAGTAAAATCCGATATCTCTCACATTATTTTTGATACCATAATGTCTTTCTAAATCAATACGATCCTTTGCTTTTCGTTGCCTGGAAGGTCTTTTTCCGGACAAATCGATAATTCTGATCTCATTGCCCTGCAGGATAAAGTTACCTTTATGGGGATCGCCCGAAACCATACCATGCTGATGCAGAGAATATATCGACTGTTTGATTTTCCCTCTCACCTCGTCAGAAATTTCTGGCATATCAACAAGTTCAATACCTTCAATATATTCAATTATCATCACGTATGTTTTTACATAGCGTAATGTTTTAATTTCCGCCAGCAGGTAAAAATCATTAAGCGCCGCAAACCCTTCACGCCGCACACGATCTGTCTGATGAAAAAGCTTTTCGTAGTAATCCCCTTTTACTAACGATTTGAAAAAGCGTTCAGTATTTTTTACTTTTGGACTAAATACTTTGAGAATATATTTTCCGTAGTCTGTATTAATCAATACAACTTTTGTATCTTCTATATTACGGAAGACTTTAATAACCTGATGATTATAAGATAGAAAATCTTTAAATATCTCAATGTATTTTTCACCGTCTTTTTTGACAAAGACGGTATAGTTTTTAACCTTTTTTTCAATAATCATAATGGAGATTTAGGGAAGGGAATTATTTGTGGAAAAGTTTACGATAAAGATATGCGCTTCCAGCCAGAAGGCCTTTAAAGTAATGACCCTGCACGAGAAGATGTTTATATCGCTTCTTAAATTCAACTATGGTACGCGCATCTTTTGCAGGAAAATCTTTCCAGGGCGAATTCAACCGTGCATTTTTATAATAGATAACTGAAGGATAATTTGCCCAGGCATGCCATGGTTTTGTAGCGCCCGTATAATGAATTAAAATAGTATTATCATTAATTATATTGCTATACTTTTTATGTGACTTATCTTTCAACTCACTTTTGATAGTATAAATGGTATTATACGGTCGTGGGAGAAAAATGACTTTGTCCTGTAGGAGAATATTCAAAACATCCTGATCGGGATATTTAAAAGAGTCAGCCTCTTTACCTGCCAAAAGTAAAAATGCCTTTTTGGTTAAGGCATTCTCTTTCCATAATTTCAGGTTAACAAAAACCACGCCGGAGTTAAAATAACCACCTTGTAAATTAAATGCTCTTAATCTCTCATTTACCTTATTCTGGATGGAATCAACATCTTTTACGACCGCAGCAATCTTCTCTGTCAAATCAAGCTGTAGAAGATCTTGCAAAGATCCTTTGCATACAACATCGGCATCCAAATAAAGTAAGGTGTTTACCTTCTTGCTGAGATAATCGAAAGCAAATAAACGAAAATACATTGCTCTCGACCATACTTTAGTTTGAGGCAATACCTCAAGGCTTTCTACTTTAATAAGATAAAGAGAAATTTTTATGTGATGCTGTACGGCTAAACGCTCTATATATTTTACAAAACACGGAGAGTATGAATCACAAATAATGTGAAAAGCGAGCGGGATATTATTGTTTAGTACAACTGAAGCAATTGATACCCCCACACCATCAAGATAGTTTTCATCAACGCCATAAGAAATGTTTAATACGTTATCATCATTATTATTACTTTCATCAAAAACTTTATATTCAGCTATTTCTATCTCAGGAAATGAATCCATTACATCACCTATGGGTTTTATTCAAGAAGTTTACGTTTAAAGTAGGCTATATAATAATTTATACCCGAAGTATAATGCTTCTGATTAAACATATGCTTTGCCGCATAACGTAACTGATGGCTAGTCACTGGATTTAAAAGCGCACAATGAGACCATGGTGAGTTGGTCTTAGCCTGTAAAAAATATTGTGACACAGGATAAGCCCCCCAACTATGCCAGGGCTTCGTTGGTCCGATATAATGAACAAATACAGTCTCAGCATCAACTGGATTAATAACTGAATCTTTTAATTCATAGTTAAGACTAAATTGTGTATTAAATTTTTTATCAACAAAACGTACTTTATTCACTAACAATATATTTAATACATCCTGATCAAGGTGCGTTATGCGCTGTACTACCTCCGGATCTTTTAGCATTTCAATCGCTTTCTTAGAGATATTTTCTGCGGTCCAAAGAGGTATGTTAATTAAAATAAAACCGGCATTAAAATAGCCAGAAACCAGCCCAGGCGTTGCCAGGCTAACCGAGCGCTTAGTCCACCATTCCAACTCGCCTTCAGCAACGACAGCCGCAATCTCATTTTCAGCGAAGTTAAGATCAATAAGTTCCTGAATACTCCCCTTACATGCAATATCTGCATCCAGATAAAGTACTCTATCTGTTTTATCTGAAAAATAATCGGCGATAATGAATCTAAAGTATGTTGCATAGGTCCAGTTTTTGGTACTGGGTAGCGATTTTAAGCGCTCACAGTCGATTAGGTAAACAACAATCTGCGTAGCGTACTGTTTTGCTAATGCCTCAAATCGCTGCTGGTCTTCAGAGCCAAAGAAATCGGTAAAAACATGAAAAGCTAACGCCTTCTCTGGGTTAGTGAGGAGAACCGATGCAATAGAGACACCACAGCCAAAAAGAAAGTTTTTATCAATCCCATAAGCTATATTAAATTTAGCAGCATCACTATGTTGTGCATAGTTATAATCTAAAGTCTGTTGAATGACTTCTTCTTCAAAATATTTTCTGCTCATAGTGATCACTTTTGTAATTTCGAGAATATTGCATTATTAAAATTTTTAAAATATAGCACATCGTAAAATCTCTCAATCGTGCCGGGAATAATATCATGCTGATATTTTACCTCACCAGAAATAACACGATTAAGGTGTCCTACAAAATCATCTATAGCCCCCGGAGTGTAAAGCTCACCATTCAAACCGGGTTTAATCATATCGCGCGGGCCAGACATACAATCAGAACTAATACACGGAATTCCATATGACATTGCTTCCAGCAGGGTCATAGGAAATCCCTCAAATGCAGAGGTAAGTAGTAACGCGGTGACATTTTTTATTTTTTGCTGTACGACTTGCCACGGCGCGCTTTGCCAACCATACCAGATCACACGCTGCTCAATACCAAGCTCCCGACTATAGGCCTGGCACTTTTCAAAATCTGAGCCATCACCAATAATATGTAGCTGCCATTCCCCTGTCGTACGAGCTAAGCCATCAAATAAATCTTTAACTCTTTTCTGCCCTTCAAATTTAAGACGCCCTACATAGAGAAATACAGCGGGTTTATCGCGCTCAGGCGGTGGCACAATGATTGTTTTAATAGAGACAGGATTATAAACGACGCTAATATCTTGCGCTGAGATCCCCCGTGCCATCATCTGTTCTTTAATACCACTACTGATGGCCAGATGATAATCCGCGTACGTTATACATTCTGCATGTTTTTTATGGTCGAGCGAAAAATGCGGCCACGAGAAAATAAGAAACTGTTTACCACTTTTCTTTTGTGCTTTATTGGCATAAAGACATGAGATGACATCAATACATATCACAATATCCGGTGACGTTTCTTTCAGCCACTGACTAAAATTATAAATATGCTTAGCTCGACGAAGAAAACTTAATTTTATATTTGAGAATGATTGCGCATATTTAATCTCTTTTAGCCATGCTTTATCCATTTTGTCATTACGACAAAAGAAAAACATTTCACAGTTGATTTTCGGAGAGCTATTTTCAAACGTATGGATAACGTTGCTAATAACGGTTTCCATCCCTCCAAAACCAGATACCGCTTCGCCTATAAATGCTATTT
Organism: Salmonella sp. 741265073_HBA; assembly: GCF_046569105.1. Taxonomy (NCBI): domain Bacteria; kingdom Pseudomonadati; phylum Pseudomonadota; class Gammaproteobacteria; order Enterobacterales; family Enterobacteriaceae; genus Salmonella; species Salmonella sp. 741265073_HBA. The sequence goes on along the minus strand of NZ_JBKFRY010000010.1, from coordinate 98,042 downwards.
TCAATGAAGTCACCATTTGCTGACACTCATGTTATTCGGCTTCCTTCACTTTTAAAATTCTGTAAGAACAAACCCAATCAACACTATATTTATACTGAGACCTGATTAAAATCGAACCCCAGTCCATGATTAAAGCTATCTTTTAGAAAAGGGCTGGTTATTTTATAGTTTTTGATAGTTGAGATATTATTTAGGTTATACTGAACTGTGCTATTAAATCCATATATCTCTAATGATATCCCTTGTTCCAGATATTCTAAAATAATGTCCTCGGCTATCATTTCAGAGTTAACATTCAATACACCATTAAACTGATGAGAGTCATATCGAGGGTGAGGAATATATATATCAACCGTTTCTTTTTTAATAAACCGCTGAAGATGCTGAAGAAAAACACACTCATCTTCTTTATTTTTTAACGCATCAGTATATACAGTTCCCAATAATACTTTTTTAAAGCCATTATTCGTATCAGGAAGACCGTTATGGTGTACCAATATAATTCCTTCGGTCTTTTCAATTATGTTGGTTCTATTAGGAAATAGAGTATAATGTTTTGCGTCTAACTTTAATATTTCATCTTTATGATATTTACGCCCCATCAGCTTTCGTATTAACTTCGATGTGGCGTTTATATTCTTATTTTCATACATTATACTTTTCTGATTGATATTATTTGTACCATCATCAAAGGTTTTTATTTCAGAAAAAGTGATACAAGATAAAATATGGTGTATAAGCGGGACATGAAAATTCGCGAAGAAAACGGTATGATATTCTCTGGCATACTTTTCCATGATTTTTTTAGCATACCGTGTTCTTTGAATCGTTTTAAATGTCGAAAATTTTTCTACCTGCGGGACGATCTCTGAGTGCCGACATAACGGCTGAATTTTTTTTAAATAGTACTGATTTTTTACGTTATCTACATCGCCGATAAATAAAACATCAACTTTTTTCAACCGCTCTTTTTCTATAATTGACCGTGCAATCAATAATTGCAAATTAGTCATGCATATGAATAGAAACATATAGCCTCTAAGCTATTTAAAAATATAATTTTTATATTAAAGATTTTTTCTTATTGTTCTTTCTTTGATTCGAGCGGCTTTAACATCCGCCAGGTGAATCAACCCCGATTCTTTTTGTAAAATCTCTCGCAGGGGGAGAGAGAAATACTCACGCATAAACCGGAATATATCTCGCTGAGTCAGGCCAATATTCATTGAAGAAAAATAAAGCCCAATTAAATCTTTGTCACGCCAGCGAAGGGGAACGTGCTGACGTATCTGCGCGCGATGCAGGTCGATTACGGAGATTTTTAAATCCTCTTCACGACCTGTGAAAGGTAAATGCAGAAGAAAGTGGCAAATATAACAGTCACGATGGTTAATTCCCCCGGCGTGCATTTTACGTACCATAGTCGCAACACGCTTAATGATCATCCACTTCACCTGCGCGTCCGGTGGATTAACAGCCCAGTCAGCACAGTAGTCTTCAAGGCTAATGGTGGGCGTTAAATCTTCGGTGATAATAAATGATGTTCTGGTTAGCGGGTTTACGCCTTTTTCACCAAAACCAACGCCGTGCATCGTATCAACGCCCAGCTCATGTAGACGATGAATGGCGTGCCATTCTCTGTCAGCGCCCAGAACAGGCATACGTAACGAAATCAGGTTCTTCACAATTTCTTTCAGCGAAGTGCCTTTATGCCACTTCAGGAAGTAGCTTTTGCCGTCCAGCTCAAACCGCAATGTTCGACGCGTCTCCAGCTCTCTGAACACTTCGCCCTGTAACGTTTTCACTTCCTCAAAAGCATCTTTACCGCGCCATAGTGTGGTTAACGGCGCTTTCAGCTCAACCATCTAAATCACCTGTAATAATATCTGCGGCCTTCTCCGGTAAGCTGTATAAATCCTGGGTATCAGCATAATACCGCGCATTTTCAGCCCAGGCGTTGCGTAAGGAAGGCTGTGTCAGCGCTTTGAGTAAAACCTCATTTAGCGCATCCTGGCGAAAAGGTTCCGTCATCGCTTCGCCACAGTTTGCATCCACAATATAATGTGCATAACCGCACACCGCGGTTGTCAGCACCGGCAAACCAGCAGTAATGGCTTCCAGCAAAACAATACCAGCAGCTTCCTGATAGGCTGGATGCAGTAAAAGGTCGGCTGCCGCCATTAACTCCGCGATATCATTACGTCCGGAGAAAAAATGCACATTCGTGCCAACGCCGCTTCTTTCAGCCAGTGCGGCAAACTTCTTCGGCTTATCCTGCCCGACAACATAGAGCACCGTATTTTGCCGTAAAGATTCGGGTAGCGATGCCAGCGCTTCAATAGAGCGATCCACACCTTTACGGGTGAAGTCAGACCCTACTTGCAACAGTAATTTTTGCTGTTCTGAGATACCATTTTTCTGACGATAAATTTGACGACTGTTTGGGATCTGTTGGCTATATTTTCTGTCCGGGTAAATCCCCGGTGGAAGAATATGGAAACGCTCCGCTTCAGTCTGATAATGTTTTTGGAAGTCAGCAATCTGCTTATTCGTCAGCATTAATAGTTGCGTCTGCTTGCCGTGTTCAAACGTGGCGCGTTCAAAAGCAGCATAATGCCGATAGCGTGATGTCAGGCGATAGAAAAATCCTTTTTCCTGTGCGACTTTTTCGGCGTAACACACGTCTGCGGCGTAATACACATCAAGGCCCGGCATCTTATTGAATCCAACCACCCGATCGACAGGGTGGTCGTGCAAATGGTGTTGCACCCAGGCATAATATTCTGCGTTACGACCGTGGTTCGTCCGGGATTTAACCGGCACGCGGATTAATTCAAAATTATCCGGGCATTCCCCTTCCCATGACTGAGTATAAACACGAACCTGATGCCCTCGCGCCGCCACGGTTTGGGCAATGCGCATAAAATCACGCTGCAGACCGCCAAAAGGAAAATATTTATATAAGCAAAAGGCAACTCTCATAGCAGGCTGTCCAAATCTATGGGGCGTGCCTCATGCGGCAGCATTTTTTCCGTCGCGGCGATAACATCTTCAGCTGGAATCACGGAAAGGTATTTTTTATTACGATCAAGCTCATGCCGTTCAGGCATCGGCTGATAATTTCCTGCCCAAAACTGAATGATGTCGTCGGTCCAGGGACGCCAGAACACATGATCCGTCGCGCCGAAAAGGCAAATGACCGGCGTTTTGACTGCTGCGGCAATATGACCAGGGGCCGAATCAACGCCGATAAAGAGATCCGCATGGTCAATCAACGCGCCCAATTCAGGAAAGCGAGTTTTACCCGCCAGACCAGTAACCGGTTTTGTCTCACAGCCGCGTGCAATAGCATCCACGCAGGCCATCTCGTCTGCGGCCGGGCCTGACGTCAGTACAACCTGATAACCGCGGCGCTGCACGGCATCAATAACCTGAGAGAATTTATCATTATCCCAGCACTTAAATAGCTGCCGTGCCGTAGGCTGAATAACAACATATTGTCGGGTCACACCAAGTTGTTTGAGCTGTTGTCGCATGTTTTCCCAATGTTCCGGGCGATAGCTCATGGTGGTTTCCGTGACATACTGTTTTAGCGCTAACGGCTTTAACGCGGATAATGTGCGCTCAACAGCATGTTCTCCCGCATAAGGTACTAAATGCGTAAAGCTCTTTTTCCATAAAGCAGACTGGCGATTACCGAAATCCTGCGAGATTTTTATTTTTGCGTTTAAAAAACGCACAATAAGCGCCACGCTCCACTGATCGGTGAGATTGACGACCAGATCATACGAGTTAGCACGCAATTTTTTGATTAGCGATAGCGCGTTTTTGATCTTCTCTTTTGTTCCTGCGCCTTTGTTACTGATGCCGTAGAGTGCATTAATCTCCGGATTTTCCGACAATATCGGTATGGTGTTCTGGTAAAGAAGCACATCGATTTTTGCATCGGGATAATTCTGCTTCAGCGTGCTGATGACAGGAGTGGTAAGTAACATGTCTCCATGAAAACGCATTTTTATAATCAGAATTCTTCGAAATGGCTTTTCCACAAGCGACTCTTTGGTTGAAATTGTCCGGATAAATAAGCAGAAAAAAGCACGCTACCGCCCCAGGCTTCACAGCAACCCGATGGCTAATACCGCACTCATTTTAGATGCGCTAGTGTAACACTTCTTTCGCAGCAATCCGATACGAATAATTTTTATACACAATCATTTTTTTAATCATAAATTCAAAGAGATATTAATTTATCCCTCTCTTGTGAATGGTCATTCCCATTGTCTGGGGCGACAAGGGCGGCAAATTTCAATGGATTGCGTAAAAATGCAAAAATAATGGGGTTCAGCGCCTGGAATCCTCGCTTCTGAGCCAATTTGGCGCAAAAATGGGAAAAGTAATGGTAAAGCCCAGGCTAAATACATAGAATCCCCAGCACATCCATAAGTCAGCTATTTACTATGCTCGAATTGCTTTACACCGCTCTTCTCTACCTTATTCAGCCTCTGATCTGGATACGGCTTTGGGTGCGTGGACGTAAAGCGCCGGCCTATCGTAAACGTTGGGGTGAACGCTACGGATTCTATCGCCGTCCGTTGAAACCGGGCGGAATCATGCTGCATTCCGTCTCGGTGGGCGAAACTCTGGCGGCCATCCCATTGGTCCGCGCTCTACGTCATCGCTATCCCGATCTGCCTATTACCGTAACGACCATGACGCCGACCGGCTCGGAGCGCGTCCAGTCCGCCTTTGGCAACGATGTTCAGCACGTTTACTTGCCTTATGATTTGCCCGATGCGCTCAATCGTTTCCTCAATGAGATTGATCCTAAGCTGGTATTGATCATGGAGACTGAGCTCTGGCCAAATCTGATTGCTGCGCTGCACAAACGTCATATTCCGCTGGTTATCGCTAATGCGCGGCTTTCCGCCCGCTCCGCCGCGGGTTATGCGAAGCTTGGCAAGTTTGTCCGTACGCTCCTGCGCCGTATCACCCTGATTGCCGCGCAAAACGAAGAAGATGGCGAACGCTTTGTGGCATTGGGCGCGAAGAACAATCAGGTCACGGTCACCGGCAGTCTGAAATTTGATATTTCAGTTACGCCGCAGCTGGCGGCTAAAGCCGTTACGCTACGCCGCCAGTGGGCGCCGCACCGTCCGGTCTGGATTGCCACCAGCACCCACGATGGCGAAGAGAGTATCGTTATCGCCGCTCACCAGGCGTTATTACATCAATTCCCGAATTTATTACTGATTCTGGTGCCCCGCCATCCGGAACGGTTCCCGGATGCTATCAATCTTGTGCGTCAGGCAGGGTTAAGCTACATCACTCGCTCTTCGGGCGAAGTGCCGTCCGCCAGCACCCAGGTCGTGGTAGGCGATACCATGGGCGAATTAATGTTGCTCTATGGCATTGCCGATCTCGCCTTTGTTGGTGGTTCGCTGGTTGAACGCGGCGGTCACAACCCGCTGGAGGCCGCCGCTCATGCGATTCCGGTACTGATGGGTCCGCATACCTTTAACTTTAAAGATATTTGCGCCCGTCTGGATCAGGCGAGCGGACTTATCACGATTACCGATGCGGCTACGCTGGCAAAAGAAGTTTCCTCTTTACTGACCGACGCTGATTATCGTAATTTCTACGGACGTCACGCAGTTGAAGTGCTGTATCAAAATCAGGGCGCGCTCCAGCGTCTGCTGCAACTGCTGGAACCTTATCTGCCACCGAAAACGCATTGAGGACTGTCATGCAAAAACGGGCGATTTATCCAGGCACGTTTGATCCGATTACTAACGGTCATCTCGATATTGTGACGCGCGCAACGCAGATGTTCGACCATGTCATTCTGGCCATCGCCGCCAGCCCCGGCAAGAAACCCATGTTCACCCTGGACGAACGTGTGGCGCTGGCGCAAAAAGCGACCGCACACTTGGGTAACGTAGAGGTGGTGGGCTTTAGCGACCTGATGGCCAATTTCGCCCGCGACAGACGGGCGAATATCCTGATTCGTGGTCTGCGCGCGGTGGCGGATTTTGAATATGAAATGCAGTTGGCGCATATGAATCGCCATCTGATGCCGCAACTGGAAAGCGTTTTCCTGATGCCGTCCAAAGAGTGGTCGTTTATTTCATCGTCGCTGGTCAAAGAAGTGGCACGCCATCAGGGCGATGTGACCCACTTTCTGCCGGACAATGTGCATCAGGCGCTAATGGATAAGTTGAAATAAGTTTCCTTCCTTGCCGGGCCTGGCGTTTTACTTCTGACAGTGACGGCAATAGAACGTCGCACGCTGTGCGTGTTTCGTTGCGACTATCGGCGTACCGCATACCCGACACGGCTCGCCTTTGCGCCCGTACACCTGCAACTCCTGCGCAAAATAGCCCGGTTTCCCATCGCTTTGCAGAAAATCCTTCAGCGTTGTCCCGCCTTGTTCGATAGAGCGCAGCAAAACGGCTTTAATCACCCGCGCCAGCAGGTCGCACTCCTCTGTCGAGAGTGACGACGCCAGGCGGTCAGGGTGAATACCAGCGGCAAACAGCGACTCGCTGGCGTAGATATTCCCCACGCCGACCACCAGCTTGTTATCCATCAGCCAGGGTTTAATCGCCGTCTTCTTCTTCGCGCATTTCTGCTGCAAATATTCGCCATTAAACTCATCGCTTAGCGGCTCCGGTCCCAGATGCGCCAGTACGTTATGCCCTTCCAGCTCTTTGGTCCATAACCAGGCGCCAAAGCGGCGAGGATCGGTATAACGTAGAATTTTGCCATTGCTCATCACCAAATCGACATGGTCGTGTTTTTCCGCCGGCAGCGCTTCCGGCAGTATCCGCAAGCTTCCCGACATCCCCAGGTGAATAATTATCCAGCCGTCAGGCAATTCCAGCAGTAGATATTTAGCACGACGCTGAACGCTAAGGACAGGTGTATCGCTCAGACGATAAATTTCGTCTGAAACCGGCCAGCGCAGACGGCCGTTACGGATATGGGCGTGCAGGATAGTAGCGCCAACTAAATGGGGTTCAATACCCCGGCGGCTGGTTTCAACTTCGGGTAATTCAGGCATAACGTCTCCGGCTGTATGGCAGGTCTCATTAATATGGGGACGGCCAGAAAACAAAAAACCCCGCCGAAGCGAGGTTTTTGTTACATCAAAGCGAGAATTATTTGATTTTCGCTTCTTTGTAGATCACGTGCTGACGGACAACTGGATCGAATTTTTTCAGTTCCAGTTTTTCCGGTTTAGTACGTTTGTTCTTCGTAGTGGTATAGAAGTGACCAGTACCAGCAGAAGAAACCAGCTTGATTTTCTCACGAATACCTTTAGCCATGATTTATTTCCTCTTAGTACTTAGTACTTTTCGCCACGGGCACGCAGTTCAGACAGAACTGTTTCGATGCCTTTTTTATCGATGATACGCATACCTTTAGCAGATACACGCAGGGTGACAAAACGCTTCTCGCTCTCAACCCAGAAACGGTGAGAGTGCAGGTTAGGCAGGAAACGGCGTTTAGTCGCGTTCAGTGCGTGGGAACGGTTGTTACCGGTCACCGGACGCTTGCCAGTAACTTGGCAGACTCGGGACATGTCTATTCTCCAAAAATCAAATTAGCTCGAGCTTCGTATGGGGTATCGGCGCCTCGTCAGGCTTTACAGCCTGGTCATCGCGCAGTTCTATTGAACTCTCGATTGCCAGGCCCAAATGCCAAACCCGAGATTCTCAAAGGTGGCGTAGTATACGCTGACCCGGCGATATGCTCAAGTCCCGAACAGACAAAGATCCCGATGGATCGCGCAAAGAATCTTAAATCCAGCCGCGTTCGGCAAAAGAAACGTACTCTCCGCGCCCAATTATCAGGTGATCGAGCACCCGGATATCCATAAACTGGCAACACTTTATCACGCGCTCAGTGATAAGTTTATCTGCTTTACTTGGCTCTGCGCAGCCTGAAGGGTGGTTATGCGCCAGAATGACCGCTGAAGCATTGAGTTTAATCGCTTCCCGAACAATCTCACGCGGATGCACCTCTACGTGGTTAAGCGTGCCGGAAAACAGGCGGCTGTGCTGAAGCACCCGGTGCTGGGCATCAAGGAAGATCACCAGAAAGATCTCACGCTCTTCGCCCGTCAGTTGGCTTTGCAGAAATTCCCGCGTCATTTCCGGACTCAGCAACGCACTTTCCTCATTCATGCGCACGCTGTAATAGCGCCTTGCCAGCTCAGCAATGCCTTTCAACTGCGCGAATTTCGCCAGGCCGATGCCGTTTACGCCGCGAAACTGCGCAAAGTCCGCCGACAGCAGGCCATACAGCGACCCAAAGTGCTGCAATATCTCTTTTGCCAACGTCATAACATCTTTTCCCGGCGTGCCGGTACGTAAAAAAAGCGCCAGCAGCTCCACGTCGCTGAGGGAAGCAATGCCGGATCTGAGCATTTTTTCACGCGGTAATAATTCGTCCAACGTATCCATACGCGCACCTCCTTTTTTAAGGAAGCGGCATAGTGGCACAGCCTTTGGGAGAGATCGACGCCCCGATTTTGTTCTTGCGTAGCGCCTCGCAAAGTGGAGCGCAGGCAAAGACACGACGCCGTAGAGATTGTGATAAAATAGCCGCCTTTCAAAGTCACCCAACAGGAAAGACATGATGAGCCTGGCCGGTAAAAAAATTGTTCTCGGCGTTAGCGGCGGTATCGCTGCGTATAAAACGCCGGAGCTGGTGCGCCGTTTACGTGAGCGCGGCGCTGACGTGCGCGTGGCAATGACCGAGGCGGCAAAAGCCTTTATTACCCCCCTGAGCTTACAGGCAGTGTCGGGCTATCCCGTATCCGACAGTCTGCTTGACCCTGCCGCTGAAGCCGCGATGGGGCATATCGAGTTGGGGAAATGGGCCGACCTGGTGATTCTTGCCCCCGCGACCGCCGACCTGATCGCCCGTGTAGCATCGGGTATGGCTAATGATTTAGTCTCCACCATTTGCCTGGCGACGCCAGCCCCGGTGGCCGTTCTTCCGGCCATGAACCAACAGATGTACCGCGCTGCCGCTACGCAACATAATCTGGAGGTGCTCGCCTCTCGCGGCCTGTTCATTTGGGGGCCGGATAGCGGCAGTCAGGCGTGCGGCGATGTAGGCCCAGGCCGAATGCTGGACCCATTAGTTATCGTTGATAAGGCCGCCGCGCATTTCGCTGCCGTCAACGATCTGCGACATCTTAATATCATGATTACGGCAGGCCCGACGCGCGAACCGCTCGACCCGGTGCGTTATATTTCCAACCACAGCTCCGGTAAAATGGGCTTCGCTATTGCGGCGGCCGCCGCGCGTCGCGGCGCAAATGTCACGCTGGTCTCCGGTCCCGTTTCGTTACCAACGCCGCCTTTTGTAAAACGGGTGGATGTCATAACCGCGCTGGACATGGAAGCCGCTGTTCAGGCCGCCGTTCAACAGCAGCACATTTTCATTAGCTGCGCCGCCGTGGCTGACTATCGCGCAGAGACTATCGCCAGTGAAAAAATCAAAAAACAGGCGGCGCAAGGTGATGAATTACTAATAAAAATGGTCAAAAACCCGGACATTGTCGCCGGGGTGGCCGCACTCAGTGACAATCGACCCTACGTTGTTGGGTTTGCCGCGGAAACGAATAATGTGGAAGAATACGCCCGGCAAAAACGTATCCGTAAGAACCTTGACCTGATTTGTGCAAATGATGTTTCTCTTTCAAATCAGGGATTTAATAGCGATAAAAACGCTTTACACCTTTTCTGGCAGGATGGAGATAAAGTCTTACCGCTTGAGCGAAAAGAACTCCTGGGCCAATTATTACTCGACGAGATCGTGACCCGTTATGATGAAAAAAATCGACGTTAAGATTCTGGACCCGCGTGTTGGTCAGCAGTTTCCGCTGCCGACTTATGCTACTTCTGGTTCTGCCGGGCTTGACCTGCGCGCCTGTCTCGACGACGCCGTAGAACTGGCGCCTGGCGCAACGACGTTGGTGCCTACCGGATTGGCCATTCATATCGCCGATCCATCACTGGCGGCAGTCATGTTGCCGCGTTCGGGCCTGGGCCATAAACATGGTATCGTGCTGGGCAACCTGGTCGGGCTGATTGATTCCGATTATCAGGGGCAACTGATGGTTTCGATCTGGAACCGTGGTCAGGACAGTTTTACCATTGAACCGGGCGAACGTATCGCGCAAATGGTGTTTGTTCCGGTCGTTCAGGCCGAATTTAATCTGGTGGAAGCATTTGACGCCACCGAACGTGGCGAGGGCGGCTTCGGTCATTCTGGCCGTAAGTAAATTTTACGCATCCCCATAACGTCATAATACTGCCGCAAGCGCTTAGTTTGCGGTTATAGCGTGGGTGCTCGCCTGGCAAGTGCTTATTTTCAGGGGTATTTTGTAACATGGCAGAAAAACAAACTGCGAAAAGGAATCGTCGCGAAGAAATACTTCAGTCACTGGCGCTGATGCTTGAATCCAGCGATGGAAGCCAACGCATCACGACGGCAAAACTGGCGGCCTCGGTCGGCGTTTCCGAAGCGGCGCTATACCGCCATTTTCCCAGCAAGACCCGCATGTTCGATAGCCTGATTGAGTTTATCGAAGATAGTCTGATTACCCGTATCAATCTGATTTTAAAAGATGAAAAAAACACCAGCACGCGTTTGCGCCTGATTGTGTTGCTGATTCTGGGTTTTGGCGAACGCAACCCTGGCCTGACGCGCATTCTTACCGGGCACGCGCTGATGTTTGAACAGGATCGCCTGCAGGGGCGCATTAATCAGCTTTTTGAACGCATCGAAGCGCAGCTCCGCCAGGTGCTACGAGAAAAAAGAATGCGTGAAGGCGAAGGCTACACGACGGATGAAAATCTGCTGGCAAGCCAACTGTTAGCCTTCTGTGAAGGTATGCTTTCACGGTTCGTGCGTAGCGAATTTAAATACCGCCCAACGGACGATTTCGACGCCCGCTGGCCGCTCATTGCCGCTCAGCTACAGTAACGCTGACTGGATAGAGGCTCACGCCTTATCCAGGCGAAAGAAACATAAGCCCGGTAAAGCGCCACCGGGCAATTCGCTTACACGCCAAATTCTTCCCGGTATGCTCGCACAGCCGCCAGATGCTCAGCCATATCAGGTTTTTCTTCCAGATAGGCAATCAGGTCTTTCAGCGTAATGATGGAGATAACCTTACAGCCATAGTCGCGCTCCACTTCCTGAATCGCGGAAATCTCGCCGCGGCCACGTTCCTGACGATCCAGCGAAATCAGTACGCCAGCCAGCGTAGCCCCGTGCGCCTGAATAATCTCCATCGACTCGCGAATCGCCGTACCTGCGGTAATCACGTCATCCACCAGCATCACGCGGCCCTGTAGCGCGCTGCCCACCAGACTCCCGCCTTCGCCATGATCTTTTGCCTCTTTGCGGTTAAAGCAGTACGGCAGGTCTTTATCGTGATGTTCCGCCAGCGCAACCGCCGTCGTCGTCGCGATCGGAATACCTTTGTACGCGGGGCCAAACAGCAGATCAAATTCAATACCGGAATCCACCAGCGCTTCGGCATAAAAACGGCCTAACAACGCCAGGTCGCGCCCGGTATTAAACAGCCCGGCGTTGAAGAAATAGGGGCTTTTGCGCCCGGATTTCAGCGTAAACTCGCCAAACTTTAGTACCTGCTTGTTAAGCGCAAACTCAATAAACTGGCGCTGATACGGTTTCATGGATTCGCTCCTTTTCTTACTTTCATCATTTACGAAATTTACGGACAAAAAAAAGGCGACTTTTCAGTCGCCTTAAAATCAATTTTCTAACGCCGCCTTCTGCGTCGCCACAATGGATTCAATTCCCCCTCGGGCCAGCGCCAACAAAGTGAGAAGTTCTTCATGGCTGAACGGCTCGCCTTCCGCGGTACCCTGTACTTCAATAATGCGGCCGTCTTCAGTCATCACGACGTTCATGTCGGTTTCTGCGGCGGAATCTTCAACATATTCCAGATCGCAGATCGCTTCGCCGTTAACGATGCCTACGGAAACCGCCGCCACCATGCCTTTCATCGGATTGGTTTTCAGCTTACCGTTGGCAACCAATTTATTCAGCGCATCCGCCAACGCCACGCAGGCACCGGTAATAGACGCTGTACGCGTGCCGCCATCGGCCTGGATTACATCGCAGTCCAGCGTAATGGTAAATTCGCCGAGCGTTTTCAGATCGACCGCCGCACGCAGCGCACGCGCGATCAAACGCTGAATTTCCATAGTACGACCGCCCTGCTTACCCTTTGCTGCTTCACGCGCATTACGGGTATGGGTAGCGCGAGGCAACATGCCATACTCTGCGGTGATCCACCCCTGGCCTTGTCCTTTCAGAAAACGTGGGACGCCTTCTTCAATAGAGGCGGTGCACAACACTTTGGTATCTCCAAATTCGACCAGTACCGAGCCTTCAGCGTGTTTTGTATAGTTACGGGTCAGGGTTACGGGACGCACCTGATTAGCGCTACGGCCTGCTGGACGCATATTGAGATCTCCGGCTTAAAACGAATGTGGCTGCGCATTATACGGACTTCCGATGGTTATTCCTATCCTGACAAGGCCTGGATAGCTATAATCCCCTCATCTCTCCTTTAAAAACGGGAACATCTATGATCCGCAGTATGACCGCCTACGCCCGGCGTGAAATCAAGGGTGAATGGGGTAGCGCGACCTGGGAAATGCGCTCGGTAAACCAGCGTTATCTGGAAACTTACTTTCGTCTGCCGGAACAGTTCCGTAGTCTTGAACCCGTCGTGCGCGAACGCATTCGTACACGCCTGACGCGCGGCAAAGTCGAATGTATGCTGCGTTTTGAACCCGATGCCAGCGCGCAAGGCGAGCTTATTCTGAATGAAAAGCTCGCGAAACAATTAGTTAGCGCCGCAAACTGGGTCAAAATGCAGAGCGACGAAGGGGAAATCAATCCGGTTGATATTTTGCGCTGGCCAGGTGTCATGGCGGCGCAAGAGCAGGATCTGGACGCGATTGCCGCAGAAATTTTAGCCGCGCTGGACGGTACGCTGGATGACTTTATCGTCGCGCGCGAAACGGAAGGCCAGGCGCTGAAAGCGCTGATTGAACAACGGCTGGAAGGCGTCAGCGCCGAAGTAGCGAAAGTCCGCGCGCATATGCCGGAAATCCTGCAATGGCAGCGTGAGCGCCTGGTCGCGAAGCTGGAAGATGCTCAGGTTCAGTTGGAAAACAACCGTCTGGAGCAAGAGCTGGTGATGATGGCGCAACGCATTGATGTGGCGGAAGAGCTGGATCGTCTGGAAGCGCACGTCAAAGAGACTTACAACATTCTGAAGAAAAAAGAGGCGGTAGGTCGCCGTCTGGACTTCATGATGCAAGAATTTAACCGTGAGTCGAACACCCTGGCCTCCAAATCCATCAACGCTGATGTAACTAACTCCGCTATTGAATTAAAAGTGTTGATCGAGCAAATGCGCGAGCAAATCCAGAATATTGAATAATTCTGGCGCTCAATATGTCACAGAGCCCGCCTTATGCGGGCTCTCGTTTATCGGTAGTACGTTTTTAATTTCCGGCGAATAGCGTCGATAAGGCGCCGCTTCCACTCTACCGTCGAAGCCCGATACTGCATAAAAATAGCGCCTTCCGCCTGCTCCCCGGCAAGCGGCAGGACAAAAAGACCGCGCTTATCGGATAAATTTTCATACCAGGGGCGCGGTACAATCGCCATTAGCGGCGCCGACTGGACAGCAGGCGCAAGTTGACTGTAATCATGACAAACAAACGCCAGCGGACGTTCAAACCCGGCACGAGCCTGCTGCCTGTCCAGTTCATTGTTCTCTTTTGTCCACGGCAAACAGTAAATGTGTTGATAATGCTGTAGATCAGCAAAATTCAACGCTGTGGCATTCTCCAGACGTGAACGCAATGGCGCGCCATAAACCGCGATCAAACGCGTAGTCCCCACCCGCTCGTAATGCAGAGCGCTGACCTGCTTTTGATGGTCGCCAATTGCCAGCACCAAATCAACCGAGCTATCCAACAGTTCATCACGCCAGGGTCGGCGGGCAAAAGGAAGGCACTCGATCACCGCCTGATGAAGATGACCTTTCTCTGCGAGAACGGGCGTAAGCAGCGCGTTCAATGCGGGAGGAAGTACCACCCGGAAACAACGGGAGCCGTTCTCTTTATCGCCAAACAGCTCCTCATTAAGCGAAACAAACACAGGCGCCAATTTGTCACGCAGCGCCTGCGCATAAGGCGTAGCAATCTGGCGGTTCCCTTCCCGTCGAAACAACGGGTCGTTTAGCGCATCGCGCAATCTCATTAGCGCATGACTTACCGCAGAAGGCGACAAAGCCAGCTTTTGCGCCGTTTTCCCCGTAGAGCTCGTCTCCAGCAGTACATACAGTACTTTTAACAGATTCATATCCATTTGCAGCAAGTTCATTAAACGTCTCTCTTATTGAACCTGGCTAAATTACTGCCAGGTATACTGCGGGCGCTTCAATCAGGAGAACATTATGAATCGCTATGCATTATTCTTTGTATGTATATTTTCAACATCAGCACTTCCTGCCATGGCGGCATTAGATCCTTCACAACCGTTATCACCCGCGCCTCCGTTATCACTGTTTAAAGCGTGGGCTAAGCCTATGAAGCCGTTTCAAATCACAGAAGGCGTGTGGTATGTCGGCACGGAAAATCTCTCTTCTATTCTGCTGACCACTCCGGCAGGGCATATTCTTATTGATGCGGGGTTGGATGAAAGTGCACCGCAAATTAAAGCGAATATTGAAGCGGCAGGATTCCGCCTCACAGACATACGCTATCTATTGAACAGCCATGCGCGGCTGGATCAAGCGGGGGGCATGGCACGTTTGAAAGCGTGGAGCGGCGCACAATTGGTCGCCAGCCAACCCAACGCCGATCAGATGGCGAGGGGTGGACGAGAGGATTTTGCGCTTGGCGATGCGCTCCCCTTCCCGCCCGTCACCACTGATAAAATTATCCACAACCAGGAAAGCATCAGCCTCGGAGGGATAACCGTGACAGCACTATTCACGCCTGGACATCTACCCGGCTCAACCTCCTGGCGCGTAACGCTCCGCAACGGCAAGACGCTAATTTACGCAGATAGTCTCGCCACACCTGACTATCTGCTGATTAACAACAAAAATTACCCTGACCTGGTTACTGATATTCAAGGTAGCTTTAAGACACTGGCCGCCCAGCATGTTGATATCTTTATTGCCAACAAAGGTGACCGCTTCGGGCTACTGGAGAAACGACAGCAACTTCGCAACGGCGATACACAGGCATTCTTTGATTCCAATGGCTTGCAACAGTATGTGGAACGCTCGCGCCAGCGCTTCATCACACAACTTACCGCACAGCAGCCATAATGAAATGACTCACCGGCGGCGCGTCCAGGGCGCCGTTCAGGTAATTTATCTAAGTCAAAACAGAAAAACCTTGCATACAATAAACCACAAAAATTATGTGCAATTTATTGATATATATAATAAATAATTATTAACCATAAATTTAAAATCATTACTAAAATTTATTAATCGTATAATGCCTTAGAAAATCTCAATCGTGATACAGCGCACAAATCGTTAATCTTCGCCCCCAGTAAATTAGGGGGAAATCATGCTGTTGCACGTTCTTTATTTAATTGGCATCACTGCCGAGGCCATGACGGGCGCACTCGCTGCGGGTCGCCGTCGCATGGATACATTCGGCGTAATTATTATTGCTACCGCCACCGCCATTGGTGGAGGCTCGGTTCGCGACATTCTGCTCGGTCACTATCCGCTGGGTTGGGTGAAGCATCCCGAATATGTCATTATTGTGGCGACTGCCGCTGTATTGACCACCATTGTTGCTCCCGTCATGCCCTATTTACGCAAGCTTTTCCTGGTACTTGACGCGCTGGGGTTGGTGGTTTTCTCTATTATTGGCGCTCAGATAGCCCTTGATATGGGCGAAGGGCCAATTATCGCCGTGGTGGCCGCCGTCACTACCGGCGTCTTTGGCGGCGTGCTCCGCGATATGTTCTGCAAACGCATTCCACTGGTGTTTCAAAAAGAACTATATGCCGGCATTTCGTTCGCCTCGGCGGTGCTCTATATTGCGCTACAACATTACGTCATGAATCCGGATGTCGTCGTTATCTCTACGTTACTGTTTGGCTTTACAGCAAGGTTATTAGCGCTACGTCTTAAACTTGGCCTGCCGGTATTTTATTACCGCCATGAAGGGCACTAAGACCCAAATCCGGGAATATGCTGAGCAGACAGCCATCTGCTCAGCGCTTTGATCTGCGGATTATCCCGCCAGTCGCTAACTCTCCCGGCACGACGCTCGCCCGTCGCTGGCAACTGCCGCCAGTGTTGCTCTGTTCGCATTAATAACTGCTCCCATGAGCGATCGCCGCTGGCCTGTAATGCGGCCTGCGTTAAGGGGATATCCATCGCCATGATCCAGCGGGTAAACGACTGCCGGCGCGCCAGGTTAAATTGCCGCCATATCTGCTCGCTTTTTCCTTTAGCAAAGCCTGGCGTATTGGCTATTTGCGCTGACGTCAGGGCAAGCCAGGAGAAGATATGCTCAAAGCGATGCGTCTGATGCAAGGCCCGCCAACTGGCTTCACCCATTCCGTCCAGACCCAACGCCGACCGTGACCCCAACCATACCAGCCTGGAGATAAACTGTTCCTGACACGTTGCCGACGCGTAAAAGCAGGTCAGCGAGTTGAAATGGCTATCAGGCGGTACAGGCTTACTCCGCTCACGACTCCGCCAGACGACCTCATCAAGTCGGGGAATGCCTTGCCCGGCCAGACTCACCAGGATCTGATCGCCCGGCGCGATATCCCACGCTTCCCAACGCTTCACAGAACCGATATTGACCCGCTGAACCCGCTTATCATCCAGTATAACGGGGACAAGCGACGCTACTACGGTAATTTTGCCGCTTTTCCCCACCGAGAACTGAATAGCGCTCACTTGCGCGACCTGCGCTACTGGCGGATATTTCCATGCTGCCAGCCAGTCGCCCTGCCCGGGTCGCCAGTGTTGTGACGCGGGTTCTTTAGCCATGCGTATCACTACGCCATCCGTCACAAAGGGCAACGCTGACGTCAGCCATGACTGGCGCACCCGCTCGACCTCGCTGGCATCTTTTACCGCCAGGGAATATTTCTTCGTCAGACTGAATCCAGCCTTAGCAAGTTGGCTTAACCTTTCGGGCATATTTGCCGGACCGTCCGGCCACGCCCAAATAAAAATACCCAACGAATTTAGCGCGGAGGCGTTATCCTGGCGCATTAACATTCCTGCGACTTTCGAGCGCGCATTCATCCCGCCCATTCGTTGCTGGATATGTCCCTCGCGCTGTAGAAAGATTTCGCCCTGCAACACCGCGTTAGCTAGCGCGCCTTGTGTTGTCTGCGGTATAGAGGGGATCAGGCGAATTTTTGGCGTCCAGTCCTCGCCTTGTAGTCCGTTACCCCGGCTGATAGCCCTGGTCAGTTTACCGTTTTGATAAACCAGCGTTACCGCTACGCCATCCACTTTTGGTTGTACCCAAAGCTCGCTGCGCCCGCGCATCCACTGTTCTACCGCCTGTCGGTCCGCGAGTTTGCGTACGCCCGTGTGCGCAACAGGATGCATTGTTGTACCGTTTAACGGCGGTGAAACCGGAGTAGATGATACATCCTGACCAACACAGCGTTGCCACTGAACCAGCCTTGCGCTGAGTTGGTCGTACACACTATCGTCAACCGCGCTAACACCTTGTTTCCAGTAGATGTCATTCCAGTCAGCGAGCTGTTGCTGTAAACGGGCGATTTCTTCAGCGGCCCTTGCTGGCGGCCAGGTCGGGCAAAGCGCCCCACTCTGCGAATGCCACAATAAAATTCCCCACGCCATGCTTTTCCATAATCTCATCACGACCTCCTGCGCACATTGCCCGGCAGGTATAGCGCTTTAGTGAATAAAAACCGACAGGTAAAAATGCATCATCCGAGCCACTTTCCAGATTTTTTGGTGGGTTGCTGCAACGACGCGATAAAAGCGGAAAAAGGGACGCAAAATGCAATAATCTGGCGCAAAAAGTGTGACAAAGACTACGTCGCATAACGGCGATGTGTATAATAAGCCCGTATCAAGGCTCTATTTCGATAATCACAGACGTAAGATACTCATGGCTCAAGGTACGCTTTATATTGTTTCTGCCCCCAGTGGCGCGGGTAAATCCAGCCTGATTCAGGCTTTATTAAAAACCCAACCGTTGTATGACACTCAGGTTTCCGTTTCACATACCACGCGCGCGCCGCGTCCGGGTGAAGTGCACGGTGAGCACTATTTCTTTGTAAATCATGATGAGTTTAAAACCATGATTGGCAGGGAGGCGTTTCTGGAGCACGCGGAAGTGTTTGGCAATTACTACGGCACTTCGCGCGAAACCATTGAGCAAGTGCTGGCAACCGGCGTTGATGTTTTTCTGGATATCGACTGGCAGGGCGCCCAGCAAATTCGCGAAAAGATGCCGCAAGCACGCAGCATTTTTATTTTGCCGCCATCAAAGATCGAATTGGATCGCCGTTTACGCGGCCGCGGGCAAGATAGCGAAGAAGTCATTGCCAAACGAATGGCGCAAGCGGTTGCAGAAATGAGCCATTACGCCGAATATGATTATCTTATTGTGAATGACGACTTTGATACCGCGTTAAGCGACTTGAAAACCATCATTCGCGCTGAACGTCTGCGTATGAGCCGCCAAAAGCAGCGTCATGACGCTTTAATCAGCAAATTGTTGGCAGACTGAACCCACTTTCAGTATCATGCCCAGTCATTTCTTCACCTGTGGAGCATTTTAAGTATGGCACGCGTAACTGTTCAGGACGCTGTAGAGAAAATTGGTAACCGTTTTGACCTGGTACTGGTCGCCGCGCGTCGCGCTCGTCAGATGCAGGTAGGCGGAAAGGATCCGCTGGTACCGGAAGAAAACGATAAAACTACCGTTATCGCGCTGCGCGAAATCGAAGAAGGTCTGATTAACAACCAGATCCTCGACGTCCGCGAGCGCCAGGAACAGCAAGAGCAGGAAGCCGCTGAATTACAAGCCGTTACCGCTATTGCTGAAGGTCGTCGTTAATCACAAAGCGGGTCGCCCTTGTATCTGTTTGAAAGCCTGAATCAACTGATTCAAACCTACCTGCCGGAAGACCAGATTAAGCGTCTTCGGCAGGCGTATCTCGTTGCACGTGACGCTCACGAGGGCCAGACACGTTCAAGCGGTGAACCCTATATCACGCACCCGGTAGCGGTGGCCTGTATTCTGGCCGAGATGAAACTCGACTACGAAACGCTGATGGCCGCTCTGCTGCATGACGTGATTGAAGATACCCCCGCCACCTATCAGGACATGGAACAGCTTTTTGGTAAAAGCGTTGCCGAGCTGGTAGAGGGGGTGTCGAAACTTGATAAGCTCAAGTTCCGCGATAAGAAAGAGGCGCAGGCCGAAAACTTTCGCAAAATGATTATGGCGATGGTGCAGGATATCCGCGTCATTCTCATTAAGCTTGCTGACCGTACCCATAACATGCGCACGCTGGGCTCGTTACGCCCGGATAAACGTCGTCGTATTGCCCGTGAAACGCTGGAAATCTACAGTCCTCTGGCGCACCGTTTAGGTATTCATCACATTAAAACCGAGCTGGAAGAGCTGGGTTTTGAAGCGCTGTATCCCAATCGTTACCGCGTCATTAAAGAAGTGGTAAAAGCGGCGCGCGGCAACCGTAAAGAGATGATCCAAAAAATCCTCTCTGAAATCGAAGGACGCTTGCAAGAGGCGGGAATTCCGTGTCGCGTTAGCGGTCGCGAAAAACATCTTTACTCGATCTACTGTAAAATGGTGCTCAAAGAGCAGCGTTTTCACTCGATCATGGACATTTACGCTTTCCGCGTCATCGTTCATGACTCCGATACCTGCTATCGCGTACTCGGCCAGATGCACAGTCTCTATAAGCCGCGTCCGGGACGGGTGAAAGACTATATTGCCATTCCCAAAGCGAACGGCTATCAGTCTTTGCACACCTCGATGATCGGCCCGCACGGCGTTCCTGTTGAAGTCCAGATCCGTACCGAAGATATGGATCAGATGGCGGAAATGGGGGTCGCGGCGCACTGGGCGTATAAAGAACACGGTGAGACCAGCACCACGGCGCAGATCCGCGCCCAGCGCTGGATGCAGAGCCTGCTGGAGCTACAACAGAGCGCCGGTAGTTCGTTTGAATTTATCGAAAGCGTAAAATCCGATCTCTTCCCGGATGAGATTTACGTTTTCACCCCGGAAGGGCGCATTGTCGAACTGCCCGCTGGCGCTACGCCGGTGGATTTTGCCTATGCAGTGCATACTGACATCGGCCACGCCTGCGTCGGCGCGCGTGTCGACCGCCAGCCTTATCCGCTGTCGCAGCCGCTTAGCAGCGGTCAGACCGTCGAAATTATTACCGCGCCGGGCGCGCGTCCCAACGCAGCCTGGCTGAACTTTGTCGTCAGCTCTAAAGCGCGCGCTAAAATTCGTCAGTTGCTGAAAAACCTCAAACGTGATGACTCCGTAAGCCTGGGCCGTCGTCTGCTTAACCATGCTTTAGGCGGCAGTCGTAAGCTGGCGGAAATTCCGCAGGAAAATATTCAGCGCGAATTGGATCGTATGAAGCTGGCAACGCTTGACGATCTGCTGGCGGAAATCGGTCTCGGCAACGCGATGAGCGTAGTGGT
The DNA here is from genome assembly GCF_046569105.1 of Salmonella sp. 741265073_HBA. Classification (NCBI taxonomy): domain Bacteria; kingdom Pseudomonadati; phylum Pseudomonadota; class Gammaproteobacteria; order Enterobacterales; family Enterobacteriaceae; genus Salmonella; species Salmonella sp. 741265073_HBA. Next base: position 77,245 of record NZ_JBKFRY010000010.1, on the reverse strand, counting down.
CGCGAAAAATCTGCAGCAAGGCGAAGCCGTGGTGCCGACCGTTGCGCAATCGAATCACGGCCACCTGCCGATTAAAGGCGCGGATGGCGTGCTTATCACCTTTGCGAAGTGTTGTCGTCCGATCCCAGGCGACCCGATCATCGCTCACGTCAGCCCAGGTAAAGGACTGGTGATCCACCATGAATCCTGCCGTAATATCCGTGGATACCAGAAAGAGCCAGAGAAATTTATGGCGGTCGAATGGGACAAAGAGACGGAGCAGGAATTCATTACCGAAATCAAGGTGGAAATGTTTAACCATCAGGGCGCGCTGGCTAACCTGACGGCGGCGATTAATACCACCACCTCCAATATTCAAAGCCTGAATACTGAAGAGAAAGATGGTCGCGTCTATAGTACCTTTATTCGCCTTACCGCACGCGATCGCGTACATCTGGCGAATATCATGCGCAAAATCCGCGTGATGCCAGACGTTATTAAAGTCACCCGTAACCGAAACTAGCGCTATGAATCCAAAACGTTATGCGCGTATATGCGAAATGCTCGCCAGGCGTCAGCCTGATCTCACGGTCTGCATGGAGCAAGTCCACAAACCTCATAACGTTTCTGCAATCATTCGTACCGCAGATGCCGTTGGCGTCCATGAAGTCCATGCTATCTGGCCAGGTAGCCGGATGCGCACCATGGCTTCCGCGGCGGCGGGCAGCAACAGTTGGGTACAGGTGAAAACTCACCGTACCATTGGCGATGCGGTAGCCCATTTGAAAGGACGGGGAATGCAGATTCTGGCAACCCATCTTTCTGATAAAGCCGTAGACTTTCGCGAGATTGATTACACGCGCCCGACCTGTATTCTGATGGGTCAGGAGAAAACCGGTATTACTCAGGAAGCATTAGCCCTGGCGGATCGGGACATCATCATTCCGATGATCGGCATGGTACAGTCGCTGAACGTTTCCGTCGCCTCCGCGCTCATTCTTTATGAAGCCCAGCGCCAGCGACAGAACGCGGGCATGTATCTGCGTGAAAATAGCATGTTGCCGGAAGATGAACAGCAGCGCCTGCTGTTTGAGGGTGGTTATCCGGTGCTGGCGAAAGTCGCTAAACGTAAAGGTCTGCCTTATCCTCGCGTCAATCAGCAGGGCGAAATCGACGCCGATGCTGACTGGTGGGCGACGATGCAGGCGGCAGGGTAATCACCATGTCAGGCCGCTTGTTAGACGCTGTTCCGCTCAATTCCCTGACAGGCGTCGGCGCAGCGCAAAGCAGTAAACTGGCGAAAATTGGCCTGCATACCGTGCAGGACCTCCTGCTCCACCTCCCTCTGCGTTACGAAGACCGTACCCATCTCTACCCTATTGGCGAACTGCTGCCTGGCATCTACGCCACCGTTGAAGGTGAAGTGCTGAACTGCAATATCACTTTCGGCGGTCGTCGGATGATGACCTGCCAGATTAGCGACGGTTCCGGCATTCTTACCATGCGCTTTTTCAATTTTAACGCGGCGATGAAAAACAGCCTGGCGACGGGGCGGCGTGTGCTGGCCTACGGGGAAGCGAAGCGCGGCAAGTATGGCGCAGAGATGATCCATCCGGAATATCGCCTGCAGGGCGATCTCAGCACGCCGGAACTTCAGGAAACGCTCACCCCCGTCTATCCGACCACCGAGGGCGTGAAGCAAGCGACACTGCGCAAGCTTACCGATCAGGCTCTGGAGTTGCTCGACACCTGCGCCATTGCCGAACTACTGCCGCCGGAACTGGCGCAGGGTATGATGAGCCTGCCGGAGGCGCTACGTACCTTGCATCGCCCGCCGCCGACGCTCCAGCTCGCCGATTTAGAAACCGGCAAACACCCGGCGCAGCGGCGGCTTATTCTTGAAGAGCTACTGGCGCATAATCTCAGTATGCTGGCGCTTCGCGCAGGCGCGCAGCGCTATCACGCTCAGCCGCTAAGTACCAACAACATATTGAAAGACAAGCTGCTGGCGTCGTTGCCGTTTAAACCCACCAGCGCGCAGGCGCGGGTGGTGGCAGAGATCGAACGTGATATGGCGCTGGATGTGCCGATGATGCGTCTGGTTCAGGGCGACGTCGGTTCAGGGAAAACGCTGGTTGCCGCCCTGGCGGCGCTACGCGCCATCGCTCATGGTAAGCAGGTGGCGCTGATGGCGCCGACCGAACTGCTGGCTGAACAGCACGCAAATAATTTCCGCAACTGGTTCGAACCGTTGGGCGTTGAAGTGGGTTGGCTGGCGGGTAAGCAAAAAGGTAAAGCGCGTCAGGCGCAGCAAGAGGCTATTGCCAGCGGTCAGGTGCAGATGATTGTCGGCACCCACGCTATCTTTCAGGAACAGGTGCAGTTCAACGGCCTGGCGCTGGTCATTATCGATGAGCAGCACCGCTTTGGCGTCCACCAGCGGCTGGCATTGTGGGAAAAAGGCCAGCAGCAGGGCTTTCATCCGCATCAGTTGATTATGACCGCAACGCCCATTCCGCGCACCCTGGCGATGACTGCCTACGCCGATCTCGATACCTCGGTGATTGACGAGCTACCGCCGGGCCGTACCCCTGTCACTACCGTTGCTATTCCGGATACCCGTCGCCATGAAATCATTGATCGTGTGCGCAACGCCTGCACAACCGAAGGCCGTCAGGCCTACTGGGTCTGTACGCTGATTGAAGAGTCCGACCTGCTGGAAGCGCAGGCGGCGGAAGCCACCTGGGAGGAGCTCAAGCTGGCGTTACCGGAGTTGAATATTGGCCTGGTACACGGCCGCATGAAGCCCGCCGAAAAACAGGCGGTGATGCAGGCCTTTAAGCAGGGTGAACTGCATCTGCTGGTCGCCACTACGGTGATTGAGGTGGGGGTCGATGTTCCTAACGCCAGCCTGATGATTATTGAAAACCCCGAGCGGCTGGGCCTGGCGCAGCTGCACCAGCTCAGAGGACGCGTTGGCCGTGGCGCGGTCGCGTCGCACTGCGTGCTGCTCTATAAATCGCCGTTGTCGAAAACGGCGCAGAAGCGTTTACAGGTATTGCGCGACAGCAACGACGGCTTTGTGATTGCACAAAAAGATTTAGAGATTCGCGGCCCGGGGGAATTACTGGGCACGCGCCAGACGGGTAATGCCGAATTTAAAGTAGCTGATTTGCTGCGCAATCAAGCCATGATCCCCGAAGTTCAGCGTATTGCCCGTCATATTCACGAACGTTATCCGCAGCAGGCACAAGCGCTGATTGAGCGCTGGATGCCGGAAACCGAACGTTATTCCAACGCCTAGTGAGCACGGCGGCTTTAATGCCGCCGTACAAACTATTATTGCGCGAAAATCGGTAACAGCAGGTAAAGCTTGATTACCAACGCATTGACGATATCGATAAAGAACGCGCCGACCATCGGCACCACCAGGAACGCCATATGCGAGGGGCCAAAACGGTCGGTAATCGCCTGCATATTAGCAATGGCGGTCGGCGTTGCGCCCAGGCCAAAACCGCAGTGACCCGCCGCCAACACCGCTGCATCGTAGTTTTTCCCCATCATGCGCCAGGTGACGAAGATCGCGTACAGCGCCATGAAGATGGTCTGTACCACCAGAATCGCCAGCATCGGCAGCGCCAGCGACGCCAGTTCCCACAGCTTCAGGCTCATCAGCGCCATTGCCAGGAACAGTGACAAACTCACGTTCCCCAGCACCGAAACAGCACGCTCAAATACGCGATAAAAACCCACCAGCGCCAGGCCATTGCTGAGGATCACCCCAACAAATAGCACACAAACGAAGACCGGCAGTTCAAGCACCGTTCCCGCCAGTAGCTGCGCTACGATTTTGCCCACGGTCAGACAGATAGCAATTAGGGCGATGGTTTCGATTAGCACCAGAGAAGTGATCATACGGCCCACATCCGGCTTTTCAAAGGCTGTCGGCACGGCCTGATCGTCAGGCATTCCATCCGGCGTGGTGGAGTGTTTCACCAGATAACGCGCTACCGGGCCGCCAATCAACCCGCCCAGCACCAGGCCAAAGGTTGCACATGCCATCGCAACTTCGGTGGCATTGGCAAAACCATAACGTTCGACGAACAGTTTACTCCACGCCGCGCCGGTACCGTGTCCGCCGGACAGCGTAATTGACCCGGCAATCAGCCCCATTAACGGGTCCAGCCCCAACAGACTCGCCATGCCGATACCGATGGCATTCTGCATCAGCAGTAATCCGACCACGACGACCAGGAAGACGCCAACAACGCGTCCCCCCTTGCGCAGGCTGGCAAGGTTAGCGTTAAGGCCGATCGTCGCGAAAAACGCCAGCATCAACGGATCGCGCAGGGTCATATCAAAGTTGACCTCCCAACCGACGCTTTTTTTCAGTACCAGCAGAGCAACCGCAACCAGTAACCCCCCCGCCACCGGTTCCGGAATCGTATATTTCTTCAGTAAGGAGACAGACTGGACCAGCTTGCGACCCAGTAGCAGCACCAGCGTGGCGGCGACAAGGGTCGATAAGGTATCGAGTTCAAACATTTAAAGCTCCTGTAGTGCGCTGTGACACGTGCGCACAAATCATTTCCTGAGTCAGTTTTTTAGCTCTTTGCGAGTCTTCGGCATGGATTTTAAGCAGAAAAAGGCAAAAAGTTATATAAAAAGGTGCATTTATCTTTTTTAAATATTAAGAATATTCGCTAGCAATCGTTTGCTTTTACCACCTGGTCAGATAAAATCACCGCTTTTCCACCACGAGAATGTCCCTGATGTCCGTTAACGCCATCGAGCCGGCAGATGCGCAACCGGTTGCGCAGACGCAAAACAGCGAATTAATTTACCGTCTTGAAGATCGCCCGCCGCTCCCTCAAACCCTTTTTGCCGCTTGTCAGCATCTGCTGGCCATGTTTGTCGCGGTAATCACGCCAGCGCTGTTAATCTGCCAGGCGTTGGGTTTACCGGCGCAGGATACGCAGCACATTATCAGCATGTCGCTGTTCGCCTCCGGCGTAGCCTCTATTATTCAAATCAAAGCGTGGGGGCCGGTAGGATCGGGGCTGTTATCCATCCAGGGAACCAGTTTTAACTTTGTCGCCCCGCTGATTATGGGCGGTACCGCGCTGAAAACCGGCGGCGCGGACGTCCCGACGATGATGGCGGCGCTGTTCGGCACGCTGATGCTGGCAAGCTGCACCGAGATGGTGCTTTCTCGCATTCTACATCTGGCGCGCCGGATTATCACGCCGTTAGTCTCCGGCGTCGTGGTAATGATTATTGGCCTGTCGCTGATTCAGGTGGGGCTAACCTCCATCGGCGGCGGCTATGCCGCAATGAGCGACAACACCTTTGGCGCACCGAAAAACCTGCTGCTGGCCGGCGTCGTCCTGGCCATTATTATCCTGCTCAATCGGCAGCGTAATCCCTACCTGCGCGTGGCTTCTTTGGTTATTGCCATGGCGGCTGGCTATCTTTTGGCCTGGTTTATGGGCATGTTGCCTGAGAATAACGCGCCGGTCTCACAGGACATCCTGATGGTGCCGACCCCGCTGTATTATGGTCTGGGCATTGACTGGAACCTGTTACTGCCGTTGATGCTGGTCTTTATGATTACGTCGCTGGAGACCATCGGCGACATCACCGCCACCTCTGATGTCTCCGAGCAGCCGGTATCCGGCCCCTTGTACATGAAACGGCTAAAGGGCGGCGTACTGGCTAACGGCCTGAACTCATTTGTTTCAGCGGTATTTAATACGTTCCCGAATTCCTGTTTCGGTCAGAACAACGGCGTAATTCAGTTGACCGGCGTCGCCAGTCGCTATGTGGGATTTGTCGTCGCGCTGATGCTGATTGTGCTCGGCCTGTTCCCGGCGGTAAGCGGTTTTGTGCAGCATATCCCGGAACCGGTGCTCGGCGGCGCCACGTTGGTGATGTTCGGCACCATTGCCGCCTCCGGGGTGCGTATTGTCTCGCGTGAGCCGCTGAACCGCCGCGCGATTCTGATTATCGCCCTGTCGCTGGCCGTGGGTCTTGGCGTCTCGCAACAGCCGCAGATCCTGCAGTTCGCGCCGGAATGGGTGAAAAATCTGCTCTCATCCGGAATTGCCGCTGGCGGCATCACGGCTATCGTGCTGAACCTGATTCTCCCGCCGGAAAAACCGTAAAAACCCTGCGGCGGCGACACGATTCGCCGCTGCTGTAACGCTCTTTCACCATTCCTGTCTTGAGGATTGCACGCAAATCGTGCATAAATCCCCTATGTGCATTTCACGGGATGGAAGACCATGAAATTGATTGGGAGGTTGCTTCTCTACGTGCTGATCGCCTGTTTAGTGGTGATTTTCGGCTTTTATTTTCTGCTGCAAACGCGCTGGGGCGCAGATCATGTCAGCAACTGGGTATCAGAGAACAGCGGTTATCACCTCACATTCGACGTGATGGATCATCGTTTTTCCGCCCCATCCCATCTTTTACTGGAGAATGTGACCTTTGGTCGTGATGGTCAGCCTGCTACCCTGGTCGCGAAAACCGTAGATATCGGTCTGAGCATTCGCCAGTTAACCGCGCCGCTGCATGTCGACACGATTCTGTTACAGGACGGCACGCTGAATATTTCAGTGCAAACCGCCCCTTTCCCGTTTGAGGCCGACCGCCTGCAACTTCGCAATATGGCGCTCAATAGTCCCGGCAGCGAATGGCGGTTGAGCGCCCAGCGCGTTAACGGCGGCGTTATGCCCTGGCGCCCCGAAGCCGGTCGGGTATTGGGCAATAAAGCCCAGATCCAACTGAGCGCCGGTTCGCTGACGTTAAACGACGTTCCCGCCACTAATGTGCTTATTGAAGGCAGTATCGACCATAATCAGGTGATGTTAAACACCGTCGGCGCCGATATGGCGCGCGGAGCGTTAACCGGCGTCGCCCGGCGTAACGCTGATGGTAGTTGGGTCGTTGAAAATCTGCGGCTGAATGATATTCGGTTACAAAGCGATAAATCCCTGAGCGAGTTTTTCGCGCCGCTTACTACGGTTCCATCTTTGCAGATTGGTCGTCTTGAAGTGACGGACTCCAGCCTGCAAGGACCAGACTGGGCTGTCACCGATCTTGACCTGAGTTTGCGCAATCTGACTCTGCGCAAAGAAGACTGGCAAAGTCAGGAAGGTAAATTATCGATGAACGCCAGCGAGTTTATTTACGGCTCGCTGCACTTGCTCGATCCAATCCTGAACGCCGAATTTTCACCACAGGGCGTTGCGCTACGCCAGTTCACTACCCGCTGGGAAGGCGGTATGGTCAGAACTTCCGGCGCCTGGTTACGCGAAGGCAAAGCGCTTATTCTGGACGATACCGCTATCGCCGGGCTGGAGTATACGCTGCCGGAAAACTGGAAGCAGTTATGGATGAAGCCGCTGCCCGACTGGTTGAACAGCCTGACGCTGAAAAAATTCAGCGCCAGCCGCAATCTGGTGATTGATATCGACCCGGCCTTCCCGTGGCAAATCACCGCTCTGGACGGCTACGGCGCAAACCTGGAGCTGGTACAACATCATCAATGGGGCGTCTGGAGCGGCAATGCGACCCTCAACGCCGCAGCGGCAACCTTTAACCGTGTGGACGTGCGCCGCCCGTCGCTGTCGTTGACGGCTAATGCCAGCACGGTCAACATCAGCGATCTGAGCGCGTTTACTGGAAAAGGGATACTGGAAGCCACTGCCAGCGTATCGCAACTGCCGCAGCGTCAGACGCAAATCAGCCTGAACGGACGCGGCGTACCAATGGATGTGCTACAGCAGTGGGGCTGGCCGGCATTACCGATTGCTGGCGATGGCAATATTCAGCTCACGGCCAGCGGCAATATTCAGGCCGATGCGCCGTTGAAACCGACGGTAAACGGGCAATTACACGCGGTCAACGCACAAAAGCAGCAGATAACGCAAACGATGCAAGCGGGCGTGGTGTCCGGCGGGGAAGTTACGTCAACGGAGCCAGCGCTGTAATTGAGGGCTTGCCCGGTGGCGATGGCGCTTACCGGGCTTACGGTTCTTGCTCATTTGTAGGCCGGATAAGCGCAGCTCACGGCGCCATCCGGCGATTCAGATTTAAAGCGTAATCACCATCTCATTTCCCTGCGGGGTGACCACGACGCCCAGTTCACTTTCCACATATGAACCGCATTTGGTACCGCTAATCTGCGTAATATTACGCAGACACAGCGTCCAGTTGCGCGCCTCGCCTTCGCCGCTCACCGTAATGGTATTGCCTGTGCGTTTCGCCTGCAGCGTAAAGATTGTCGAACCATCCGTAGCAGGGACTTCGCAGACCGCTTCGCAGCCGTCATCCAGATGGAATAACTGGAAGGCCGTACCCTCATGCCAGGCGTAATCGGGCTTCTGGCTATTGTTGCCCAGCGCCAGTAGTGTATTGTCACGCACGTACACTGGCAGGCTCAGGAAGCCATGCTGCTGTTTATGCCAGCGACTGCCCTGCACTTCATCGTTGCGCCACAGGTGCGTCCAGCGGCCTTCTGGCAGGTAGAACTCCACGTCGCCCGCTTCACTAAATACCGGCGCTACCATGACCGCATCTCCCAGCATGTACTGGCGATCAAGATAATCACACGCCGGATCGTCCGGGAACTCCAGCATCATCGCCCGCATCATTGGCGTACCGGCTTCGTTGGCGCGCGCCGCTTCCCGATACAGATACGGCATCATCCGGCACTTCTGTTCGGTGAAGAAGCGCACCACGTCACAGGACTCGTCGTCATAGGCCCACGGAACCCGGTAGGATTTGCTACCGTGCAGGCGGCTGTGGCTGGAGAGCAAGCCGAATGCGCACCAACGCTTGTAGACATGCGCCGGCGCGGTATTCTCGAATCCGCCAATATCATGGCTCCAGAAACCAAACCCTGACAGGCCGATGGACAGCCCGCCGCGCAGGCTTTCCGCCATCGATTCGTAGTTGGCGTAACAGTCGCCGCCCCAGTGCACCGGGAACTGTTGCGCGCCCACCGAGGCGGAACGGGCGAACAGCACCGCCTCTTCAACGCCGACGGTCTCTTTCAGCACGTTCCACACCAGTTCGTTGTAGATATAGGCATAATGGTTGTGCATTTTCTGTGGATCTGAACCATCAAACCACTGCACATCCGTTGGAATGCGTTCGCCGAAGTCAGTTTTGAAGCAGTCCACTCCCATCTCCACCAGGCCCTTCAGATTATCGGCATACCATTCGCAGGCTTGCGGGTTGGTGAAGTCATAAATCGCCAGGCCCGGCTGCCATTTATCCCACTGCCACAAGGAGCCGCCCGGGCGTTTTAGCAAATATCCTTTCTCTTTTAGCTCCTGGAAGACCGGGGATTTCTGGCCGATGTAGGGGTTAATCCACACGCAGACTTTCAGCCCTTTCGCTTTCAGGCGGCGAATCATCCCTTTCGGATCGGGGAAAGTCACCGGGTCCCATTCAAAATCGCACCACTGGAAGGCCTTCATCCAGAAACAGTCGAAGTGGAAGACATGCAGCGGCAGATTGCGCTCGGCCATACCGTCGATAAAGCGGTTAACGGTCGCTTCGTCGTAGTTGGTGGTAAATGAGGTGGTCAGCCACAGGCCAAACGACCAGGCAGGCGGCAGCGCCGGACGACCCGTAAATTGGGTATAGCGGTTCAGCACGTCTTTCGGGGTCGGGCCGTCGATGACGAAGTATTCCAGATACTCGCTCTCAACGCTGAACTGAACTTTGGAGACTTTCTCGGAGCCAATTTCAAACGACACGCACTGCGGATGATTCACCAGCACACCGTAGCCACGGTTGGTAATATAGAACGGGATGTTCTTGTAAGACTGTTCGGTACTGGTGCCGCCGTCGCGGTTCCAGGTCTCCACCGTCTGACCGTTACGCACCAGCGCGGTAAAACGCTCGCCAAGCCCGTAGACGGTTTCGCCCACGCCGAGATCCAGACGCTCGAACATGTAGTTGCGCCCGCTATTGGTGTCCTGCACATAGCCGTTATTTTTCAACTGACTACCGGTGATACGTACACCGTTACGCAGAAAATCCAGAGACCAGAGCTCGCCTTTGGTGACGCGCACGCTCAGGCTGCCGCTCTTGAGTTCGGCAAATTCAGCGTTGTTCTGCATCTCTACGTTGATATCTTGCAAGACATTGAGCGGATAATGTGGGCCGTTATCCAAAGCGCCCTGGAAGTGTTCCATCCGTACACCTATCACTCCTTCCTGCGGCGAGAAAAAGCGCAGGGTAAACAACGGGGTATCCAGTTGCCAGGTTCGTTCGCGGACATCGCGCGGCGCGGCATAGATCACCATCTCATTCCCGTGCTGTTCAACGTCGAACACCTGAACCGGGTGAATCAAATTAAGGCCAGGCTGGATCAGCCAGTTTCCGTCGCTAATTTTCATAGTCTGTTCCTTTAGTTTTGCAATTCTTTATGGGTAAATTCTTGTTCGTTGCGGTGTGCGCCCTGCGCCAGTTGTTCCAGAATGGTTTTCAGGAACGGGCTTTTCAGGGTGTAGTAGCGTTTAGCGATCGCGGCGCTCAGCAGATAACAGATGGCCGGGACGATAGTGAACAGTGCGATGATGATGCTGATCGTGGCGCTGTTTTGCGTTTTCGCCGCCGCGTCGTAACCGCCGCCTGCCAGCATCCAGCCAATCAGCGCCCCGCCGAGGGCAAGACCCAGTTTCAGCACGAACAACGTGCCGGCAAAACTGATCCCCGTCAGGCGTTTGCCGTTACACCATTCGCCGTAGTCGACGGTGTCAGACATCATCACCCACTGGATAGGCGTGACTAACTGGTGCAATACGCCAATCACAAAGATAAAGACGAACATAGCGATCGTGGCGTGCATCGGTACGAAGAACATCGCCACGCTGATTACTGCGAGTAAAGCATTGGTCCACCAGAAAACGCTCACTTTGCATTTCCAGTCGGTCAACGGTTTTGCCAGCGCCGAGCCAATCAGGTTGCCGACGCAATAGGTGGTGAGGAAGGCGACAAACACGCCCGGTTTGCCCAATATCCAGGTGACGTAATACATCATCGCCCCGCCGCGCACGCATACCGCCAGAATATTCAGGATGGTGAGCAGGCCGACTATGCGCCACTGGTCGTTGTGCCAGATATCACGCAGGTCTTCACGCATGGAGGTATGGGTGGCAGGCGCTTCAACGCGCTCTTTGGTGGTAAAGAAACAGAACGCCAGCATCAGGAATGCCACCACCGAGAGCGCCGCGATACCCCCCTGGAAGCCCAGCGCCTTATTCTCGCCGCCAATCAGTTTCACCAGAGGCATCATCAGTACGGTAGAGAGCATTCCGCCCGCCGTTGCCAGCACAAAGCGCCAGGATTGCAGGGAGATACGCTGCGTTGGGTCATTGGTTATTACACCCCCCAACGCGCAGTAAGGGATGTTGACCACAGTGTACAGAAGGGTGAGCAACGTGTAGGTGATGGCGGCATAAATCATTTTGCCGTTCAGACTGAGATCCGGCGTGCTATAAGCCAGCACACAAACGATACCAAACGGCAACGCGCCAAACAGCACCCAGGGTCGGAATTTGCCCCAGCGAGAGCGGGTACGGTCGGCCAACAGGCCCATGCAAGGGTCGGAGATGGCATCAAGCGCACGCGCCAGTAAAAACATGGTGCCGACAAAACCAGCGGGAATGCCGAAAATATCGGTATAGAAGAACATCATATATAACATGACATTATCAAAGATGATGTGGCTCGCGGCATCGCCCATACCATAGCCAATCTTCTCCTTAACGGAGAGAATCTCACTTTTCATTACGCATCCTTAACGCTTACAACGCTCACTGATACCGGTTACAGTTTTTGTAAACCTTCCCTGCGAGCGTGAATATTCCGTTATTTGGTTATCAAATTACGATTCTTGTTTTCTGTGATCAGGGTAGCGCCAAAAAGTGTGATGAAATGTAACTAATGGATTTTATGGGGGTTTATATGAAACCGATCATGGCAGAAGGAAAGGGAAGTTAAAAAAGCACGGGAGGGGATGTGGAAACGTCAGGAAGTAGCTATAATGCGCGCGCCTCCATGTAGCAATCGAGGCGCGGAAGATCGTCGTCTCCGGTGAGGCGGCTGGACTTCAAATCCAGTTGGGGCCGCCAGCGGTCCCGGGCAGGTTCGACTCCTGTGATCTTCCGCCAAAATTGCTCCGTAGCTATCCGAGAACATCTAAAAATTCTTTATTTTCAATATAGTTAGTAAATCACTCATCCGTAACCGTCCGACAAGTTCTCCCTGAATCCATGAAAAATATGTATAGTGATGTGTATAGATTTTTTATACACATTTTTGACTTATACACATGGCACTTACAGACATACAAATCAAACGAGCAAAGCCTCAAGACAAACCCTACACAATGAACGATGGACAAGGGCTGTCATTACTCATCAATCCAGACGGCTCAAAAGGCTGGCGTTTCCGCTTTCGTTTTGCAGGTAAAGCGCGGCTAATGTCATTTGGCAGCTACGACCTTATGAGCCGAATGATGAGTCAAATATTCACTATCCACTAAACATTCACCAAGCAATGCATTGAAATTATTACATAAAAACGCTTAATGAATAGTGTGATCAGTAACTACGTAAAAGATTCTTTTATCTTTAATCCTTCTCTCATCTACTTGAATCTATATGCTAAATATGAGAGTTTTAAGTAACCAAACCTAGCATTTTATGGGTTAACAGCCCATCGGGCCATGAGTCATGGTTTCGCCTAGAATTTTAACTATGCCCGTCGTTCAGTTATCGGAGCGGCGGCTGGGGGCCACCGATCCGATAACTGATCGACGTGCTCAAGTAGGTTTGGTTTTTTCTGTCCCCTAACATTTTGGTGTGTAAGGATTTGACCAATGTTAACCCAGCTCAAAAAAGTCGGTACAGAAGTTCATAGAGCTACTAATTTGTTTGCAACGTATGTTGGAAAAAACAAAGTAAAGTGTCCCGGGGATGTGAAAAAATTTATTTTCCTATGTGGAGCCAATAAAAATAATGGAGAGCCTTCAGCAAGACGTATAGAACTAATAGATTTTTCTGAGAAACATCTTAGTAATTGTCATTTCTTTCTTGCTGAACTGGTGTTCAAAGAGCTTAGTAAAGATGAAGAGGATTCATCCTCTGATAATTTATTAGATATAGAAGCCGATCTATCAAAACTTGCCGATCACATTATAATTGTTTTAGAAAGCTTTTCATCTTTTACCGAACTTGGGGCATTTGCATACAGTAAACAATTACGTAAGAAACTTATTATTATTAATAATACAAAATTTATTAACGAGAAATCTTTTATAAATATGGGTCCGATAAAAGCAATTACACAACAGTCCCAACAATCAGGCTATTTTTTGCATTATAAGATGGCTGAAGGAAATGAAAGCATTGAGCGGTCAGATGGAATAGGCCAGATATTTAATCCCTTATATGACATATTGTCAAGAAATGATCGAGCAATTGCAAGGACCCTAAAAAAAGAAGATTTAGATCCCTCAAATAACTTTAATAAAGATTCAGTTAGGTTTATACATGATATAATTTTAGCTTGCGGCCCATTAAAACTAAATGAGCTCATTGAAATAGCGATAAAAATATTCGGAAAGGATAGTTTTTATAGAAAGGAATTGCTGAAGCATCTTGGTATTTTGATGGCTATAAAAATTATTTCTTGTAAGGATGATTTTTATTACTCACTTTACAAGCAGTATTATTTTAAATATGATTTTGATATGGACAGCATATCATCAATGTTCAAGGTATTTTTCCTTAAAAACAATTTAGATAGGATTAAAAACAATGGAAATATATAACTTAATTGACGCTGAGACATTGATGAGAAAAGGATTCACCAGCGAGGTGATGCGATCCCCTGAATTGCCTAAAAAATGGTATATTCCTAAAAGAAATGGTGGTATCAGGACGATTTATCACCCTTCATCTAAAGTAAAACTAATACAATATTGGCTTATAAATAATGTATTCTCAAATCTACCTATTCATAATGCAGCCTATGCATTTGTTAAAAAACGCTCCATCAAAAGTAATGCTCTTATGCACGCAACGGCTAAAAATAAATATTATGTCAAAGTCGACCTGAAAGACTTTTTCCCCTCAATAAAATACAGTAATTTTGAGCATGCTTTTAATACTTATCGAGATCTCATTGAATTTCCCAGAATATATGATCAAGAACTTTTGCAACTGATAAAAACTATATGCTTCATTTCAGATTCTAGTCTTCCAATTGGATTTCCTACATCACCTATTATTGCGAATTTTGTCGCAAGAGAGTTTGACGAAAAACTAACTTTGAATCTCAATTCCATAGACAGTCTTAATGCTATATATACAAGATACGCAGATGATATTATCATATCTACAAATCGGAGGGGGAAAAGTGCTCAAATATTAAATGCTATAAAAAGCTCAATAAGAAAAGTCGAGCCTAATTTTAAAATAAACAATGATAAAATCCACATTTGCAGTGCTTCAGGTGGAAGTATAATTGCCACTGGATTAAAAATCTGCCATGATTTTCATGTTACCTTACATAGGTCAATGAAGGATAAGATACGGTTATATTTATCTCTGTTATCTAAAGGTAGATTAAAAAAAGAAGATTATAATAAACTTTCAGGTTACATTGCTTACGCAAAGAGTATTGACCCTCATTTTTATACAAAATTGAACAGAAAATATTTTCAAGAGATGAGAGGTCTTGAAAACTCGCATAATAAAGTAATCTAATGGGATCGTCCACTCACAAGTTGATGTAAATTATAGTATTACAACCCTTTAAATATAATTTTTAGCTTACTCCATAGTTAAAGTATGAGTATAAGATATGTATATAAATGTGTATAACATAAAATCACAACAATTAAAAAATATTACATATCAGAAAGTTGATTACCAAATACGCCCCCTGTGATCGCCAATTAACCTCTTCTGACCTCAATAAAATGAATTGCCACGCGCCCGTGGACTTCGGTATCCGACCCGAGCCTTTATCCCCACACGTTGCATCAACCACCAGACTTTGCTTACACCGCATTGTTCCTGATATCCCGCAGATCGAGACAGATCTTGCGATAGCCATAAACACAGCCCGATTCTAGCCAGAACTGCCTGTATGCCCCGTCAGATTCAGATCAACATGATGCCGTCGTGAATGTGGCGGCTTTATCCAGGCGTAAAGACTATGGGTAGTAATATCAAGACGTGTTGCGACGCTGGAAACAGAATGGCCGCGCTCAATAACCTGTTTTACCGCTTTAATTTTAAACGCTTTGGGATAACATTTACCGCTCATGGGCTCCTCTCTTTAAGTCATCTTAAATGACTCTGCGGTGTCTGTTAAACCTGTGGCGATTCACTCCTCCGTTTTATCCAGACGAAATTATCTTGATAATGTGCTGTAGCGGCTGAATGACTTAATGTCACATCATCCTAAACATTGAATAGTTTCTCAGTTACCTGATTTTTCATTGTTATCTATTAGATACTGCAAGCATTTCATCTTTATACCCTTGTTCTCCATACGTCCTGTTTATTCGTAACCCCTCCCATTATTATATTTCAGTAGTAAAATATCCGTATACATTCTTATACCAGGTACTCATATTACTCCACATAATCGTGCTATTCACATTTAGAGATCACGTAATCGATCTACTGACGAAGACGAAGAAATCTCTATGTGTAAAGCCCGTCTCACTGAGCATCAGAACATCGCCGTAATTAAGTTGGTCGAAGCCGGACGAACGGTTAAAGATATCTGCCAGGAGGCGGATATTTCTGAAGTGACTGGCGACATCTATAGACATTAGGTTTGACCACATTCTGTTTCTCACTAATGTGCTCCGGGAAAGAGTTTTCATCAGATGAACAATTGAAAAGAGAAGCCAGAAGCTGAAGTTGCTTCGACCGATAACTCTGTCAGGTGCTCAGACCGTCACGATCAGAATTAAGTTAGATCAACTTATTGGCAAGGTATAACTCCCGGCGTTAAGTTACAAGATTTTCTCATGGCATTAGCATTACACCCTCTTAAAGTTTACATGTGTCTCTATAAAATAGTCTTAAATTTGTATATAAGAAGTTGATGAGAGCACAAATTTCACCATTAAGTCATTGAATAACAATGCAATAAAAGAAAAAATCTTAAATTAGGTTTTAATAATAAGAATTCATTACAGGTTTACAGGATTTACTTTTATATTTCATCACATCACCCCGATAGTGACGAAGGCAGTAGACAGATGGTATTGAGAACCGTTATTTATCACTCTCATGATTTAGCAAATAGTGCTGTTTTAAGATTTTTTATGATATTGGAGATACTGTATAAAAATCTCAATGAGTGAAATACGAATCCGAAATGATGTATTACGACTGTCGGATCTGTCATGGTTCCTTAAAGCTGCATTTTAGGTCTTTCCAGGAGTTTATGACACTGACAATAATTCGCGACTTTTGACAGCCGTAGCACTGTATATTATCTGGATTGACACATTTATTTACCAATGAAATATTAATAGAAACATCGACGGGAGTCGTTCAGGATGATGAGAAAGCCTTCACAAATTGTCCATTGCATTAGTTGCGATTTATCCTGTCAATTATTTCCTGACAGCGCAGTACGGGTGCAATACTGCCATAATGCGGCATTTTCCATCTGGCCAGATGGTAATGCTTTCCTGAAAAAAGGGTTTATTGAAAAGTTATTGCTTGATAGACACAACCATTTATCCAGCGGTTTTATCTTTGTTGATTTTTCTTTCCCGAATCTTCGACGATTTACCGATTTACAATGGGCTGACAGTCTGGCAAACAGTGGTATGCATATTGTCCTGATTTCTGACAAAAGTTTAACTCCGCTGGCCAATTACTGGATTTTGAAAAGCAATAAAATACAAGGAATTATTTATTCCGATGACGATGATATTGTGCAACAGCAAAAGATGCACCGCTTGTTTACCGGTCGGCTTGCCAACAGTAAACGTGGACGAACGCTTAACTATACGGAATTTATATTACTGAAGCGTTTTGTATCAGGAATAAGTATTCAGCAGATTGTAAATATTGACAATATTGATATTAAGAAACTTTATGTGCATAAGTTGCGGCTTGAAAATAAGCTAGGGCATAGCATTCATAAAATAATATCAAATATTTTATAGATCCGTTTCCATTTTTATTATTTCCATATTATTGCGATGTGGAAGACGCTTTACGCCATAATGCAGGAGGCAGAATGCCAACTCCCCAAAATTACTCATTCATCGCCATAGCGGTATCAGCAGCGTTAGCCTCTATGGTATTTCCCTCCCAGGCGGCCTGGGTTGACGTTGATAGTCTGCCATCCAGTGGGCTGGTCAGCCAGTTGCCGCCGGAATTACAGGCTATTATTCCCGCTCAGGCCAGTACCGGTTTCACCAAAGCCGGTACCATGCCCAACTACGTTTATCAGTGGAACACCGGCACCATCCCGGTTTATGGCAATGGCCTCACGCTTAATGGGCCGGGCGCGGAGGCGTTTGAACACACTGTCACGGTTATTCAGAACAGCGGGACGGGAAGTCCGGGCGTGATTTTTGGCAACGACCTGACCATTCGGACGCAGTCGGCGAATGCCGCGAATAATGGTAGAGACGTCGATGGCATCCGTACTCACGGCGCAAATACTCCGGATAACCCGGTATTTATTATTACCGGTGACCGTACCAACATCTACGTGGATGGTCAGGATGGTGACGGTATTAACGCCGGATATAACTCCCTGGGCCAGGGTTGGACCGGATCGGCCAATATTTACGTCGGCGACGATCTGTATATCAAAACAACAGGTAGCCAGGGACGTGGAATTACAGCTAACGCCATGCGGGATGCGTCACGTGCCAAAAATACGATTGTCGTCGGCAATCGTGCACATATTGTTACTACCGGCGACAGTTCGGAGGGGCTGCGTACCGGACAAAGTGGTTCGTTGATTCGTCTGGGTGACGATGCAACCATCGAAACCTCCGGCGCATCCTCTACGGGGATTTACGCAGCATCCTCCTCCAGAACCGAGCTTGGCAACAACGCTACTATTACGGTGAACGGTGCCAGCGCACACGCGGTATATGCAACTAACGCTACCGTTAATTTGGGAGAGAATGCCGCTATTAGCGTTAACAGCGCCAGTAAGGCTGCATCCTATAGTAAAGCCCCTGCCGGTTTATACGCCCTCTCCCGAGGCGCCATTAATCTGTCAGGCGGTGCGGCTATTACTATGGCGGGCGATAACAGTAGCGAAAGTTACGCCATCAGCACGGAGACTGGCGGCATTGTTGACGGTTCTTCAGGAGGACGTTTCGTCATCGACGGTGATATTCGTGCTGCTGGCGCCACCGCTGCCAGCGGTACGCTACCGCAGCAGAACAGTACGATTAAGCTCAATATGACGGACAACTCGCGGTGGGACGGGGCATCATACATCACCAGCGCTACGGCGGGCACAGGCGTTATCTCTGTACAAATGAGCGATGCGACCTGGAATATGACCAGCAGCTCAACGCTCACTGACCTGACGCTGAATAGTGGCGCAACCATTAACTTCAGCCATGAAGATGGCGAGCCATGGCAAACGCTCACCATCAATGAAGATTATGTAGGCAACGGCGGTAAGCTGGTCTTTAATACTGTGCTCAACGATGATGATTCCGAAACGGACAGGCTGCAGGTTCTCGGCAATACTTCAGGTAACACATTTGTTGCAGTAAATAATATTGGAGGAGCCGGGGCGCAAACCATTGAAGGTATTGAAATTGTTAACGTTGCTGGCAATTCCAACGGTACTTTCGAAAAAGCAAGCCGTATTGTTGCCGGAGCCTATGACTACAACGTGGTGCAGAAAGGTAAAAACTGGTATCTGACCAGCTACATTGAGCCGGACGAACCGATTATTCCTGATCCAGTAGACCCTGTTATCCCTGACCCTGTCATTCCCGATCCGGTGGACCCTGATCCAGTAGACCCGGTCATCCCTGACCCTGTTATTCCCGATCCGGTGGCCCCTGATCCTGTAGACCCTGAGCCAGTAGACCCGGTCATCCCTGATCCGGTCATTCCTGACATAGGGCAATCTGACACACCGCCGATAACAGAACATCAGTTCCGTCCGGAAGTGGGCAGCTATCTTGCCAACAACTATGCGGCAAATACGCTGTTCATGACGCGTCTCCATGACCGTCTGGGTGAAACCCAGTACACCGACATGCTGACGGGTGAGAAGAAGGTCACCAGCCTGTGGATGCGTAACGTCGGCGCCCATACTCGCTTCAACGATGGCAGCGGGCAGCTAAAAACCCGCATCAACAGCTATGTGTTACAAGTGGGAGGCGATCTGGCACAGTGGAGCACTGACGGTCTTGACCGTTGGCATATTGGTGCAATGGCAGGTTATGCCAACAGCCAGAACCGCACGCAGTCGTCCGTGAGTGACTATCATTCCCGTGGTCAAGTCACCGGTTACAGCGTCGGCCTTTACGGCACCTGGTATGCTAACAATATCGATCGGTCTGGGGCTTATGTGGATACCTGGATGCTGTACAACTGGTTTGATAACAAGGTGATGGGTCAGGATCAGGCCGCTGAGAAATATAAATCCAAAGGAATTACCGCCTCGGTTGAAGCCGGTTACAGCTTCAGGTTAGGTGAAAGCGCGCATCAAAGCTACTGGTTGCAGCCCAAAGCGCAGGTGGTATGGATGGGCGTGCAGGCTGACGACCATCGCGAAGCCAACGGTACTCTCGTGAAGGATGATACCGCCGGTAATCTGCTAACCCGCATGGGCGTAAAAGCCTATATTAACGGCCACAACGCTATTGATGACGATAAATCTCGAGAGTTCCAGCCGTTTGTGGAGGCGAACTGGATCCATAATACGCAGCCTGCCAGCGTGAAAATGGACGATGTCAGCAGCGATATGCGTGGTACAAAAAATATTGGTGAACTGAAAGTGGGTATTGAAGGACAAATTACCCCGCGCCTGAACGTATGGGGCAACGTGGCGCAGCAGGTAGGTGACCAGGGCTATAGTAATACCCAAGGCCTACTGGGGGTTAAATACAGTTTCTGATTCAGGTAACAACAGAGCCGCTGATCTTCAGCGGCTTTTACCCGGAAGCGCTTTCATTTGGCTGATATGTTTCATGAACGGCTTCCAAAACCGCTTAATGTGTACAGAAAAATATCGGGCGTTTCCCGATGGTGAACATAAAGCCACGATGGCCCTGAGTCAGGATGGTGTAACTGATACTTTTCCCTGGATAGACATAAAAATCGGGTAAAACCGTCTCGATAACCGCATCGGACAGTGTTTCGTCACGCGTGACTTTGTTGATATCCGTCGATATAAAATGGGTGCTGTCTTTATTTTCACTCCATACATAGGAAACATCACGGCGGATCACGCCGCTCATTTTATTATCGACGTAATACGTTCCGCTGATGGAAACCACCCCAGTACGTTTTTTCAGCGAATACATAAAATCCAGCGTCAGGTTAGCCTGAGTGTTGTTATAAAACACAATCACAGGCGCCGTACATTTCTCTGGATCCCGGTTCTTTTCCGTATACAAATGAAAAAGATGTCCAAGCCCTACTCCCAGAAACAGTAACGTCAGGCAGGCTAACATCAGTGCCTTTTTACCCATGTGTCACCCCGCGGAAAAAAAGCGTCACGCAGCCTGTATCACCGCGCGTTTTATAAGGTTGCTGACAAATCAATGCCGTAACCGCTGGGGTGCGACTGCTGGAAGGAAAATAGACCCATGGGTATTTCTGACAATCCATACCGGTTTTTAGAATCATTGACTTATAGCCTGCAAAGCGGCTACCGCTTTCGATATCTTCATTCCGCGAGAAAAAATGACAACCCTGGGTTGTTTCAACCAGCGTGTAGCGATCATAAAAATCCTTATCAGGAACGGTTTGCCAGCTTATAGTGCCAAGCAAAATACCGACAGCAAATGTCCCGGTCATCCAAAGTACAGGTACATAATGTTTAAACCAACGCTCTGACATACGCGGCGGCGTCTCACCCTTTTTTTCTATTGTCTGAGCGAAGTCTTTGCGGATGGTCATGAGGCTCACACCAGGCTCAATCTGAAAGCCTCTACGCGGAACCGTAATTATCAGCGTATCTTCATTTTCGCCAACGGTACGTAATCCGCGGCGAATAATGGAGATATTCTGATAAAGCGTATTTGCCGACACCACCATGCCGTCTTCTTCCCACACTTTTTGAAAGAATGTTTGTTGTGAGACGACGGAGGGGGCGTTTTCCAGCAGAAGGCGCAAGCAGCGGCTGGCAGGCGTTGTCAGAATAATGTTGAGATCTGGCCTCGATAATGACGCCAGGCGATTCATTTCTGGATTAAATTCAATATTATCGTTAATTATCCATAACATCGCATTGTTACCATGCCAAAACATAACGTAGTTGGAGAGGGTTAATAGACACCACTGAGTATAGTCTGATGCTGTGGCTGCGTAGCAGGACATGGATTGTCCCCTGCACATACCGATCATATAGAAGAGCGAGAGGCATAAGACATTAACAGGTAAGCGTAGACACCGCTTTTCTCATTATAGCAGACTCAGGGGTGAAAGTACGTTTGGTTTTCTTGTTCGTTAAGTCTCCTGTTTTGTATTGAGGTGAGAATATCACCTTTAATAAAGTAGCCAAATTTACTGTGCCACTACGCTTTAATATCTCATATATAAATCATGAGAAAAACATATCCTGATAATCTACCCCAAATAAAAGACAGGGTTTTATTCAACGTGTTCCTATAATGGCTTGTAATATCCAAAAAAGCAGCACTCGTTATGTAGGGATAGTTTTCAATTTATTAAGAGTTACAGTAGCCATACTTAATAGCATCACGCTTCCCACTTAATATTTAAGCTACGCTTTATGTTATTTAAATATAAATAAGTTAACTCTTAATTGAACTATTTCAAACTTATACTAAACAAGTTTAAAACTATCTATCAGAAACAATTTGTAGGGATATTGCCTGTTTTTTCAATCAATAATCCTCTCTGACATGTAAAATAGAAACATTTATTCATAATATGAATATTGTTGTGATAACAGATTCGCGTGAAAGTAAATCGACTGAAGGTGATGCCGATGAATATTCCTTCAGAAAGAACTCAACAGGGTAATCCAGGATCGGCAACGGATTACTGTCATCAGCTTAAAAACGGAAATCGCCCCGGCGATTAATGACTTTAACACTGATAGTGATTATCAGTGAAAGGCAACAACAAGGAATGAATTATGTCTACACCCGCGAATTTTAACGGTCAACGCCCTGCCATTGATGCTAACGACGCAGTAATGCTGCTGATTGACCACCAAAGTGGCCTGTTTCAGACCGTCGGCGACATGCCGATGCCGGAATTACGCGCGCGCGCCGCGGCGCTGGCTAAGATCGCTACCTTATGCAATATGCCGGTCATTACTACCGCATCCGTACCACAGGGACCGAATGGTCCGCTGATTCCGGAAATCCATGCGAATGCGCCACACGCGCAATATGTCGCGCGTAAAGGGGAAATTAATGCCTGGGATAATGCCGATTTTGTACAAGCGGTAAAAGCGACAGGCCGTAAAACGCTGATCATCGCCGGTACTATTACCAGTGTCTGCATGGCTTTTCCAGCCATCAGCGCCGTCGCGGAAGGTTACAAGGTATTTGCGGTAATTGATGCCTCCGGTACGTACAGTAAAATGGCGCAGGAAATTACGATGGCCCGCGTGGTGCAGGCGGGCGTAGTACCAATGGATACCGCGGCGGTAGCCTCTGAGCTGCAACGTACCTGGAATAGGGAAGATGCCGCAGAATGGGCGGATGTATATACCAAAATATTCCCGGCCTATCAGCTACTGATTGAAAGTTATACCAAAGCGCAGGAAGTAGTAAAAAATAATGAACTGCTGGATTCTCAACGCGCATAAATAACGCCCTGAAGCGGCTAAATAGCCCCATTTAATGGGGCTATTTTACTTGCCATTTGGTCCTGGGCAGTGCTCGCCAAAACGCGTTAGCGTTTTGAACGCCGCTTGCGGCGGCCCGAAGGGCGAGCGTAGCGAGTCAAACCTCACGTACTACGTGTACGCTCCGGTTTTTGCGCGCTGTCCGTGTCCAAACTGGCTGCGCCAATAACGCCTGGTGGGATAGGCTCTTAATCAAATACGCCATTAATAATCGCCGTGACCACCGCGGTACTGAGCGCGATCAGCACCAGATTATCCCCAATGATTTTCCACTCATAGCCCGGATAATAAGGTAATTGTCCCAGCATAGACGCCGGCACCGTTTTTTTAGCGATTCCCGGCGGCAGCGGTTTTCCTCTCGCCAGATTTTTCGCAATCCCCGGAGGTAAAGACTGATAACCCGTCAGCCCTAAATTCACTGCCAGTTGCCTGGCGACAGCATAGCTAATGTCCGACTCGACGTGATCCGGTTTACCGCCATTTTTACGGTGTTCCGTTTTTTGCCCGGCATTTCCTTTATGTCCGTTACCGTTATTACCCTGATTAGCCGCGTTATTACCATGTCCGCCGCCATTGCCATTTCCCGGATTCGCCAGCACAGGCGTAGCGCTCAGGGAAAACATAATCAACGTCGCCAGGACGGCGGTTAAACCACGACGATTATTCATGATATTGCCCTTCTGATGTGGGATACCATGAAAATAGCGCCCCGCCATAAAAAGAACAACTGCATCGATTCTTATTTTAAGCGGGGCTCGCCAACAGCAGCTTATCGTATCCAGATAGTCAGTAAAATCAGGATGATTGCTATCAGGACAACCTGATAAAAGATTTCGTCCAACCCTCTTTTTTGCATGGCGTCACCTCGTTAGAAAACGATTTGCCAGAGGGCTAAACACAACACCAACAGGCTAATCAGTAAAAATATCAGCGCGATGATTTTATCGGGTGAGCGATTCATCTGGGCGATCCTCAAACATCATTAAAACCACTGGCCAAAGCGTTTGATATAAAAGCGCTTCATGCCTTGCGCCACCAGACAGTAGCTCAATAGTGTCGCCACCAACCACGGGAAGTATCTCAGCGGCAGCGGCTCCAGTCCAACCATCGCACCCAAAGGTGAGAATGGAATATAAATGCCTATCGCCATAATCAAGCCGGTCGTCAATAATACCGGCAACGTCGCCCGACTTTGGATAAACGGTATTTTCTGCGTCCTTAGCATATGCACGACCAGTGTCTGCGAGAGCAGACCCTCAATAAACCAGCCGGACTGAAAGAGCGCCTGCGCCTCTACGTTATTAGCCGCAAAGACGTACCACATCAACGCAAAGGTTGTGATATCGAAAATAGAAGACGTTGGGCCAATCCATAGCATAAAACGACCAATATTTTTCGCGTCCCATTTCCGCGGCTTACGCAGGAACTCTTTATCCATTTTGTCCCACGGCAACGACAACTGCGAAATATCGTACATCAAATTCTGGATCAACAGATGAATCGCCAGCATCGGCAGAAATGGAATAAACGCGCTGGCTACCAGTACCGAAAAAACATTGCCGAAATTAGAGCTGGCGGTCATATTCAGGTATTTAATGATATTACCAAAGGTTTCCCGCCCTTTGATGACGCCTTCCTCAAGCACCATGAGATCTTTTTCCAGCAGAATAATATCTGATGACTCTTTAGCAATATCGGCGGCGCTATCGACGGAAATCCCCACATCCGCATCACGAAGCGCGGGCGCGTCGTTGATCCCATCCCCAAGAAAACCAACGGTATGACCATTTCTCTGTAGCGCTTGCAAAATACGCGTTTTTTGTAACGGCGTCAGCCGGGCGAATACTGCGCGTTTCTCCACCTCAGATGCCAGTTCGGCATCCGACATCGCCTCAACTTGGGTTCCGGTCAGGATATCGTGCGTATCAATACCCACTTCCAGACAGATACGCGCCGTCACGACCGGATTATCGCCGGTGAGGACTTTGACCGCCACGCCGTTATCCCGCAACGCGGCAATCGCTTTACCGGCGCTCTCTTTCGGCGGATCGAGAAAAGTGAGCATCCCTTCGATGGTAAGTTCGGTCTCATCCTCCACACTTAATGTCGGATTGTTCCCGGAGCCATCCAGCTTACGTGTCGCTATCAGCAATACACGGAATCCCTGCGCATTGTAATCTTCGGTTTTCGCCAGCAGCAGCTCGCGGCGTGTTTCCGTCAGCGCCACTACACGATCGCCTTCGCGAAGATGGGTGGCTACCATCATCATCTCTTCAACAGCGCCTTTGCAGATCAGGCATCTGTCTCCATGCTGCGTATCCTCCACCAGGACCGATACCCGGCGACGTACAAAGTCGAATGGCAGTTCATCGCGTTTAATGAAGCGCGCTTTTGTCGATGGTGCGATGCGGCCCTCGCCAAAACGCAGTATGGCGCGATCCATCACATTCCGTGCGCCGCTCTGGCTGCTACTATTCAGCCAGGCCAGCATCAATACCCGGCTGCTTTTTACAGCACTCACATCCAGATGATGCTCCAGAAAAATATTGTCCTGGGTTAAGGTGCCGGTTTTATCTGTACACAGCACATCCATCGCGCCGAAGTTTTGAATAGCGTTCAGGCGCTTGACGATCACTTTGCGCCGCGACATCGCAATCGCACCTTTTGCCAGGTTGGAACTGACAATCATGGGCAACATTTCCGGCGTCAACCCCACCGCAACCGCCAGCGCGAACAGCGAAGCCTCTACCCAGTCTCCCTTACTGAAACCATTAATCAGCAGGACAACTGGCACCATGATCAGCATAAAGCGTATCAACAGCCAACTCACGCTGTTGACTCCGCGATCGAAAGCCGTCTGGGTACGCGTACCCACAATGGATTTCGCCAGCGAGCCGAACCAGGTACGGCTTCCCGTCGCAACCACGACCGCTTGCGCTCTGCCGCTGGTTACATTGGTTCCCATCAGACAGATATTGCCCAAATCTAACAGGCTTTTATCTTTGTCAGGCAATTGCTCGCTGTCTTTACCTGCCACATCAGCCATAACATCGTATTTTTCTACGGGTAATGATTCACCACTAAGAATTGACTGACTGATAAAGAGATCGCGCGACGCCAGCAGTCGGACGTCGGCGGGCACCAGATCGCCTGCGGCCAGAAAAACCACATCGCCCGGCACCAGTTCTTCAATGGGAATCTCTTCCTGCACCGCGCCTATATTGCCCGGCCCACGACGCAACACCGTGGCGGTGGTGCGCACCATCTTTTTCAGCGCCTGGGCTGCTCTGTTAGTGCGAAACTCCTGCCAGAAACGCAATAACCCGCTCAAACTGACCATCGTCAGAATAATCAGCACGCCGGTGAGATCGGTCTCTTCGCCACGGCGTAACGGGAGCCAGTAATCCGTGATGAAACTGACCCCTGCCAGTGCCATCAGAACGTAAATAAACGGGTTATTGAATGCCTGCAGAAGCTGAACCAGCACCGGAGGAACTTGCTCATGCGCCACTTCATTGCGCCCATACACTTTCAACCGTTCGCTGGCCTCCTCCGTTGTGAGGCCCTGACGATGGCTGTTCAGCCGCGCCAGTGTCTCCTCCGGGCTATGAAAAGCTTCCGCTTCGATCGGAAATACTTTTTTATGCTGCTTATCATTTTCTGACGCCGGGCGATTGATTTTCCGGTTTTCAATGTTCATGTCAGTCATGATGAATCCCCAAAATTAAGGTGTAGTGTTTCCTGCATATCACGCCCAGGGAATAGTAAACTCACGATTTGAAGGTGAATGCCCCGGGAGAATTATCTATGCATAAAAAAGGTTATTGCTTACTCACTATTTTGAGTGGGTTTTATTTTATCGACTCGGGAATATCCATCATTCCCTCCTTATACGTCTGGCGTAATGTTGAAATTGAATAAAAAACTATTATTGACTATCAATGCTCCAGTGAATTGCGGTGATATTATCGTTATCACCTATTCTGGATATAATCAATTCTCGCGTTTTACGATAATCAGCATGACCCACGAGCTCGGCACGAATTTCTTTATAGCCCTGTTCCTGAGCGGGGACCGAACCTAACCCTTGTAAACAGATCGCGGCCTCTTTTACGATATTCAGTAACCACTGGCGAACCGCGCTCTCATCTTCTTTATTACAGGTTACTTTCAGGATATAACGTTTTTCTCCCTCGGCGGATACCGGGAGTTGATTTATACGCTGCGCCGCTTCACGCAATAAAATATTGGCACAAAGAATAATGATCGTCGCCGCCAGCGCATTTTTGAACTGCCCTAAGCCGCATAACACGCCGATGCCCGCCGAACACCATAGCGTTGCCGCAGTGTTCAGCCCGCGCACATTCATCCCTTCGCGCATGATGACGCCCGCCCCCAGAAAGCCAATACCAGAGACAATCTGCGCCGCAATTCTCCCGGGGCTGTCTGGCGATGTCGTCATGGAGCTCAGAATAAAAACGGCGGCGCCTGTCGCCACCAGCGCATTAGTGCGTAATCCCGCCATACGTTGACGCCATTGTCTTTCCGCGCCAATCAGCGCGCCCAACAGCATAGCAGCCAGTAAATTTAAAATATAAGGAAACATTAACATACGTTCCTCCATTTTTTCTGGAAGAATAAGTACGTGCTATATTTAGCACACGACAAATTTCTGCCCTGAGGCAATTAGCGTCGTGTTAACGGCGGAGGAAATAAAGCGTGTTTAAACATGAACATGACGATTACCTCGCGACAATGCGCGTGTTGTAACATTATTGGGATGACAATCGTCACAAGGGGAGATTGCTGCCCACCGGTTCGGCAAGCAGCGCAGGAATAGCGTGCGTTAACTTGCCAGATGATTTACGTAAAAGTGACTGTCCAACATATTACTCCTGCATGAATTTGCGCTTATTATAGTCAGTCAATATGTTCTGTAAAGTGCAAAGGCGGGGATAGTGACGATCTGTTTAAGTTTGTTTGATATTTTCCTATGTCAAAAAAATGACAATATTATGTCAATAACAGGCTCGCCTGAAATCATTAAACAATAAATTCCTGCTTAATGCCGACGATAGCTCTGTTATGATGCCTGCACGTAAAAAAATAAAACAACATGACGAGGAAAAAATGGGTTCCACCAGAAAAGGGACGCTAAACGTCCTGATTGCCGCCGTATTGTGGGGGAGTTCAGGCGTTTGCGCGCAGTACATCATGGAGCAAAGCCGTATGTCGTCACAGTTCCTGACGATGATACGTTTGTTATTCGCCGGGCTGATACTGGTGACCTTCTCCTTTATGCACGGCGATAAGATATTTTCGATTCTTAAAAACCGCAAAGATGCACTGAGCCTGCTGATTTTCTCCGTGGTGGGCGCGCTCACCGTTCAGCTAACCTTCCTGCTTACGATTGAAAAATCCAATGCCGCCACCGCGACAGTGCTGCAATTTTTATCGCCGACCATTATTGTGGCGTGGTTTGCATTAGCGCGAAGAACACGACCAGGCATTCTGGTCTTAACCGCCATTCTTACATCGCTTATCGGCACCTTTTTACTGGTGACTCACGGCAATCCAACATCGCTGTCGATCTCTTCAGGCGCGCTGTTCTGGGGTATCGCCTCCGCATTTGCCGCCGCCTTTTATACGACCTGGCCTTCCAGGCTAATCGCCCAATACGGCACGCTGCCAGTAGTCGGCTGGAGTATGTCCTTTGGCGGCCTTATTCTGCTGCCCTTCTACGCTAAAGAAGGAACGCACTTTGCGGTGAGCGGCAGCCTGATTCTGGCCTTTTTCTACCTGGTGGTGATCGGTACGTCGCTGACGTTCAGCCTGTATTTGAAAGGCGCGCAACTGATTGGTGGCCCCAAAGCCAGCATTTTAAGCTGCGCGGAACCGTTAAGCAGCGCCCTGCTGTCGCTACTGCTGTTGGGGATTAGTTTTACCTTGCCGGACTGGCTGGGCACGCTGCTCATTCTCTCGTCAGTGATTCTGATCTCCCTCGATTCCCGTCGACGCGCGCGGGCCGCTTAACGCCGTCGATAATCACGATTACCGGGCGGAAGAGGGAAAAGTTTAATGGCGCTTTGCCTTAATCTCTTCGTCAGAAAGCCCGGTAATCATCAGCACCATCTCTCGCTCGATCCCCTGTTCCAGCATCGTATGCGCAATACGCAAGGCTTCCTCCTGCTTACCTTGATGTATACCTTGTTGCACGCCTTCACGCTTACCTTTTCTGCGCCCCGATTCACGTATTCTGTCTACGATCGTCATTAATCTCTCCTTGTGTTGGGGAACACGACGCGCCACCTCGCGGATAAACTTGCCAAAACGAGGCGTGCTGCCATGCTGTATTAGCAAATAATTAAACAGCGCTTTTAGCTGACTGTCATTAGCGTTTCCCGTAATCAGAAGTACCGCTAAGCGCTCGACCAATCCCATCAGGTCGCGCTGACGTATATGCTTTTGTACCAGCTCCAACATCGCGATACGTCGATGCTGCATAATCTCGTTATCCGGCACCACCGTAATGTCTACCAGTGGAAATGCCGTCGCATAAAGCTGACGCGCCAGTGCAGGATCGTCAAACTCATCCAGCCAGCACAGCGAAAAGGGATACGGGCTTTTCGCGCCATGGTAAAACAGCATGGGAATCACCAGCGGTAACGTTTTATGGCCAGCATCCAGATGGCGCTGCATCGCGGCAGTCGCGTAACGCATTAACCGGAACGCCATATGCGCGTCCGGCGTACTCTGATGCTCTATAACGACATAGATATAACCGTCGCCTTCACACGTTTTTAGCGACCAAAGGACATCGGAATAAAACGCGCGTAAATTTTTCTCGATAAAACTGTCCGGCGCCAGTTTCAACGTCGTCAGATCGCAACGTATTCTTAGCGAATGGGGAAGATGAATATTGAGAAAATCCCGCGCGGTATCCGGATGGCGTAAAAACGTTTTGAATACCGCATCATGAGGCGTGGACGTGGGGCTTTTTTTCATGGCGATCCGTCACCTGAGGAATAAGATGACGCCACTGTACTCGCCAAAAATACAGACAGCATTCAGGAAAATTTAACCCTGCGAGGAGGCTCGAAAGGGAATCACTGACGGCTGCAATACGTACATTTTTGCCCGGCCTGCTACGCATTATCGCCCGGTAGCGTAACGCTAACCGGGCCTACAAATACACGTCATCTGTAGGCCAGGTGAACGCAGCGCTCTTCGGCGATAAATCTCACACCAGCGCTTTGACTATCTCCATCAACCGAATGACGTCTTCGGGGCGCGTATTGCCGGTTTGCGGATCGATAATCGAGCTGTAAACATGCGGCATGACGCGCGGCACGCCTGCCTCCAGGCAGGTTTGCAGGATAATACCGAAATTATCCAGTGAGATACCGCCGGTCGGCTCGATGAGCGTCATGCCGTGGCGGGCGGCGGCTGTCGCCAGCGCATAGAGTTCCGGTAACGACTTTTCGCCGCCCATCGGGAAAAACTTCGCCGCATGTGCGCCCATATCCTGCATCATGCGTACCGCCGCTTCACAGGAAACGCGGGCTGGCGTTCCCTGGCTGCTGCTGACGCCGGTAGAAATCAACACCTCGCCAGGCGTTCCCGTCGGGCTGACCAGGGCGTTAATATGTGTTTGCTCGCCGCCTGTCGCCGCCAGTGCGCCCGCTGCGAAGCCGCTGCCGGTAAAGGTCTGGTTGACGTGGGCCGGGTGAGTATGGGCGGCAATCATCGCCGCTTTGTAGTACTGCGCCGGGTCGCCTGCGCCCAGACCCACTGAGATAGACGGCACCTCCGCCATCCAGCGTTTCACCTCCGGCACGCCCTCTTCTACCGTAGCGAACTGCGCGGAAAGTACGCCAATGACCGCATGGCCTTCGGCGGCTTCATAGATAGCCTTCGCGTTGGCGATATCCTTTGCCAGCACGTTAATCGCTACCCGCTGACGATAAAAATTAATCTGCTGCATGTTCTACAATCTCCCTGAGTCGCGCCACAATCAATGCCATTTCCCCTTCGGCTACCGTGCGTGGATCGAGGCTAAAAACCCCCTGATGAAGCTGATATTTGCGGGCGTAAATCGCTATCTCGCCGCCGCGCAACTGCGCTTCGACGTCCTGCGCGTTCAGCCCCAATTCTGATGCGTTCACCCGCACACGAATACGCCAGATTGCACGCCCGGCCTCATCCTGTTCGATATCGGCATAAAGCCCATGGATGGCGGAAATCGCTTCCGCGACCGGCTGTAACTGTGCTGCGGTCACGGTCGTCTGGCCCTGGTGGTAATTCTCCAGCGCATACACCAGCCCAACCATGTTTTCCTTGCCGATTTTCATTGCCCTGGCAATCCCCTGGTGCTGCGCTTTGCAGGCGGCAATCCACGTTTTCTTACCAGTGATAAAGCCGGAGGTTGGCGCATTAAAGGCTTTCGCGCCGCTATAGATAACCATATCCGCGCCGCTCGCCACCCAGCCGCGCAAATCCTCTTCCGCCGCGGCATCGACAATCAACGGCAGGTGGTTGGCCTGCGCCACCTGTACAAAATCGTCAATGCTCAACATGCCTTTCTGTACGCAATGGTGTGATTTCACATACAGTAGCGCGGCGGTCTTTTCGTTAATGGCGCTTTCCAGTTGCCAGCGGGCCGCCAGATTGCTCGACCCCACTTCCACTATGCGCCCGCCGCCAAGACGAATGGCGCTGGTGACTGGCGCGCCGTAGTCCACATTATGCCCGCGCAGCATCACTACCTCATTGGCCATACCGCTACTGTCCGGCATCAGGGCGACGCGCGCCCGATCGCCGTGGGTGATAGCGGCAGCGACGGCAATGGCAATACCCGCCGAGGCGCACGAGGTGATATAGCTATCTTCAGCACCCGTATAGCGCGATACCAGTTCGCCGGTTTTTTCCACCAGCGCATCAATCTCGACGAAAGCGGAAGCCGCGCGCGCGGTGGCCTGCATGACCTCCGGCGCGACGCTTGAGACGCCCAGAATGGTCATTTTGCCGCAGGCGTTAATGACCTTTTTCAACCCCAGTTGTTGATAGATATTCGGCGTCATGATTTACAGCACTCCCAACAACGAACAGACTATGCTCAGTGCGACAATCGACAGCAAAATGGTGGTGTAGCGCGGCCCTTTTTTTACCAGATAGAAGTAGATGGCGAATACCGCCGCCAGTGGCAGTAAGCCCGGCGCGATAGAGTCGAGGATCTGCTGAACCACCACTTCAGATCCTTTCAAGGCGCTAATTTTTAACGGCGTGGTGATTTTGACGTAGCTGGCGGAAAGCGCGCCCATCATGATCAAACCCAGCACGTTGGCCCCGTAGATCAGTTCTTTGATTCGCCCCCCCTGCAGCAGGCCGATAATCGAATCACGCCCCAGCGTATATCCCTTGTGGACCATACCGTAGCTGATCGCCAGGGTGATCGCCGGGTAGAGAATCAGCGGGATAATACCGCCCATCGCGCTGCCATTTGCTGCGAACGGAATAAAGATCGCTATCAACAGCGGCATCACCGCCGCCCAGATAATCGAGTCGCCCATCCCGGCAAGCGGCCCCATCAGGCCCGTTTTAATGCCGGTGATAGACGAGTCGTTAATCGGCTCGCCGCGCGTTTTTTGTTCTTCCATTGCAATAGAGATGCCCTGAATCACCGCGCCGAAGGTCTGCTCGGAGTTAAAGAAGTTAAGGTGGCGTTTTAGCGCTTCTACCTGCTCCTCTTTTTGCGGGTAGAGTTTTTTGATGATCGGCGTCATCGAGGCGCAGAAAATCAGGCTTTGTAAGCGTTCATAGGAGCTGGAAACCTCGGCGCCCAGCCAGTAGATAAACCAGGCTTTGGTGATATCTGCTTTGGTCAGCGCCCCGCTTTCCCGCGCGCGCTCAACCAGTTCATGTTGCATTACGTCACTGCTCATCATGCTGCTCCTTCATTTTTCGCCAGGCCTTTAATCAGGAAGGCGACACAGGTGCCGAAGATGGCCATCGCCATGATGTCGACCTTGAGGTACAACACCGCGAAGAACCCGCCGATAAACCACGGCAGCAGGCTCTTTTTACCGATCACCATAATGGTGATGGCAAAGCCCAGCGCTGGCAGAATGCCGCCCATGATTTCAAAGGAGTGGGTTAACCAGTGCGGCATCAGTTTAAGGAAACTTTCCACCACATCCTGGCCAAAGTAGTTAGCGGCAAAGACCACCGGGAAGCGCAGTACCAACCCCAGCAATGCCGGGTAAAGAAAGGCGCAACGCATGATGCCCGCCATGTTTGCCGTTTCCGCGTGTTTATCCGCCATATGCACCCAGGCGGCGTTCAGCGTGCGCCTAAGCTGATCGAGAAACACGCCAATCACGCCAAACGGGATTGCCAGCGCGATCGCCAGGTTTGGGTCCATACCGGCCTTCACCGCGATAGGAATGGAGATACAGGCCGCCAGCGCCGGGTCCGACGGCACGTTGCCGCCCGGCGTTGAGGTCACGCCCAAATAAACGAGCTGCATCCCTGCGCCGATAATCATCGCGGTCTGCATATTGCCAAGCAAAAGCCCGACAAATACCGCGATCACCACCGGTTGTAACAGCATCGCGGAGAAGGTGTAGCCGAGGCGTAAACGGGCAAACCAGTAATACAACCCCATCAGGCTTGCAAAGAGTAAGGTATCCATAGTGTTATCCTATACACTTCATCCTTCAGGCTGCCTCTTTGTTGGCTGCCTTCGCTCACCCCAGTCACTTACTTTAGTAAGCTCCAGGGGATTCACTCAGTTGCCGCCTCGATGCATCCAGAATGATTTTGTGTCTATTAAAGGGTTAGAATTTTTTCAGGATATCGTCGAGCGGCTGCGGCTTATCTTCCGGAATGGTCTGGAAAAATACCTGAACGCCACGGTTTTTCAGGTCGTTAAGAATGCCGACGTCTTTTTCATCCAGCGTAATATTCTGAAAAACCGCTTTGCGGTTTGGCCCGCCGCCGAGACCGCCAACCTGAATGCGGGTGACGTCAAAGCCCAGTTGTATGGCGTCCTGCACCGCCGCCAGTGAGGGAAAAAGCACCAGCACGTTACCGTCGCCAAGCTGATTTTCTTTCCATGCGGCGGCAAAACTCTGGTTGCCGAAGCAATCCACTTTGATATTTGGCGGCGCGGCCATCAGGTAGATATTTTTCATAAACGGATCGGCATCCAGTTCATCACTCACAACGGCTATCCGGTTCGCCTGAGATTGTCCGACCCACTTCGTGACAACCTGCCCATGAATGAGACGGCTGTCGATGCGGCATAAAACGATATTGGCCATGATGTTTTCCTTAGAGTGATTGTTGTAGCTGACGTACATGGGCGACCACATCCAGGCAGCTACTGCGCCCGGCCTCAACTAACTCATCCACGCAGGCGGTTAGCATCCCTTGTTCGCGCCTGTCCAGCGCCTCCAGCAGTAGCGACGCATTCAGTCCGGCAATCACCGCCACCGGATAATCGGCGCTTAGTCGCGCCGCGACGTTGGACGTCGTGCCGCCGACAAAATCCGTCAGGATCAGCGAGCCTTCCGGCAGCGTTTTCACCACGGCCTCGACGCGTTGATAAAACTCGCCCAGCGTATCGACAGGCATTAGCGCGATTTCCGTCACGCCTTTAATTTCGCCCGTGACCATACGCAGGCTGTTGCAAAGCGGTTGTCCCCAGCCGCCATGCGTCAGCAGCAGGATGTGGGGCAACGGTTGTGTGGTAGTCAAAATGGCCTCCTGGCGCAATTACATGAGAACACCGGCATATATTGCCCGGTGGCACTGCGCTTACCGGGCCTACAGAACACTCCTGGTAGGCCGGATAAGGCGTTTACGCCGCTATCCGGCATAACGCATCATCAGAAGAGCAAAGGTTGTGCCAGAATTTGTGTCACGCGAGGAAGAAGAAAGGTCTGGCGAGGCGCGAAGCCCCGCCAGTAAAAGGATTAGCTATAGAGCAGTTCGTAGATATAAAAATATTCCGCATCCGATAAACGGATGGCGTAGGCGTCTTCGATGGGCAGAAAAGCGGATTTGATGACACTAAACGCGCGCGCGTCCAGATTCGGCTGACTTTCCAGCGCCATCTGTAACGGTTTACGGTTAATCACAATACGCTCTACCATACAGCAGCAGTGGATCAGGAAGCGCAGTGTCACCTGGCGGCTTGGTTTCAGGGAAAGCGAAGACGTCAGATGGTTAAAAACGCCCTCCATCTCTTTCAGAATACGCTGCGGGTTAAGCACGGAAATATGGTTGATGATGCTCTCCATCGTTAGCGCGCTGATAAAGCGCATGGCGCTGCGCTCCATCTCCAGACGGCGTTCAGCGTTGGACAGATCGGGCGTTAACAGGCTCAACACCAGTTCAGGCCCTTGTTCGGAGAAAAGCTCTTCCAGCGAAATAAACGGAATATCCGGCAGCCCCGGCTGGAAAGTGCCGACAATCCCCGCCAGCCGCTCGCTGGCATTCAATGCCTGCTGAACGCGCTCCAGACTTCGTACCTCGTTATAATCAAGGATCACCATCCTGGTGTCCTGCGACATCAGTTCGCCAAAGCTCTCCTCCAGCACCTTTTTGATTTTTTCCGCCGTTCCCATGCCGGTAATACAGGAGATGACCAGCACTTTGCCGCCGTTCTCCTGCTGCGGCGTACAAAGCTGGCAGGGGATATTTTTACTCTGCAGGAGCGCCGTCAACTGTGGTAAGTCGCTGGTTTCATAGCTTAAATCCAGCCCGACTTCCAGTAGACTGGTCAGCGTGATATTCGGCATGAGCAAAACATCTATCTGGAATAATTTACTGATCGTACTGCCGAAATGGATTAATGAACCGATGTCCACCAACAGGATAAGCCGCCGATATTGGCGGGTTTGAATCATTTGGGTCAGCGTTTCCAGCGTGTCATGCACCGACTGTTCAAACGGCATGTCGATGGCGCTGAACAGCTCGCGCTCCAGCACGCGGTTGACATATTGCGCCTGACTGGTGGCGGTGGTCGCGCCGTGGGCGATCAAAATGACCCCGCAGTCGGGGCTGGCATCGATGCGCTGACGATAATGGCGGCACTCTTTCAGGAACAGGCATAGCCAGACCACTTCCGTCGCCGGACACTGAATATGCAGCAGTTCGTTGATTTTCCGACACAGCAGCGCGGCGTTGTCATATTCGTCTTTGCAGCGATCCAGGATCAAACTGGAAGAGTAAAGCTGCGGGATCAGGCCACGCTGCACGTAGCCTATCAGCGCCAGGAAGTGTTTACGCAGTGGGTTAACCAGATTTTCCGGCAGCGAAAAGCCCAACACCTGCTCTACGCAGCCAATCAGCAGCGTCACGCGCTCTTCAATCTGGTCGCCATAGCGCGGCGGATGCGCCACGCTGTCGCGGCTGTAGAGACCGTATTCAAAAATCGAGCTGAGTTTATTTTTCAGGATCGCCAGCGTCTCCGCCGGGGGGACGTTACTGTTGCGCAAATTAACATATTCGCGCGTCAGGAAGCTGTAAAAGAGGTCGCTCTCTTCAATTTCCGCCCCGGTCGCCAGCGACGTCTTCAATGCGGGCAGCGTGCGCGCGTCTATATTTAGCCGCGCTTTACCGTCAAACAGAGTATCCACCAATAGACGCTGTTCCGGCGTCGGGTTAACCGACATCTCCGCCAGCCGTTTATCCAGCTGTAGCGTGTCGTTATGCTCGGTCATTCCCGATGCCCACGCCTGAGCGCAAAGAAACTGAATATCGCTTTTTAGCTGACCGATATTGCCTTCCAGGGGTTTATTCAGCAACCAGAGCAACAACGGTTTATCAATGCTGACCGTGCGTTCTATTTTGCGGCTTTCCCGCTGTAAGAACCCCACGATCAGTTCGATCTGTTCTTCAACGGAGCGCTGGCGAATGCCCGGCAAATCAATGCATACCTGAATACGCCGCTGGAAAGTACGTAACAGCGCCGACCCGACCGGCTCGGTAGTGGCGCAAATCAGGCGTACCGAAATTGATCGCGGCTGGCTGCTCACGCCGAGCGGACGGTACTCGCCTTTATCCAGAATAGAGAACAGCTTTTCCTGCCCTTCATAAGACAGACGGTGCACCTCGTCCAGCAGCAGATAACCACCGTCCGCCTGCTCCACGAGGCCTGTTTTATGTTCATTCGCGCCGGTAAATGCCCCCTGCCGATGACCAAACAGATGAGAGGAGAGCAGTTCCGGGTTATGGGCGTATTCCGCGCAGTTAAAGTAGACCAGCGGCGGGATAACGCCGCTCGCCTGTTCACAGGCGAAACGGTGCATCAGTTCCGCAAAAAAGGTTTTACCGACGCCGGACGGCCCGGTAAGCAGAACGTGTAAACCGTGCGGATAGAGCACCGCCGCACGGCCTTTTTCTACCGCATCGCGCAGGCTGCGATCGTAACCAATCAGGCTGGTAAACGGATCGTCGGGCGCGTAATGCTCTTCATGCGGCAGCACATCCGCCACCGACCGCACTTCGCGTTCAGACTCTTCCAGCTGTCGTCCCAGCAACGTTTCCAGCGCCTGACGATGCAGAAAATAGACCGGGCGGCCACGGCTTTTGATTGCCAGGCCGTCATTCCATAACTGATTGAGATCTTTGCTGACGGAGTTACGCGCCAGCCCAAGATTGAAACCTATCGCCTCCGCCGTAAACGCCGTCTCCTGCGCCAAATCGGCAAGACATAGCCCGCGCGTCAGCCGTTCCAGCTCTCCCAGTACGATCTCAATACGTCTCATTACACTACCGCTTACGAAATAAAAGAGTAGTCAGAACATACACTATTCTGCCACGCAAGAAAGTGAAGGCGCAGCGAGAAACCGCCTTCCCACTTTTGCCTGACTTCAACGCCAACGGATAGCACGCCACGATGAGTGAACGTCGCACGGTCTACACTTACTCTTGAAAAAGTGCAAACTGATAAGGATACCGTTTATGAAACGAAAAACGCTTCTGCTTATTGCCACACTTGTCACGCTACCGGGCGTCACGTATGCCGACTCTCCGTTTAGCTCACTCCAGTCGGCGCATGAAAAAAATACGATTTTAAAGGATTTGCGCAAAATGTGTACGCCCAAAGGCGCGCTAACCGATGAAGCCTGGGAGAAAAAAATCATGGCGAGCGAGGGGAACCAGCAGCATATTCGGGAGGCGATGATCGCGATAGAGCGCAACAATCAGCATAACTACTGGCAGGCTCTCGGCAAGGTGGAATGCCCGGAGATGTAGCACACCTTT
The DNA here is from genome assembly GCF_046569105.1 of Salmonella sp. 741265073_HBA. Classification (NCBI taxonomy): domain Bacteria; kingdom Pseudomonadati; phylum Pseudomonadota; class Gammaproteobacteria; order Enterobacterales; family Enterobacteriaceae; genus Salmonella; species Salmonella sp. 741265073_HBA. Next base: position 38,893 of record NZ_JBKFRY010000010.1, on the reverse strand, counting down.
TCCGTTTTTTGGTCGCGAAAATGCGGACTGTAACCGGTTTCTGTTCGCTAAAACCGCGTATTCTGGAGCGAATTTACGCGATCAAGGAGCACGACAATGCGATACCGTTTTCCCGATAACTTCTGGTGGGGCAGCGCCTGCTCAGCGTTGCAAACCGAAGGGGATAGTCTGAATGGCGGTAAAAGCCAGACCACGTGGGATGTGTGGTTCGAGCGCCAGCCTGATCGTTTTCACCAGGGCGTCGGCCCAGCGGAAACCTCAACGTTCTATCGCCACTGGAAGCAAGACATCGCGCTACTGAAACAGTTAAAACACAACAGTTTTCGCACCTCGCTAAGCTGGGCGCGGCTCATTCCAGACGGCGTAGGCGAGGTGAATCCACAAGCGGTGAGCTTCTACAATCACGTCATCGACGAGCTACTGGCGCAGGGCATCACGCCGTTTATTACGCTGTTCCATTTTGATATGCCGATGGTCATGCAGGAGAAAGGCGGCTGGGAAAATCGCGACGTCGTAGAGGCGTTTGGTCGGTACGCGCAAACGTGTTTTACCTTGTTTGGCGACCGCGTGAAGCACTGGTTTACCTTTAACGAGCCGATTGTGCCGGTGGAAGGCGGCTATTTGTACGACTTCCACTATCCCAATGTGGTGGATTTTAAACGTGCAGCCACCGTGGCGTACCATACCGTGCTGGCGCACTCGACCGCCGTGCGCGCCTGGCGCGCCGGGCGCTACGACGGTGAAATCGGCGTAGTGCTGAATCTGACGCCGTCCTACCCACGCTCGCAGCATCCCGCCGATGTGCAAGCCGCGCATCATGCGGATCTGTTATTCAACCGCAGTTTTCTTGACCCGGTATTAAAGGGAGAATACCCGGCGGACTTGGTGGCGCTGCTGAAAACCTATGACCAGTTGCCTGCCTGTCAGCCAGACGATCGTCAGCTTATTGCCGACGGCAAAATCGATTTACTGGGGATTAACTATTATCAGCCGCGCCGCGTGAAATGCCGTGATACGGCGGTGAATCCGCAAGCGCCGTTTATGCCGGAGTGGTTATTTGACTATTACGACATGCCGGGGCGCAAGATGAACCCTTACCGCGGCTGGGAAATTTACGCGCCAGGAATTTACGACATCATCACCAACCTGCGGAATAATTACGGCAATCCGCGCTGTTTTATCTCCGAAAACGGGATGGGCGTTGAGAACGAGCAGCGTTTTGTGCAAGCGGGACAGATTCACGATGATTACCGGATTGACTTTATCTCTGAGCATCTTAAATGGCTGCATAAAGGCATTAGCGAGGGCTGTCACTGTCTTGGCTACCACATGTGGACCTTTATCGATAACTGGTCATGGCTGAACGGCTATAAAAATCGCTATGGTTTTGTACAACTGGATTTAGCCACCCAAACGCGCACGGTGAAAAAAAGCGGAGAATGGTTTGCCGCCACCGCAGAGCATAACGGTTTTGATTAAGCGTTTATTATTGCCGGATAACGACTAACGTCGTATCCGGCCTACAAATGGCAGCAATATCAACTCATTGGCGTAATACGGACTTTCGCCGCCACGACTAACATCGTCAACAGCATCAGTCCGCCGGAAAGCGCCAGCGGCGAAAGCAGCCCGAAATTGTCGAGCGCATAACCGCCCACCGCCGCGCCACAGGTATTTGCCAGTTGAATCACCGCGACCTGGATGGAACCGGCTTTTTCCGCCTGATCGGCAAGGGAACGAGTGATCCACGTTGACCATCCCACCGGCACCAGCGCAAACGCCAGCCCCCAGATAATCGCTATGACCGCCGCCACGGTTTTGTCGCTTCCCCACACAATGAGCGTCAGCGCGCTCAGCGCCAGTAGCAGCGGCGCACCGGCCAGCGCCAGTTTTACCGAACGTTTCAGGACATAAGATGAGAAAGAAGTGCCAACGAAGCTGGCAATACCAAAACTGAGCAACACCAGCGTCAGACCATCAACGTCAAAGCCCGCCAGATTCATATAGACCGGGCGAATATAGGTAAAGAAAGCGAACTGCCCGGCAAAAGACATAAAGATGGCGATCATCCCGGCCATCACGCCAGGGCGTTGCAACAGGCTAAACATATTCTGTTTCTGGTGAGAAGGTTCGCCCGGCAGCGACGGCAGTGATTTCACCACCCAGATGACGCACAGTACGCCCATCACCGCAGCGGCGTTAAAGACATTACGCCAGCCAATAATACCGCCCAAAAAACTGCCCAGCGGCGCGGCGATCACTAACGCGATGGAAACCGCGCCAAAAATCACCGACAGCGCTTTCGGCACGGTACGCGCGGGAACCAGTCGCATGGTCAGCGACGCCGACATCGCCCAGAATCCGCCCAGCGCCAACCCAAGACAGGCGCGGCCCAGCAACAGCAGCGTAAAGCTGTTGGCAAAGGAGACCATCAGACAAGAAGCCGTCAGCAAAACGGCGAACAGAATAACGATATAACGCCTGTCGGTCGCCTGAATAATCTGGGTAATGAACAGGCTGGAAAACATCGCGACAAATGCCGTAACGGTGACCGACTGACCGGCGACGCCCTCGGAGATCCCCAGATCCTGCGCCATCGGCGTCAACAGACTAACGGGCAAAAACTCAACGGTAATCAGGCAGGCGACACAAAACGCCACGGCAAAAACGGCTGACCAATTAGGCCTGGCAACTCCATCAGCGCGGAATTTTTCTGCGATATTTTCATTCATTGTGGTTACCTGCGTCGTTTTAGTGCGGAAAATCCACGCAGTGTAACATTACAAAATGTGATCTGATTAACATTTTAGCAACTGACATTGTTGCGCTGCATTTTGCGAGGCTGGTCGAGCGTTGAGAATTATCTTCTCTCGCTGCGTGCAAAACCAAAAGGTAAGACATAGTGTATCACCTGGTGCTATACTTTAGATTACAGGATGTCAACCTGATGCGAATCTTCAAAACCAGGTGGTTTAACAGAGAAGCGAAGTCCCACACGATAAAAGACGACGAGTTAAGCGAGGCCATCAACGCCGTACTGCAAGGAAAAGCAGATAATCTCGGCGGCGGAGTTTATAAAAAACGTCTCAATCAAAACCGCGATCGCGCAATTGTGTTGGCAAAGGGAGGCGAACATTGGTTTTACACCTTCCTGTATGCCAAACAGGATATGGCCAACATTAGCTATCGCGAACTCGCGGGTTTCCGTGAGTTAGCAAAACACTATGCTTGCCTGACCGAAGATCAGATAACGGCACTCATTAATAACAAAGAACTGGTAGAGGTGCGCCATGTCAGCAAAAACTAAATTCAAAAGCCCTGCCTTTGAAGCGATTCATAGCGCGGCATCTGGATTATTTAGCGTGGATGCCATTCCCCAAGAGACAATGCGCAGTTTTGACACGGCCTGCTTAAGCAGCATCAAAGACCTGCAGCCACTTGAAATAAAAGCGTTACGAGAAGAACTCAACGTTAGCCAGTCGGTTTTCGCTCGGTACCTGAATACCAGCGTATCAACGGTTCAAAAGTGGGAAAGCGGCGCCAAGCGTCCCAGCGGGATGTCACTGAAACTACTTAATGTTGTCCAAAAACACGGGCTAAAGGTGCTGGTATGAGGGTTTTACCGATGGTCTGTTAAGACTAAGTCGGATGTCTGGGGTTGGGCAAAGTTAAAATGTCCGCTAAGCGCCAACAACAGACGCTGCTCACTTTATCAATCATCGGGAAAGATTAATGAGTACTATAAGTTGTTAATCGACAGTATCATGGTTTTATGAATCAATTGATAGGCGTTATGACATGGATATTAATGAGTTTCCACCGGGAGTAATGGAACACCTTGGCTGGTATGTGTATCGATTAATTGATCCCAGGGACGGAAGTACCTTCTACGTGGGGAAGGGAAAAGGCAATCGTGAATTTGCTCATATGCGCGGTGAGGTTGCAGCAGTGGATGATGATGAGTTACTTAGTAACAAGCTCAAGCAACTTCGAGAGATAAGATTAGCTGGTCTTGAGGTCATTCATGTTATTCACCGACACGGTATAGCTGATGAAAAGACCGCTTACGAGGTTGAAGCCGCCCTTATAGACGCCTACCCCGGTTTAACTAATATCATGAACGGTGCTGGCAGTAATGAATATGGCGCTGCACACATCAAAGAGTTAATCGCCACGTACCAACCTGAAACAATTGTATTCCAACATAAAGCCCTGATGATCTCTGTTAACAGAAGTTCAAAAGATGTGGACCTTTATGATGCCGTACGTTTTAGCTGGCGGGTCAGCGTTGAGCGTGCCCGTAAGGCTGAAGTTATATTGGCTACAGTGAAGGGAATCGTAAGGGGTGTATATGTCGCTGATGAGTGGCTCAAATCTACCCGTGAGAATTTCCCAGAGATATCCTCATGGGATGAAGACGAGGAGTTTGAAGCTACTCAAAATTCCCGCTTTGGATTTCGAGGAAAAGTAGCGCCACCTGCGATAGCACAGCTTTATCTCGGTAAAAAGATTCCAGAGGATCTTAGAAAGAAAGGTGCGATGTCACCTGTGAGATATTCTCCTGGTTTCGATTCCTAAAGAGTCTGTCAGTAATTCTGTATAACTTTAAAGGTGATCGCTCAGGTGGTCACCTAACTTGAGAATAAAACGACTCACCGCCAGTTTTGGATCGGCATACTCCATTTTTTCGAACGTAGCAACAATTTCGCGCGGGGTCATCCCTTTAGTCAGTTCCGCCGCAAGGGCTTTGAGTTTCTTTTCGTCCATAATTTGCCTGTCCCGTTGTTGAAATGAGCACTTCAACAACGGGTAATTAAACAAATTTAATAACAGTCTCAGACGGGATTGTTTTCCGGGTGGAGACGATTCATACGATAATGAGTGCAGGAAGCCTCTACAACTTCCTGCGCTGTTTGACGGGAATTGCACTATACTGACTCACCAAAGCCATCAGCAAATGCAGATTTTAATTCATCCATAAAAGCCAGTTCATCCTGTCCATCACAAATTAAATCAATCATTGTGTTTCCCTTTACGCCAGCCCCCAAAATACTCATCATTCCTTTAATGGGAATTTCTTTGTCATTATTAACTAGCGTTAATGAAGACTGGTATTTTTTGACAATTTTCGCAAGCGTAGCGGCTGGCCGCGCATGAAGCCCCGTACTGTTCATAACGCGTACTTTTTGTCTAATCATATATTTTCCTTAAGAGACTTTGCGGAATGCTGAGTGATTTTTATTCATCATCTTAATTTTAGAATAAACATCATCCTCAACTGCCTGTTTTGCGTTCGCCATGACACGCGCCAGATTAGCCTCGTTGTTATTATTTACCCAAGCCTTACCGACAGTAGTAATAAAGGCTTTACGCAAATCACTCGCAATATTCACTTTGGCTACTTTGTAATTAACAAAGCTGCGAAGAATATCCGCGTCAATACCAGAACCTCCATGAATAACCAAAGGGACCGGACTGACAGACGCGATGCGTTGTAATAGCGGGATATCAATGCGTGGGATATCTTCAAGACCATGTACATTACCAATTGACACTGCCAGCATGTCGCACCCTGTCTCCTCAACAAAGCGCTGAACCTTCTCAGGTTCAGTTTTGCAGTCAGCCTCGCTGACATGATCATCTTCCTTACCCAGAATAGCGCCTAATTCCGCTTCGACGGGAACACCAAATGATTTACAGAAATCGACGGCTTCTCGGGTAAATGCAATATTTTCTTCGAACGGTAGCGCCGCGCCATCAATCATTACTGAGGTAAATCCGGCCCGGACAGCCTGCTTAACATCTTCCAGAGTTTTCCCATGATCCAGATGCAGGCTGACAGGAATATCCATTTTATCGGCATGTCGCTTAACTATTTCATAAATGTAATCGTAACCTGAAAGCTGTGCATTAGTAGGAGCAATTTGAATAAAATTGGGCAATCCGGAACGTTCTATTGCATTAAGAATGGAAATTGTTGTCTCCAGGTTCGTTGTATTAAATGCACCCGCAAGGACATGTTTTTCCTGAATACAATTGAGCAGGATCCTACCATTGACTAAAGGCATATTAACTCCAGATATTTATGTGAGCAGTGTAAGTAAATTATCGAACTATTGAGTTATCACAGTTATTCACCAATAAGCGCCCCTTCTTGCCGCAGTTTAAATTGGTAAAATGACAGCCATTGCTGCTGATATATTTTCAACTTTGCAGAACGAACCGCGTCAGGAAAATATCGCTCAGCCACAGGAACAGTCGGGGGGACAACATTCGGACAGGCTATCAACAATGCTCCAAGGGAGACGGTTTCATCAAAAGCAATGGCCTCAATTGGACACTGGAGGATGTCAGCCTTCAACTGGAGCCAGTATGGGTTTTTCACCGCAGGGCCAATGACTTTTACTGTCCTGCCTGCCGGGATATTAAAGCACCCGTGACAGTGTGCAAACTCCATCGCCAGGCCAATAAAGACACTCTCAAGCAGAGACTCCGGAGGAAGTGAATCCGTCAGACCAAAAAGCAGGCCACGAGTGTGCCGATTTTTATTTGGCGAACCCGAGCCCCGCAAATGAGGAATAAATACCGGCACATGCTCGACAGACCAGGAAGGTTTGAGGTATTGCTCCATGGCTTTTTCCAGGCCTGTGCTTATTTCCTTATCAGTTAAACGAAAGGTTTTTTTCACCCATTCAAGCGCATAACCGCCGACAGGCAGAGAAGCGAAAAGCGTGAAAAATTCACCATCGGAGTAACAACCATTTGCCAGCTTATCCCTGCGAGCCTGCACATCAAGCGTTGGCTGTGTATTCAGCAGTAAAATACCCTCTGTCGTGCCGGTAGAATTCAGCACATCGCCCGGTTGCATCTGTAATGCGCGGGCACCGACCATATGATCGTGTCCGGCCAGGGTGACTTTTACCTCATGTGGTAATCCCAACTCCTGCCTGAGTGTTGCCGTCACCCATCCGGCCACTTCACCCGGCTTTATCAACGGAGCCAGTACACCGAACGGTATGCCGAGAATCCCGGCAGCATTACGAGACCAGGTACGGCGAGCAATGTCCAGACACAACGTTCTACTGGCCAGGGATATTTCCGTCTTTTTCGCACCTGTCATTCGCCACAACAACACTTCTGGTGCATGTAACCAGCAGATATCTTTTCTTTCATGCAAGGAGTAGTTATCAAGCAACCATCTCATTTTAAATGCTGAGTAATTACTGTGAGGTGGCAATCCCGTTATAGAATACAGTTCTTCAGCCTCTGCCTTGCTTAATGACGAGAGATAAGATTCACCACGTCGATCATACCAGGCCAGCATCGGGGTAAGAATGACGCCCTCCTTATCCACAAAGACGCCAGACTCACCGAAACTTGCAATACTGATATTTTTTACCGGGAACGGTACTGAAGCCACCAGTTCAGCCATTACCAGTCGCAGTGCCTGCCACAGCGCTTCGATATCGAAATCTACCTCGCCTTTGTCCGACGATATTGTTGGCGTCGGAAACTTGCGGACTTCCAAAACTGACACGTCATGACAGGAATAACAGCTGACTTTGCAGTTAGTTGTGCCAATGTCAATGACAAGCGCTGCGTGGTAATCAGGCATAGACCGTTCCTTTTGTCAGGCGAAAAACACCATAAATAACCAGCGCAAGCACAGGAATCAGCCCGATAGCAATAATATTTCCGTTGAATATTTCAAGCAGCCAGAAACGGAAGGGGTTACCGCCATCAAGGAAGCTTGATACCTGACCACTTGACCCCTCAGCCATTTTGAAATTGACATCTTTAGCCATACCGGTAATAAATGGCGCAATTTTGGTCGCAATCCACAAGTCGGCGACAATAACAGGAATTGCGGTTATCACAGCCCGGAAAATATTGCCACGACATGCCAGTACAATCATGGAAGCCATGACTGCCAGGTTCGCAAGGTCTCCGAGTGGCAGGACTTTATTGCCAGGAAGAAGGAATGCAATAAAGACAGAGATGGGTGTCAGAATCAGTGCTGTAGATATAATGGCTGGGTTACCTACTGCTACCGCGATATCCAGTCCGATAAAGAGATCATCACGGCCAGGATATTTGGCATTCAAATATTTCTTAATGGCTTCAGACAGAGGTAATAAACCTTCCATCAAAATTCGTACCATACGCGGAAGAATGAACATGACACCGCCAATGCTGATCCCCAGCAATAGGATATGTTTAAAGTCATACCCGGCAATGATGCCCAACAAGACCCCCAGAATAGTACCCACCATCATAGGCTCACCGAAGATTCCCATTTTTTTCTGAACGTTTTCCGGATCAATATGAATACGGTTAACGCCAGGGATCTTGTCGATAATTTTGTCGAACAGCAATCCAATTGGAAAGAAGACGACAGATGACAGGGTCGGAAGTGAAATACCTTCCAGACCGAAGTACTTTGCCACTAATGGCGCTGACCAGTCCGCCAGTTTGAGAACCACGATCGCGGCAATAGCGGCTGCGGACAGACCCAAAACAAAACTCCCTGTGCTGTAGTAAACCAGCGTTCCAGCCAGGGCAAAGTGCCAGTAGTTCCACATGTCGACATCAACAGTACGTGTCTTATTCAGGGCCAGCATGGCGACATTAATCAGCATCGTCAGCGGAATGACAAAGGGTGCGATTGGCGAGCCCCAGGTAATTGCGGCCAATGGTGGCCAGCCTAAATCGACAACAGGAAGGCTAATACCAGTTCGCTCAACCATTGCCTGTGCAGCCGGGCCTACGTTGCTGGTAAGTATGTCAAAGATGGCATAAATTCCGACAAACCCTATTCCGACAATTAACGATGAGCGAAGTGCTTTAGCGGGTTTTACTTTGAAGAACAATGCCAGGAAAAAAAGGACCAGCGGCAATAAAACCGTTGGGCCAAATCCCAGGACATATTGCACAACGGTATAGAGAGTATGTGCTATATCATTCATATCCGACCTCTTATTCAGATGTGACCAGACCTCGCGTTAGCGCCTGGGTAATTTATCTGTTTTTTATTTATGAAATCAGGCTTGGCCTTTAAGGATTGAAACTATTTTTTCAAGAACTTTATCTTCACCTACTCCGGTAATGATTGGCAGACCACTAACAACCGGAATATCCAGTTCATAAGGAACTTTCGTTGTTGATACAACCAAAGCTGCACCATCGGTATTGTTTGGCAATGAGGCTACATTAGTTTGGGAATAATTAACATCAAGCCCATTGTCTTTACAATATTCCATTACTTTTTCTGCCACCGCCGTGGAAGTAGCAACACCCGTTGCGCAAACAAATAGTATCATTTTACTCATACTTCACCTCTTTCAGATATGCGTGTGTAAATTGACTGATAAATTTCATCATCATTCATGACCAGTAACTGCTGCATAAAATCCTCATCCTGGATCACATCCATAATCCAACCCAGTACGTTGAGCTGCTTATTGCTTTCACCTAAAGCAAGCATAAACACCACCCTGACAGGTACGGGATCTGGTTCCCCGCCCATATCTTCGAAATTGACGGGTTCTGCCAGTATTCCAACGCTAATGGCGTTTTGGCGAACATACCTGTGATCAGTATGTGGAATAGCGACACCTACAGGCTCAACCGGTAGACCCGTTGGAAAATTCTGTTCTCGCGTAATGACGTGATCGGCAAAATCAGATACAACCATACCATCGTTAATTAACGGACTGGCAAGAGCCTTGATTATGTCATTCTGACTCACCTCTTTAGGGAGGTGGCGAACATAATGACGGCGAAAATGAATATCCTGCATAGATTCCTCTTTGCTAGTTAGGCATCCAGGCGCTGTAAAATAGTGCCAAGATAATATTTATTACCTTTTAACCAGACGTTACCAAAATCAATGGCCAATCCTCTAGAGAAAAATACCAACTGTTCCAAATGCAAAACAGGTGCGTCTTCACCAATATCAAGATAATGGCCTCGCTCATTACCAATTAATTTAGCTGCGTAACGGCTTTCAGAAAAACTTATTTTCTTATCAGATAATCTTTCTATTGCTGAAAATAAATTCTCCCTGGTAAAATCTACATCAATAATACCGGGGCAGAGATCAATGTTGATACGATTTTCAATCAACATGACTTTTTCATCGCCAATACAACGAAGGCGTTTAAGAAATAAAACATCTTGTCCCGGTTTGATACTCAGTTTCTCTGCTACAAAGCGGTTAGCGGGCTCCAGTCGGGAGGTTATAACACTGGTTGTGAAGTTTATCTTCTGGCTGGCTAAGGCTTCAGCAAAGGAGAGCAAACCTTCACCCAGTGGGTAAGCAACATTTTCCTTCTTTACGAAAGTTCCTTTACCCTGCACTTGCACAAGAACACCTTCCCGGACAAGTTGGTCAACCGCTTTTTTAACGGTACCGCGACTCACCTCCAGCATATCCATGATTTGAAACTCTGAAGGTATCCGGTCATCCTCAACTAATTCTCCGCTATAAATACTTTCCCTTATCCACTCCACAACCTGTTGATACAGTGGGATGTGTGAACTTTTACTCAATGTTTTCATGGGGCGTGCCTAAACATTTAGAGTTGTCTATAGACAATCATGTACAACTTCGAGTTTATGATAAGAAATTTTGAGACAGGAGGTATGGCAAGGAGTCACAGTTTTAGTGTTCAAAACAAGATCACATTTCCGTGATATATGTCACGGAAATGATGAGCTATAAGTCTCTGATGTTCTGGCGTCGTTAGCGGTTATTCGGTGCGTTACTTCTGTGGTTCACCCTTAGCAAATACGATGGCGGCTACGCTTTATTTGGCTAACGATGAATCGCGCCACCCGGCCGTTAATCGTGGCTCGCCGCCCTTGCCAGCCTCATTCATCTCGTCTTTTGTTAACGAGATAGTGAAGAGTATCAATGCAGCCAGTGGACACCCTCTTCCGGCTGAAAAAAGGCGTTATAGCGCAGTTGAAACGCGTTGATCTCCTGCATATCGGGTTCCATTTCGCGCAAAAAGCCCAGCGCCAGCCGTACCTGTGTATCGGTGATCGGCGCGGCTAAACGCGCTTTTTGCAGCAAGCGATGCCACCGCTGCAAATTCTGATCGCCGCCATCGACAATCACCATTTGCCAGATCAGTAACACCTGAGCGGCATTTTGCAAATGCGACTCATCAGGGCGATGCAGATACTGTAAAAATTCACCGCCCGCCGTTTTACCCATCTGATCAATCATCGATTCTATCGGCACTACATCAATATTCAGACGTTCGCTCAGGCGGCGAATCGCCCGGCGGGTATCCGATGTCAGTACCCGAAACCCCACAATAAACACCACCACAAACGTGGCCAGAATCAACCAAATCATGCGCACATCCGTCACCAAACAGGATGCCCATCATAACGGTAAATTTATAACTGTCGACGTTCTGGCCTGTCAGTATGTGATTTATTAACGCCTGTCTTCATTTACGCCAGACGCCGGATATCCTGTCTGACGAACGCAAGGCATAAAAAAGCCCGGCGTTAAGCCGGGCAAAACGTTACCAAATGCACACATTTAAGCGATATTGACTTGCTGAATTTTTTTCTCACGGCGGATCTTGCGCTCTTCCATCACGGCGACCATCGCCATCAGGCAGATACAGCCGATCGCGGCGGCGTCCAGCGCGGCGAAGGTGCCCACCCAGCCGGTCAGACCAAAAACGGGGGTGCCGTCGGCAATCATGCCCAGACCCAGCTTGGCAAAGCTATCGCCGATAAGATAAGCGAAGGTTCCTTTGATACCGTCCGCAGCGCCGATGGCTTTTTTCGGTACGAAACCGACTGCTGCCACGCCAATTAATAGCTGCGGCCCAAACACCAGGAAACCGAGCGCGAACAGCGAGGCCAGATAGACATACTGGTTGCTGGCGTGCTGGTAGACGCCGAGGGTGGCGATGATTAACGCCAGCGCCACACAGGCTACCAGCGCACGACGACCGTTCGCCAGGTCAGAGAGCCAGCCCCACAGCAACGTGCCGACCAGCGCGCCCACTTCAAACAAGGTAAAGCCCTGAATCGCCACTTCTTTGGAGAGCTTCAGTTCCTGGAAGGCGTAGACGGTTGACCACTGGTCGATACCAATACGCACCACATACAGGAAGATATTGGAGAAGCACAGCAGCCAGATCACTTTGTTTTTCAATACATATTCAACAAAGATCTGCCACTTGGTCATTTCGTTTTCTTCAGTCTCTTTGTCCTCTTCGCTGATCTCTTCGCCGAACAGTTCTTCAGCTTTGCCCAGACCGTAAGATTCCGGGGAGTCGCTGCCAAAACGCAGACCGATAAAGCCAACAATCAGCGCGATAATCGACGGGAAGATAAACATGCCGATGACGTGACCGTCGAACAGGTAGTTGGCGCCGAACAGCGCCACGCCTGCCGCGCCCGCGCCGCCGAGGTTGTGGGAGATATTCCAGAAGCCGAGAAAGGTGCCGCGTTTACGACGCGGAGTCCATTTGGTGATGGTCGAGTAGCTGCACGATCCGCCGGTACTCTGGAAGAAACCGCTCAGGGCATAGAAAGCGATCATCAGAAACAGACTGGTTGACCCCGCGCCCATGCTGGCGCTGAAGCCGAGCATACAGATAGCGGAGAGGATCAACATAAACGGTAGAAACTGCTTGGTATTTTTACCGTCAGCGTAGTAGGAAACCAGCGTTTTCCCCACGCCGTAGGTGATCGAAAAGCCCAGGCCAATCATCCCCAGCTCGGTCATGCTCAACCCGTAGGTAGAGATCATGTCGTTCTGCGCGATGTTAAAGTTTTTGCGGATCAGGTACATGGTCAGGTAGCCGATAAAAACCACCAGATAGGACTGCATGAACGGCTTGAACCACATTTTACGCCGCACATCGAGCGGCAGATCCAGGGTCGGCTTGCGCACCTGGTTTAAGAAGGCCAGCATGGATTACTCCTGAGCTAATTTTTATACCTGCGAATGGCAGGCATTGTAAAAATCCACAGGAAAAGTGGCCTGCGACAGCGTCCAGGCAAAACCGGGAAAATTTCTTAGTTTTGCTCCATTCAGCGCAAAAAGGTGAGGTGCATCACGCTTCGCTGGTCTCGCGTGGGGCCTGAGCGTTCAGAAATGGCAGCAGCAATAGCGCGGAGATCCCCGCCGCGATGGCGATGACCGCAAAAAAACCGGTCCAGTGCCAGATCTCCAGCACTTTCGCTAACGGCCAGCCGGAAAGCGACGCGCCGAGATAGGCGAACAGGCCGACAAAGCCGGTGGCCGCGCCCGCCGCCTCTTTATGCGAGCACTCCGCCGCCGCCATGCCAATGAGCATCTGCGGGCCGAAGACAAAGAAACCGGTGGTGAAGAAACAGGCCGCCTGCATGACGTAGCTGGCGAACGGCATCAGCCACAGCGAACCCACAGAGAGCAAAATCCCGGCAGCGAAGATTAAATTCATCGGTCCGCGGTTACCGTTGAAGAGTTTGTCCGAGCCCCAGCCCGCCACCAGCGCGCCGATAAATCCCCCCAGCTCAAACATCGATACTGCCGTGTTGGCCGTGACCAAATCCACGCCCAGCGTCTCGGACATATACAGGTTGCCCCAGTCGTTGATCGCCGCGCGCACCACGTACACTAAGACATAACACAACGAAAGCAGCCAGATATAGGGATTCAACAGCACATATTTAGCGAGGATTTCTTTGCGACTTAGCCCCGCGCCCTCTTGCTGTTGGGCGACCTCCAGCGCATCGTGCCGCCAGTCGCCTACCGGCGGTAAACCAATCGCCTGCGGACGGTCGCGCAGCCGCCAGCAGAGGACCATGCCCACCCCGATGGCAAGCAACCCGGCCACCATCATCCCGACGCGCCAGCCATAATGCAGGGCGACAGCGGCCATAACGAGAGGGATCAGCGCCCCGCCGACATTGTGCGCGGTATTCCATAACGCCCACCAGCCGCCGCGCTCGGTACGCGAGTACCAGGCGGTCAGCAAACGGGCGCAAACCGGCGATCCAAACCCCTGGAAAAAGGCGTTCAACGCCCATAGCAGAGCAAAGGCCCACAGCGAGGTCGAGAAGCCGAACAGAATATTCACTACGCCGGTCGCAATCAGCCCGATGCCCATAAAATAGCGAGCGTTAGAGCGATCGCTAACGATGCCGGAGACAAATTTCGACACCCCGTAGGTGATGTAAAACAGCGTCGCCAGCAGGCCGATATCGCTGCGACTCAGAATGCCGCTGGCAAGGATTTCCGGCGCGGCGGCGTTAAAGCTTTTACGGGTGAAATAGAACAGCGCGTAACCCAACCAAATGGTGATCAGGATGTGCCGCCGCCAGTAGCGATAGCGGGCGTCAACCTCGTGCTTATCGGTGATGAGCGGCGCGTTGGCCGGGGCTTTTAAAAACGAAAGCATTATCCTTCCTTAAACGTAACGCTGGGGCAACGAGACGCTCACCCGCGTACCGTGGGTACAAGAGATGGTTAGCGTCCCGCCGAGCGCCGACACGCGTTCGCGCATTCCGGTCAGGCCGAAGCCCTGCTGCTGAGAGCCCGGCGGCAGGCCGCTGCCGTCATCCTCAATCACCAACATCAGCCGCTCATCCTGCTGCCAGCCCTGGAGCGTCACCGCGCTGGCATTGGCATGTTTTACGATGTTATTCAGCCCTTCCTGACAGACGCGAAACAGCGTCACGCGCTGACTTTCACTCAGCGCCGTTTCGTCAATTCGCCAGTCGAGGTGACTGACAATACCGCGGCTTTCCAGCTCCATTTCGCGCAGCAGCGAACGGATGGCCTGCGCCAGCGTTAAGTCGTCTAACTGGCGCGGGCGCAAGCGCCCCAGCAGGCGACGCACGGCGTCATACACGCCCAGCGAAAGCTGCTCGATAAGTTGCCCGCTCTGCTTCACGCCGCCGTTATCCGCCGCCAGTCGTTGCACAATGCCCGCCTGGGTACGAATCGCGGTGATGGTCTGCCCGATGTCATCGTGCAGCTCACGCGCAACATCGCGCCGCACGCTCTCTTCGGTCTCCAGAAGACGCTCCGCCAGCCGATGGTTGCGCGCCAGCTCCTTTTGCAACGACTGGTTCAGCTCGCGCAGACGCTGAATGCCCGCGCCAAGCAGTAACCCGATCAGGCTTTGCGCCAACAGCGAAAGTAATAAATCGACAGGATGATCGTGCCAGGTCTGGCTGGCGATCAGCGCGATAGCGTTCATCAGTGTGGCAATGAGCGCGCCCTGCCAGCCATAATGCCAGGCGAGCGCGATAATCGGCAACGCCAGGCAGAACGGCGTGAAGCGCGAAAGTTCAGCAGGTAAACCCAGTTGCAGCCACAGACTGACGATAAACAGCAGCAGATACCAGATCAGATGCCGCCCGCGCCAGTTTACCGGCTGCGATACCAGCGATGGTCCCAGCGGCAGCCAGGTAGTGCTGGTGAGATAGTGCCAGAAAACCAGGCAGATGGGGGCCAGCGTCAGACCCCCCGTGAGGGTCAGCAGTAGCGCGTTCCATGCCGCTTCCCCCTGCCCCAGCCAGGGCAGGGATTGCAGTAGCGCCGCGGCGGTGAGGGCCGCGCCCTGAAGCAATAACGTGCGCCAGTCGCGCTGATGGCGGTAACGCGAAGTCAGCGCCACGGGCAGTAGCGTCAACACACTACCGATCATCAAAAGCGGCAGATGGGCCAGTGCAACTTCCTGCGCCAACCAGTACACCAGCAGCCACTCCGCGCCCAGCAATACTGGCCAGTAGCCGCGCGGGCATTGCAGCATAAGTCCCAGGCGCAGGCCGAAGGGAAAGAGCAGCGCCGCCAGCTCCGGGCGTTCTACCAGATGCAGGCTGATGCTCCACAGGCAGAACCACGCGGCGGAGAAAATAAAAAAGCAGGCAGCAACGGTGATTAAACGGGAAAAAAAGGTGTTCATTACCAACCGTCAAACATGCGATGCGCCAGTTCAACGTCATTGCTGACGCCTAATTTTTCCAGCAGATTCGCGCGATGGACATGCACCGTTTTTGGCGACAGCCCCAGCTCGGCGGCAATCTCTTTTACCGCCATACCCTGGGCGAGTTTTTCCGCCACCTGACGCTCGCGTTTGGTCAGCGGATCTTGCCGACCCGCCGCCAGTTTCACGGCAATATCGGGGGTCAAATAGCAGCCGCCCGTCGCCACCGTATGCACCGCGGCGATCAGTTCATCCGGACTACAGCGTTTAGAGAGAAAACCGCGCGCACCGGCGTTCAACGCCTGTTCCACCAGCGCCGGGCTATCGTGAACCGAGAGCATGATCGTCGCCATCCCTTTTGGCAGTTGGCTTAGCAGCTCCAGTCCGGAAATATCCGGCATTGAGATATCGCAGATACACACCTGTACGCCGCGCCCCGGCAAGCCTGCCAACGCTTCGTGCCCGGAACCAAACTCAGCGACCACCTGCAAATCAGGTTCCAGCCCCAGTAGCTGTGCAAAGCCGGAGCGGACGATAAGGTGGTCGTCGATAAGGGCAACGGTAATCATGGGTTCATCCTGGCGCTAAGGCATGCCTGATGGCGCTGCGCTTATCAGGCCTACGGGCAGGTGCCGTTGTAGGCCGGATAAGGCATTAATGCCGCCATCCGGCAAAAGCACTTACCTTAACGATAAGTGCCTGGGTGTTCAAGCCTTGAGCGGTCAGACAATGCCTGTCGTGACGGTGAACGTCCGGGTTTGCTGCGGTTCCAGTTGAAGCAAGGTTCCATTTCGCTGCGCCGCGAGAAAACCTTCAGGCCGACAGGTCGCGGGCAGGGCAAAGGCGGCTACCTGCTGATCGCCGTTATAAAGAATCCAGCGGGTCACGTAATTCAGCTCCGCGCTGGCGAAACGTGTCACGAACGTAGTGCCATCCGGGGCGATCATACTGAATTCCGGGGTATCCGTGTACCTGTCCAGTTCATCGGCGAAGAACACGATTTCCGGGTCGTAAAAGCCAGGCTCGTTGAGCGTTGCCAGCGAGGCTTCACCCTGCAAAAGTCGTTGATTAAACGCCAGCCACTGCGCCGTGGGTTTGACATGCGCCGGCACCGACTCGCGTAGCTTCAGCGCGGTATCCGGGATATTCTGACGGAACGTGGCGTTCGGCACATAGGCATAGTTCATGTGGCACATGTACTGTAGTGGCATGGCGACTGAAGCCAGGTTAGTCACTGTCATCTGAATATCAAACAGCGCGCTTGCTTTACGCATTACCACCGCAGGTTGCGCCTGATAATGATGACCGAACCCCATCACATACTCGTAGCGTCCGGTCACGCGCAGACTGTCGCCCTCTAACTCCAGCCAGGCGTCGTCCATGGCAGCGCAGGGCATCTCGCCGTGCAGCGGATGTGTATCTTCCGGCGACGGGCAGCCATTCGCCAATAGTCCGGAATGGAAAGCAAAGCAACCATACGTTGCCACCACTTCCGCAGCCGGCTTCGGCTGGCGGAACATGTTGAGCATAGTCAGATCATGACCGTCAAACTGCGCGTCCCAAATCATCTGCCCCATCCAGGGCAGAATCACCAGATGACCGCGGCTGTTTTGTATTTTCAGTCCTTCCACGCCGCTGGCGTAACGAAACGCCGTAACCGTAAAATCATCATTTTCCAGCAAGATACGCGGCTGCTCGCTAAAAAGCTCCCGCCATAATGTAATACGTGTTGTCATGGTTGATCTCCTCAGGACGCGGCGACTTCAGCCAGGTTGCCGCGTACTTTGCTTTCGCGCCAGAAGTAAACGCCAACGTAAACAAAGCACAGCATGGAAACCAGGAATGAGAGCTGTAGCGAGTGGAACATGTCCGCCACATAACCCTGAATCGCAGGAACCACCGCCGCGCCGACAATCGCCATCACGATGACCGCCCCCGCCATTTCGGTATGTTCGTTATCGACGGTATCGAGCGTTCCGGCATAAATGGTCGCCCAGCAGGGGCCAAACAGAACGCTGACCAGCACCGCCACGTATACCGCGCTAAAGCTGGGCGCCAGCGCCACGTAGGCCAGGAACAGCGCGCCGATCACAGAGTAAAGGATCAGGACTTTTTCCGGGTTGAAGCGTGTCATCAGAATGTTGGCGATAAACTTGCCGATAAAAAAGCAGGCGAAGCTATAGACCATAAAGGTTGAGGCATCGCGCTCATTGATATCGCCTAATTCCAGCGCCAGACGGATAGTGAACGACCAGACCGCCACCTGCATTCCCACATACAGGAACTGCGCCACAATACCGCGACGGAAACGGGCGTTGCTGGCGAGATAGCGTAACGTATCCAGCGCCGAAGGACGTTTATGACTCGCGGTTTGCGCGACTTTACAGGTCGGGAAACGCGTCAGCAGGAACAGTACCATCACCACTACCAGAACCATAATCATGTACTTATAGGGTTCCAGAGTGTTTTCCAGCATCAGCACCTTGAAGTTGTGGACTTGCTCGGCATTCATGCCCGCCATCTGTTTTTCCAGGCTTTCCCCTTCGGAAAAGACCAGATATTTACCCAATAAAATGCCTGCCGCCGCGCCGATCGGATAAAAGGTCTGGCTGATATTCAGCCGCAGCGTGGCGTAGGCTTTCGGCCCGATCATCGAACTGTAGGTATTCGCCGCCGTTTCCAGGAAACTCAGGCCAATCGCAATGGCGAAAATCGCCGCGAGGAACATGGTGTAGGTCGCCATGTGCGACGCCGGGAAAAAGAGCGTACAGCCGACAATGTATAGCGTCAGGCCGATAAGTATCGCCACTTTATAACTGGTTTTTTTAATGACCAGCGAGGCCGGAATAGCAATTAAAAAATAACCGCCATAAAAGGCGCTTTGTACTAATGCCGAAGCAAAGTTGCTCAGCGAAAATACACTTTTAAATTGCGTAATCAGAATATCATTTAACGCGGCTGCGCATCCCCATAATGGGAATAAACAGGATAACAAAATAAACTGGAACAGAGGTGTCTTATTCAGATACCCGTCGGGCATCTGAACGATGTTTTTATCGTTCATAGTGCTACCTTTAACAGTGCAGGGTGATTGTTATTCGTTCAACGAAAGATACTCATTAAATTGCTCAATGCTTGGATAAGAGGATTGGGTGCCTTTCCCGGTGACGCTGAAAGCGGCAAAGAGGACGGCTTTTTTCATGGCGGCTTCCACATCCCCGCTCTGGACATAGTAATGCGCGAAACAGCCGATAAAGGCATCGCCCGCGCCGCTGGTATCGACAGCGTTCACTTTAAACGCCGGAACATGGACTTCCTGGTCACGCGTCATCCACAGCGCGCCTTTCTCACCCATGGTGACAATAATATTGTTCAGCCCTTTATCCACCAGCGAACGTGCCGCTGCGCGGATATGGTCATAGGTATCCACTGGCATACCGGTTAATATTTCCAGCTCGGTTTCATTGGGTACAAAGAAATCGCATTTACAGGCATAAGACATATCTAATTCCCGTAATGCTGGCGCAGGATTTAATAACACTTCAATCCCGTGTTTCTTGCCAAATTCTATTGCGTGATAAACCGTTTCAAGCTGAACTTCCAGTTGCAGAACAATAAGCTGGCATTTTTTTAAATCTTCCGCCGCGCGATCGATATCTTCCGGCGAGAGAAACTTGTTAGCGCCTTTGATGATCAGAATGCTGTTGCTGGAGTTGGCGTTGACGAAAATCGGCGCTACGCCACTGCTGGTACACGGTACTTTTTCTACATACGTCGTATTGATCCCCCAGGATTCGAGATTACGAATGGTGTTGTCGGCAAAAATATCGTCGCCCACTTTGGTCAACATCAATACTTTTGAATTGAGCTTAGCGGCCGCCACGGCCTGGTTCGCCCCTTTTCCGCCGCAGCCGATTTTAAACGCCGGCGCTTCCAGAGTTTCCCCTTCTTTGGGCATCTGGTTGGTGTAGGTGATAAGGTCCACCATGTTAGAGCCAATAACCGCGATATCCATTTTACTCCCTCTCAGAAATCGTCACACGACAATGATATTAAAATAACATTATCATGTTACTTCCGTATCATTTGTGACTATGATCGCGATTAGAGGATCATTTTGCCATTTACTTCGTGAACAATCCCCGGCGGAACATACGCCGCGCATTAAATCATTTTTAGGGTTACAATTTACTGAAAATTAACTATTTATTGTTATAAAACGCGAATAAACCCACTTTTATTTCCTGACGGCCAGACGTATAGTAGTGCCACACTGTAATGTTCTCAGAAACACATAAATGTTACTGATGGAACATAACAACATGATTTGTGGAGAGGGTGAATGGAGACCAAGCAAAAAGAACGTATCCGACGCTTGATGGAGTTACTGAAAAAGACCGATCGAATCCATCTGAAAGACGCCGCGCGGATGCTGGAAGTTTCGGTGATGACCATTCGCCGCGATCTCAGCCAGGATGATGACCCTTTACCGCTGACACTGCTCGGCGGCTATATTGTCATGGTAAATAAGCCTACGTCTTCAACCAATATGCCGCTGCCGGCGAAAAAGACGCATCATCGGGACGACCTTCCCGTTGCGATCCTGGCCGCCGGCCTGGTGCGTGAAAACGATCTGGTTTTTTTTGATAACGGTCCGGAAATGCCATTAGTTATCAGCATGATACCGGATGATATTACCTTTACCGGGATTTGCTACTCGCATCGGGTATTTATCGCGCTGAATGAAAAGCCTAATGCCACGGCGATTCTGTGCGGCGGCACCTATCGGGCCAAGAGCGATGCCTTTTATGATGCCAATAATCCTTCGGCGCTGGATTCGCTCAATCCGCGCAAAGTGTTTATTTCCGCCAGCGGCGTACATGAACATTTTGGCGTGAGCTGGTTTAACCCGGATGATCTTGCCGCCAAACGTAAAGCGATGGAGCGCGGTCTGCGCAAAATTTTGCTGGCGCGTCACGCCCTGTTTGATGAGGTCGCGCCTGCCAGCATTGGTCCGCTTTCTGCCTTTGATGTCCTGATTAGCGATCGCCCATTACCGACAGATTATGCCGTTCACTGTCGGAATGGTTCCGTCAAAGTCATCACGCCTGATTCGGAAAGTGAATAACTTACTCAAAAAAGACGGCAATTTTATTGAACATGGTGGGATCGGACTGGTTTCGTACCACCTTCGCCACGTCTTCCAGTTTATCGATCTGACTGATCATCTGTTCAAGCCGCTGATCGTCATTGACCAGAAGCCAGATGCGGCTCTGATCGCTACCCTGAATCGGTAAACAGAGAATACCCTCAACGTTGAAAGCGCGTCGGGCGAACAGCCCGCAGACGTGGGTCATCACGCCAGGATGGTTGCGAACGGTCAGCTCCAGAATAACGTTATCATGTGATTGTTTCTGCATGGCTTATTCCCCCACCATCTCTGTATTTGCCGCGCCCGGCGGCACCATCGGATATACTTTTTCTTCTGCATCAATGCGCACATGGATCAACGCCGGTCCAGGACGACGAATGATAGCCTGCAACGCCGCCTGCGGATCGGCTTCGTTATTCAAATCACAGGTGTCCAGACCAAACCCGGCGGCAATCTGCATAAAGTTGATGCTTCCCGGATAGGTTGCCGCAAAAACGCCCTGTTTATAGAACAGACTCTGTTGCTGATGTACCAGTCCCAGCGCGTCGTTATTCATCAGGATAATTTTCACATCCAACTGGTTTTCACTGGCGGTAGCCATCTCCTGAATATTCATCATCAAACTACCGTCGCCGGAAAAACACAGCACCTTGTTGCCCGGATTCGCCAGCGCCGCGCCAATCGCCGCGGGCAGACCAAACCCCATGGTGCCCAGCCCGCCGGAAGTCAGCCACTGACGCGGACGGTTGAGCGGATAAGCCTGCGCGGTCCACATCTGATGCTGACCTACGTCAGTGGTAATAATCGCGTTGTCGTCCACACAGGCGGCGACCGCATTAATCAGCCCATAGTGACTAAGCGGGTTATTTTCCTGGGGAATACTGCAAGGGAATTCTTGCTGCAAGTCCGCCACCAACTGATGCCATGCTTCCCGCGGCTGTGCCTCGATATGGGGAATTAACTGTGCCAGTACATCATCGACATCCGCCTGAATAGCCACATGCGGCTGCTTAATTTTGCCTAACTCGGCGCGATCGATATCCACATGGATGATTTTGGCGTTCGGACAAAACTGCTCCGTTTTGCCAATCGCCCGGTCATCAAAACGCGCGCCCAGGACAATCAGTAAATCGGCCTCTTGCAGAATAAAATTGGTACTGCGCGCGCCGTGCATCCCCAGCATTCCTAACGACAGCGGATGCGCCTTAGGCAGCATTCCCAGCGCCATTAAGGTCATTGTCGTCGGCAGTTGCGCTTTTTCCGCCAGTTCACGCACGCGTGTCGGCGCATTGATCACGCCGCCGCCCAGATACAGCACCGGACGCTTCGCCGCGTTAATCATTGCGGCGGCCTCGCGGATACTCTCTGCGCTAAACTCCGGCGGGGGTGATTTTTCCGCCGGCGACGGCAACGCATCCAGCTCAATTGTCGCCGTCTGCACATCTTTAGGAACGTCTATCCACACCGGGCCGGGACGCCCCGACTGCGCCAGACGAAAAGCATCGCTCATCACCTGAGGCAGCTCGTTGATATTTCTGACCAGATAGTTGTGCTTGGTGATGGGGATAGAGATACCGTAGGTATCCACTTCCTGAAACGCGTCAGTACCGATCATGGACGCCGGAACCTGCCCGGTAATGCAGATTAACGGAATGGAATCCAGGCGCGCATCGGCAATGGCCGTGACCAGATTGGTCGCGCCCGGCCCGCTACAGGCCATACAAACAGCAGGTTTACCCTCCGTTCGCGCCATCCCCTGCGCAATAAACCCCGCGCCTTGTTCATGGCGCGCCAGAATATGACGGATTTGCGTGCTTTGGCTTAACGCGTCGTAAACGGGGAGGATCGAACCGCCGGGAATGCCGGTGACGATACGAATCCCCTGGCGCTCCAGAAAATGAACAATAAATTCCGCGCCCGTAAAGCGCTGAGGTGTAGATGTTGTGCCCGAACTTGCCATGCTCCATTCCTTTTATTCTGAGCCGACGTTCCGGGAAGGTGTCTTAAACAAAAAACCCCGCCCGGTTTGCGCCGGCGGGGTTTTGGAATCGTGTGTGTTCCGGACCCTACGGCGCATTGCCGACGACCACCACCACACGCACGACGACCACTGCGCGAGATGGCGCAGTTGTTAGTAGGGTCGCGTTCAGCATGGAAGGGTTCATTAGGGGCCTTGTCTGTTTGTTATTAACACGTTTTATACAAGCACAGCGCTTTCAGCATGACAACGGAAAAATTTTCATCTGCACAAAAATGCGTCAGCGATCACATTTTTCTACGAATTTACACGCTTTGAGTATAGGCGTGATAAGCGTAGCGCCCTCCGGTAATCGCCGGGATTGATGATCACGCATTTCACAATGCCGGAAAACAAAAAACCTCGCCGAAGCGAGGTTCTTACAGCGTAATGCGGGTGGTAGCCGCGGAGCACACTGTGTTATGTCAACAGCAGAAGTATACGCGTTCTGTGCAGAACGCGCAATTTCGGCGCGAATTTTGATGAATTTGAGTATGGATCAGAAGCTCCGTTCTGTCTATAAATTACTGTTCATTTATACAGTACTTAACTATAATGTCTTTGACACAATGTGTTATGCGGGGGCCGCATCGTAAACCGGCGCAACGAAGTCCTGGCTGAAACGGGTGGTGCCGTCAGCGCCTTAACCCCCTCGTGAGCACACTGTGTTATGTCAACACGCATACTATTCCTCGCAAAAGGGATCGCGTGCGCAACAGCTGGCAACAGGCAGCGGAAAGGTACGTCGGCTGGCAGTGCTCCTTAACCACAGGAGACGCGTATGAGCGTAGTGGATATCACCATTCTTATCCTGAAACTCATTGTTGCAGCACTGCAACTGCTTGATGCTGTTCTGAAATACCTTAAGTAATTCAGATTCAAGCCGCACCGAAGGGGAGCGGGCAACCGCTCCCCTTTCACCTTATCCGCTGGTCTTTCGCTTCCCGGGTATGTTACGTTTTTATGACACCCTCAACGACGCCTGACGCTATGACCCTTTCCGTTTTCTGCATTTTGCTGTTCGCCGCGCTGCTACACGCCAGCTGGAACGCCATTGTCAAAGCGGGAAACGATAAGCTCTACGCCGCGATCGGCGTCAGCGGTTCCGCGGCGGTCATGGCATTGATCCTTTTGCCCTTCTCGCCGCAGCCAGCTCACGCCAGTATCCCTTTTTTAGCGGCCTCTACCGCGCTCCAGGTGGTGTATACCGTCCTGGTGGCGAAAACCTATCAGGTCTCGGACATGAGCCAGACCTATCCTCTTATGCGCGGCACCGCGCCGCTGCTGGTGGCGCTCATTAGCGTTCTGTTTCTTGGCGATAGCCTGTCGTCGCTCGCCTGGGTCGGCATCGCAGTGATCTGCATGGCGATACTTGGGATGGCCTGTAATGGCCGCGCCAGTTCTCAACGTGGTGTCGTGCTGGCATTAACTAACGCCTGTTTTATTGCCGGATATACGCTGGTGGACGGGACCGGCGTAAGACTCTCAGAAACGGCGCTGGGCTATACGCTATGGTCATTTTTTCTCAACGGCGCCTGCCTGTTAACCTGGGCGATGATTGCGCGGCGGCGGGAAGCGTCGCGTTATCTGGCGCAACAGTGGAAAAAAGGCATTTTGGGCGGGATTGGCACTATGGGATCTTATGGGCTGGCGCTATGGGCCATGACCCAGGCGCCGCTGGCGGTGGTCGCCGCGCTGCGTGAGACGTCGATTTTATTCGGCGCGCTGATAGCCTGGCTGTTGCTTAAAGAGAAAGTGGCCGGGCTACGTCTGGTGGCGGCAGGCGGGATTGCCCTCGGGGCGATTTTACTCCGTCTGTCATGATCGCCCAATAACAGCCGCAGACGTAACACATTCTCGGCAACATTTGTTGCCGCTTTTGTTTACATATCCTGCCGTTCCTTCGTCTGCCATTGCTGGTCGCTGTCTGGCCTTCTTTTTCTGGTGTGATAGATTCCTCTCGCATTTATGGGAATGCGCAGCAAGTTATTCTTATTTTTTCTTTTTTTGAAAAGTAATCAGCGAAATGAAAAGGCAGAGAAACGTCAATTTGTTGTTGATGTTGGTATTACTGGTGGCCGTAGGGCAGATGGCGCAAACCATTTATATTCCCGCCATCGCCGATATGGCACAAGCGCTAAACGTCCGGGAAGGCGCCGTCCAAAGCGTAATGGCTGCTTACCTCCTGACCTACGGCGTCTCGCAACTGTTTTACGGCCCGCTTTCCGACCGGGTTGGGCGCCGCCCGGTAATCCTCGTCGGCATGTCTATTTTTATGGTAGCGACCCTGATCGCCATGACCACGCATAGTTTGACGGTGTTGATTGCCGCCAGCGCCATGCAAGGGATGGGAACCGGCGTTGGCGGAGTAATGGCGAGAACACTCCCGCGCGATCTGTATGAAGGAACGCAACTTCGTCACGCCAATAGCCTGTTAAATATGGGGATTCTGGTCAGCCCGCTGTTAGCGCCGCTGATTGGCGGTCTGCTGGACACCCTGTGGAACTGGCGCGCTTGTTACGCTTTCCTGCTGGTGCTTTGCGCTGGCGTCACCTTCAGCATGGCGCGCTGGATGCCGGAAACCCGCCCCGCCGGCGCGCCGCGCACACGGCTGATCGCCAGCTATAAAACGCTGTTTGGCAACGGCGCATTTAACTGTTACCTGCTGATGCTAATCGGCGGGCTGGCTGGCATTGCGGTCTTTGAAGCCTGTTCCGGCGTGCTGATGGGAGCAGTATTAGGTCTCAGCAGTATGGTGGTAAGCATTCTGTTTATTCTGCCGATTCCGGCGGCGTTCTTCGGCGCCTGGTTTGCCGGACGCCCGAATAAACGCTTCTCAGCCCTGATGTGGCAGTCAGTTATTTGCTGTCTGCTGGCAGGCCTTATGATGTGGATTCCCGGCTGGTTTGGCGTGATGAACGTCTGGACACTACTCATCCCCGCTGCGCTGTTTTTCTTCGGCGCCGGGATGTTATTTCCACTGGCCACCAGCGGCGCGATGGAGCCGTTTCCGTTCCTCGCAGGCACCGCTGGCGCGCTGGTCGGCGGGCTGCAAAATATTGGTTCCGGCGTACTGGCGTGGCTTTCGGCAATGCTGCCGCAAACCGGTCAGGGCAGTCTGGGATTGCTGATGACCCTTATGGGATTGCTGATCCTGGCGTGCTGGCTGCCGCTGGCGTCACGGATATCGCATCAGGGACAGACGGTTTAACATTTCCCTCGCCCGGCTTTTTGCCGGGCGTTTCACATTCCGGCGCGATCATCGCATTGAGCAGGGGCTCCTGCGCCGGGCGCCACGCTCCTTCTTCGCCGTCATAAAACTGAGTGTCTGCGTTTATCGCATACGGAATATGCGCTTTTTTCAGCTCGCAGGCCATAAAACGGGCAAACGCGAACTGTGAAGCGACCGGCGTTATTTTTATCGACTCTCCCGGCGCCCATCCGCCCACCCAGCTTGCATGGCCGGTCTTATGCTGCCAGCGAACCGCAGCGTTAATCCGTGCCCGAATCGCCGCTTTTTCCGCCGCCGTGCCTGACGTCCACGGATATTTACCGCCGCTTTTCAGGGGCCCCCACGGGAAGATGTGCCACTCCGCCAGTACATAGTTCTGGCTTTGCGCCGGCAGTTTAAGCGCCGACAAATCCTCCGGCGCGGCGCGCATGCGGGGGGCAACGAAAATCATCCGCTGTGGGTCAATGGCGTGAATCAGGCGGATGGTTTTGTCATATACGCGATTCAGCGACGCCATATTATGATTGAGTTTGTCGGCAGGCTCATAAATGAGATCGAACCCCAGAAGCGGGGATGTCTGACCAAAATAGCGCGCGACCACGCTCCACCAGTTGATCAGCTCCTTTTCATGGCTGGCGCTGGGATCGGTTTTATACGCATCCGCCTGATAGGCAATAATGGGTATGACGCCATAGTATTCGCAGGCTTCTACCAGCTTACGCAAATGAATGAGGCGCGCTTCCGTCGGCGCGCCTGCCACACGAATACGGACATGCGTTAACCCTTTTGCCTTAAAATCCCGCACGACCAGCGGATCAAACTCGCGGATACCCCGTTCCGTTCGCGCCCAATCAACATCCATCCCAACGCCAAGCTGCTGCGCATAGCGCGCCGCCGTCAAAGGCATCGGTTTCGCATAGACGACCGCGCTGGTCAGCATGAGAGAGGCAATAAGCGGTTTAAACACGACGCCCCCTAAAATTTTTACCACGGTGATAGCACGTATTTAGCATATTCACTCCCGGCAGGTGTAGCGGCAAAGCGTAATAAATCTTCACACCTGTTCCTGCAACCAGCGAATAAATGCCTCGATTTTCGGCCACTGCCTGCCAGGCAGAGTGGTGACATAATAATGCTGATGACATTTCAGCCTCATGTCACCAAAAGGCGCAATCAGTTCACCGCTGTCGAGACGCTTTTGCACCAGCCGTTTACGCCCCATCGCCACGCCAATGTGGTTCATCGCGGCAATCACCGCTAAATCAGAACGATCGAAGCCAATGCCGGATGAATCCGGCAAATTTACTGCAAAATGCTGCGCCCAACTGTGCCACTCATCGGTGCCAGAATCGTTACTCCACGCCTGTCTGTCGTGTAAGAGCGTACAGTGCCGCAGGTTATTCAGGTTGTCCTGCAAGGCGAAACGATGGGCGTAATCCGGGCTGCAAACGGGCAAAATTGCCTCATCCATTAAAAAATGGTGCGTGAGCTGCGCCGACGGCGCATCGTCAAAATAGATAGCCAGGTCAATGCCGGCACGCTGTAGGTTAACGTTATCGTTGCCGGTCAGCATAGTGAGAGAAATTGACGGATAGCGACGGGTAAAGTCCCCCAGCGCGGGCACCAGCCAGCACTGGGCGATAGAGGGACGGGAATACACGGTCAGCGTGCCGGACAGTTCCTGATTTTTGATATCGAGGATTTCCTGATTCAACGTATCCAGCGACGATTTCAGCGCCCAGAATACCCGTTTGCCTTCATGGGTAAGCTCCACCTTACGGTGAGAGCGGACAAATAGCTGGATTCCCAACTCGGCTTCCAGTTGATTGATACGATGGCTTACCGCACTGGGGCTTAACGACAGCTCATCTGCCGCCAGAGCAAAGGACTGGTGTCTGGCCGCGACTTCAAAAGTATAGAGTTTGGATAACTGCCAACCGTTGAGTAAGCGGTTTCGGGTATCGCGAAGGGGTTCCATGGCAACCTCAGTCATCTTTTAATTTCCCGAAGTGTAAAAAAACACGCTGAAAAAATCCGCACATAGATGAAGCAAAATGAACCATATCGCAAAATAAAGGCAATATTAGATGGAAATCACATAGTTGATTCAATTTACATCATGTGAATGGCAAATTATATCGTTTGTCAGGGGGTGCTGTTTTTCTGTCCAATAAGAACAGATTAATCACAGGGTAGGTGAGATATGCACGCTCAAATCTGGGTAGTGAGCACGCTGCTGATCAGCATCGTGTTAATCGTATTGACCATCGTGAAGTTTAAATTCCACCCCTTCCTGGCGTTACTGCTCGCCAGTTTCTTTGTCGGCGCGATGATGGGCATGGGGCCGCTGGAGATGGTCACGGCGATAGAAAACGGAATAGGCGGTACGCTCGGTTTTCTGGCCGCCGTTATCGGTCTTGGCACCATCCTCGGCAAAATGATGGAGGTTTCCGGCGCGGCGGAACGCATCGGGCTTACGCTCCAGCGCTGCCGCTGGCTCTCTGCTGACGTGATCATGGTACTGGTGGGGCTGATTTGCGGTATCACGTTGTTCGTGGAAGTGGGCGTCGTGTTGCTCATCCCACTGGCGTTTTCTATCGCTAAAAAGACCCATACCTCGCTGCTGAAGCTGGCCATTCCGCTGTGTACCGCGCTGATGGCCGTCCATTGCGTGGTACCGCCGCATCCGGCTGCGCTGTTTGTCGCAAATAAACTGGGGGCGGATATTGGCTCGGTGATTGTCTACGGTCTGCTGGTCGGGCTGATGGCCTCATTGGTCGGCGGCCCGCTGTTCTTAAAGTTTCTGGGTAATCGTCTGCCGTTCAAGCCCGTACCGACAGAGTTTGCGGATCTTGAAGTGCGCGCCGAAAACACCCTGCCGTCGCTGGGCGCAACGCTGTTTACCGTTCTGCTGCCGATTGGCCTGATGCTGGTGAAAACCGTCGCTGAACTGAATATGGCGAAAGACGGCACGTTGTATACGCTGCTGGAGTTTATCGGTAATCCGATCACCGCGATGTTTATCGCTGTCTTTGTGGCGTATTACATACTCGGTCTGCGCCAGCATATGGGTATGAGCGCGCTACTTACCCACACCGAAAACGGCTTTGGCGCCATTGCGAACATCCTGCTGATTATCGGCGCGGGCGGCGCGTTCAACGCCATTCTCAAAAGTAGCGGGCTGGCGGACACGCTGGCGGTGATCCTCTCAAATATGCATATGCACCCGATTCTGCTGGCATGGCTGGTAGCGCTGATTCTGCACGCGGCGGTCGGCTCTGCGACGGTGGCGATGATGGGCGCCACCGCGATTGTTGCGCCCATGCTGCCGCTCTATCCTGACGTCAGCCCGGAGATCATTGCGATTGCCATTGGTTCCGGCGCCATTGGCTGCACGATCGTGACCGATTCCCTGTTCTGGCTGGTCAAGCAGTATTGCGGCGCTACGCTGAATGAAACGTTTAAATACTATACGACGGCCACGTTTATCGCATCTGTCGTTGCACTGGCTGGCACATTCCTGCTTTCCTTTATCATCTGATCGTAAAGAGACGTACTATGGAAAACATACAAAAGCTCATCGCCCGGTATCCTTTGGTCGAGGATCTGGTCGCCCTCAAAGAAACCACCTGGTTTAACCCGGGCACCACCTCTCTTGCACAAGGTCTACCGTATGTCGGCCTGACGGAGCAGGACGTAAACGCCGCCCATGACCGTCTGGCGCGCTTTGCGCCGTATCTGGCGAAAGCGTTTCCGCAAACCGCTGCCGCTGGCGGCATGATCGAATCTGACGTGGTCGCTATTCCGGCCATGCAAAAGCGGCTGGAAAAAGAGTATGGGCAAACGATCGACGGTGAAATGCTGTTAAAAAAAGACAGTCACCTGGCAATCTCTGGTTCCATTAAAGCGCGCGGCGGCATCTACGAGGTGCTAACGCACGCGGAAAAACTGGCGCTGGAGGCGGGTCTGTTAACCACCGACGATGACTATAGCGTGTTGCTTTCGCCGGAATTTAAACAATTCTTCAGCCAGTACAGTATCGCCGTCGGTTCAACCGGCAATCTGGGGCTATCGATCGGTATCATGAGCGCCTGCATCGGTTTTAAAGTGACGGTACATATGTCTGCCGACGCCCGCGCCTGGAAAAAAGCGAAGCTGCGTAGCCACGGCGTGACGGTCGTGGAATACGAGGATGATTACGGCGTGGCGGTTGAGCAGGGCCGAAAAGCAGCGCAATCCGATCCAAACTGTTTCTTTATCGACGATGAAAACTCCCGCACGCTATTTCTGGGCTATGCGGTAGCGGGTCAACGTCTGAAAGCGCAATTCGCGCAGCAGGGACGCGTCGTTGACGCCAGCCACCCACTGTTTGTTTATCTACCGTGCGGCGTTGGCGGCGGCCCTGGCGGCGTCGCCTTTGGCCTGAAACTGGCGTTTGGCGACAACGTCCACTGTTTCTTTGCCGAACCGACCCATTCACCCTGCATGTTACTCGGCGTTTATACTGGTCTGCACGATGCCATCTCAGTACAAGATATCGGTATTGATAACCTGACGGCGGCTGACGGCCTGGCGGTAGGTCGCGCTTCGGGGTTTGTTGGTCGGGCAATGGAGCGTCTGCTTGACGGCCTTTATACCTTAGACGATCAAACAATGTATGACATGCTGGGCTGGCTGGCGCAGGAGGAAGGAATTCGACTGGAGCCATCAGCTCTGGCGGGGATGGCCGGGCCACAGCGCATTTGCGCCGCCGCCGAGTATCAGCAAAGGCATGGATTCAGTCAGACGCAGCTCGGCAACGCGACGCATCTGGTATGGGCAACCGGGGGCGGCATGGTGCCGGAGGATGAAATGGAACAATACCTGGCAAAAGGACGCTAATACTCGCTCAGTGCCGGAAAGACGGCTGCGCCATCCGGCACGCCATCGCCTGATGGCGCTACGCTTATCAGGCCTGTGACGCTAACGCAGCATCGCCATCAACTCCTCCGGCGAGCGATGCTGCTTCAGTAAATCCCGCATCACCCGCATATGCGGCGAGGAGTAGTTAAAAAAGGTCTGGTAGCCCTCGCAAAGCTGATTTTTCCCCTGGCTATCCCGATGCTCAGGGCATCCGCCGCCGCAAAATCGTAATAAAGAACACTTCTGACATTCAGCGCTTAGCGGCGCCTTGTCCGGCGCTTCAGCGCCATTCCTGCCGCCGCACCACTGCTGTAGCGTCTCATCAAAAAGGCGAACCGAGATACGCTGAATATCTTCACGTACCCAAATATCAAATACGCTATTTAAAAACCGCCCCCAGTCTGCTGAACACAATGAATCCTCGGTCAACATTCCGTTCCGGTCATGTTCCAACAATGGGATAAAATGGACATTGCGAATGCCGAGCCGTTGTAAGTTACGGTACAGTTGCTGAGGGCGCTGGCTATTCTGGCGATTTACGACGACCTGAATCTGGTCATCACTCACGACAATGTCCTGACGTCCTGTCATATAAAATTCCCGATAAATGCAATAAGTTGGCGAATATGGGTAACAGCAAACAGGATTGCGAGCGACAACACCGCGAGGGAGATCAAAAATTTGTCACGCACGACATGAGTTTCGGAAAAATCGCTATGCGCGACATCCATCAAATTACGACTCAGGGTATAACGCCAAAGAATCACCGCCACTATCGCCAGAACGCTGATCGACACCCAGAACAAGAACCCCGCCTGATGCCAGTGGTGCCTGACGGCTAACGCCATTAACGCCCCGTATCCCAGCAGCGTGCGAAACCAGGCCAGTGACGTACGTTCCGGTTGCAGCCCCGGATCGTTCTGCCGACGGGCTTTACGACTATCCGGCATACAGTACCAGCCCCATTACTATCACCGCGACAATCATCAAAATAACGCTGATGATCAACAGGCTATGGGTATAGGGCAAATCCTCTTTCAGACGCATCGCTTTTTCATTACGTAACCAGCGTAGATAGCCATAAATCGCCAGGCCGCCCGCAAACAGACACAACAGTAGCGCCAGCAGTTCACGGATCACCGGCGTGGCAAAATCCGGGGCGAGCTGATCAAGACCGACGCCTGCCGCCAGAAATCCCAGCGAGGTGCGAATCCACGCCAGAAAGGTACGCTCATTTGCCAGCGAGAAGCGATAATCCGGCGCTTCTCCGAGGCGGGAAATCTTCATGACGACTCCTTTTACGTTCTTATGTATTCCCGTTCGTTTTCAGAATACCACTCACGTTGTTGCTGATATGCTTCACATTATCCCGCAGCAAGGGAATCTTATTGCAAAATAACTGTAGTTCACTGGTGACGTGTTTCGGCACAACCGCGCTCATTCCCGCTATTTTTCATTTCAGTTGCGACCTTTTTCAACGCCACCGCCAGGAAAGGCATTATTGCCGAATTAAAAGCTGAAAAACTACCCGTCGCGACGAAAAAAAAGGCGATGAAGATTGATAACTAACTGAAAAAATTGGAATTATGCTCGTTGCCATTACGCTGATTAGCGCGTTCATTGAGGAAAGAGATAAGAAGAAGAGCAGAAGTGTGACCGGTGCGGCGCGCGTTATCCAGCCTGGATTTAACACAGTGCATAGGCCGGATAAGCAACGCGCCATCAGGCGCTAACCCATTCCCCAAAAAATCACCGCCAGCAGTTGTGGCGTGATAATACGCAGGAACATCACTAACGGATAGACGGTCGCGTAAGAGAGCGCCGCCGCGCCGCTGGTGGCATGAAGATTGTTGGCAAATGCCAGCGCTGGCGGATCGGTCATCGAACCGGCCAGCATCCCGCACAGCGTCAGATAGTTCATTTTGGCAAAAATCCGCGCCAGCAAACCGACGGTAATCAGCGGAATAGCGGTGATGAAAATACCATAGCCAATCCAGCTTAATCCTTCGCCCTGCGTCAGCGTATCGACAAAATCGCCGCCGGATTTCAGCCCAACGACTGCCAAAAACAAAACGATG
Organism: Salmonella sp. 741265073_HBA; assembly: GCF_046569105.1. NCBI lineage: Bacteria > Pseudomonadati > Pseudomonadota > Gammaproteobacteria > Enterobacterales > Enterobacteriaceae > Salmonella > Salmonella sp. 741265073_HBA. Next base: position 5,559 of record NZ_JBKFRY010000010.1, on the reverse strand, counting down.
CCTAACTCACGCAGCGCGAGGTTGGCGCTCGGCGGCATAAACCAGTACAGCTTACCGATGCTGCCGATACGCCCCAAAATGAGCGCCATGATTAGCGGCCCGCCGGCCAGCCCCAGTTTTAACGCGACCGGGAATCCCGGCACAAACAACGGGATTGACCCAAGCAGAACCCCTAATCCGATGCCGATAAACACCGGCAGCATCTGCACCTGCTGGAGTTTTTGTTGCGCGTTGCCGACCACATTGGCTACCGCATCAATCGAGGCTGGACGCCCCACCAGATTGAGAATGTCGCCAAACTGCAGGCTAGCGTCGCTACTGGCGACCAGTTCAACGCCCGCGCGGTTAAGACGGGAGATAACCACGTCATAACGCTCTTTAAAGTGCAAATCGCGGATACGTTTGCCGAGCACTTTTTCGTTGGTGACGACCACACGCTCGACGCGTAAATCCGTGCCGCGCGTCGACAACGAGGTGTCCACTTCCTTGCCGATCACCAGTTGCGCGTTATGCAGGTCGGTAGATTGGCCGACGAGGTGCAGCAGGTCGCCTGCCTGGATAATCGTCCCCGGCGACGGCACCATCAGCGTGTCGTCGCGTTTCAGGCGTGAGCAAATGATTTTATCGCTGTTCAGGATCGGCACATCCTGGATAGCCATATTATTGAGGTTCGGATTCTCGACACGGATATTCATTGTTTGAATTAATGTATGACCGTTAGCGAGAGAGGATTCATGCTTCTGCGCCTCCGCCTCGACGTTAACGCGAAAAATCAGCCGCATCAGCCACATGGTGAGCAAAATACCGCAGATGCCAAACGGATACGCCATCGCATAGCTCATCCCCATCTGATCCACCAGATCCACTGGCGTTCCCAGATCGCGCAGGATTTGCTGACCCGCCCCTAACGCAGGCGTATTGGTGACTGCGCCGGAGAAAATCCCCAGCACCACTGGCAGCGGAATAGCGAAAATTTTATGCAGAATCGCGGTGACCAACCCGCCCATAATCACAATCAGAACAGCAAACAGATTGAGACGCAGCCCGGAAACGCGCAGCGAGGCGAAAAATCCCGGCCCCACCTGTATGCCGATGGTATAAACAAAAAGGATCAGGCCGAATTCCTGGATAAAGTGCAGCATATCGCCGCTCAGCGTCACCCCAGCCTGATCGACGAAGTGGCCGACGATAATACCGCCGAACAACACACCGCCAATACCAAAGCCGACACCGCGCACTTTAATGTTGCCGATCCATAAACCGACAACCGCCACCAACGCCAGAACGCTGACCGTCAATGCGATATCACTCATCTTCTCTTCCCTGTGAGTAACATTTCAATTTATAGGGATTATGACTGAACCGTTAAGGCATATATACAGCATGGCGCACATTCTCATGTTACAAAACCGCCCAGACGTCCTGACTTCGGCAGCGTCTTACCCTTTTTCGTGGCACAAAAAAGCCCCGCCATCTCTGGCGGGGCAAGGCAAGGAGCTCATTAGCTATTTAATGCGGAGCGTTCGTTAATGGCGATACGCTGCGGCGCAATGGTTTCCGGCTCGTTACGGGTTAAATCAATATGCAGCAGGCCGTTGGTAAAGGTCGCGCCGGAAACTTCCATATTTTCAGCCAGCGTAAAGCTCAGGCTAAAAGGCTGCATGACCAGGCCCTGATGTAACCATTTTGGCTCGTTTTCCGGCTGTTCCGGCGTGCCTTTCACCGTCAGGCGCGTGCCTTCCAGTTGAATATCCAGATCTTCCTGACGGAAACCGGCTAACGCTAAGGTAATGCGATAATGGTTATCGTCGCTTTTTTCGATGTTATAGGGCGGGAAGCTCTGGCTTTCGCCGCTGTTTTGCAGCGCATTGGCCAGCTTGTCAAAACCGATCCATTGACGCAGCAGTGGGGATAAATCGTAGTTACGCATAATCATTTCTCCTTCTAAGAAGCGAGTTTTTACCTTCACACTTTACGTGCGAATATGCTCCCTGACGGCGAGCATGGGATGACAGGCCGCGCGACGCGACCTGACGGAATCAGTTAATTTCGATACGGCGCGGTTTGTTCGCTTCCGGAATCACGCGCTCCAGCTCGATATACAGCAGCCCGTTGACCAGGTTTGCGCCGCGAACGTGAATGTTCTCCGCTAACTGGAACTTACGCTCAAAGTTACGCTCGGCAATGCCCTGATACAGGTAAGTACGTTCTTTCTGCTCGTCCGCATGAGCGCCTTTTATCACCAGTAAATTATCCTGGGCAGTAATCTCCAGTTCGCTTTCTGCGAAACCGGCAACGGCAATGGCGATGCGGTAGTGGTTTTCGTCTACCAGCTCAACGTTGTACGGAGGGTAGCCGCCATTACTTTGGCTTTGGTTATTTTCAAGCAGGTTAAACAGACGGTCAAAACCGATGGCAGAACGGTACAGCGGGGATAAATCAAAGTTACGCATAATCATAAACTCCTGAAATCAGCGAGAATGTCAGACCTTCCATCATGGACAGGCCAGGATTGCCAGAACACCCATCAGGCGTGCCCTTCTATTCACTACGTCTTATAAATGGGTCTGAATACGTACTTTTCAAGTATTTTAATCCGACTTTTTTTTGCAGTTTATTGGCTATTGCATAGACTGGTTGGGACAGCACTGATTGTTAAAGTGCGATTACCGCCACAGTGCCACGTACTGGTGATGTTATTTTTAGCAACGGATCGCTATAACTCATCATGCAAATAACGACAACCAACAGATGAATGAGTGATGATAAAAAACGTGTGGTTAACGCTGATAATATGGAATGGGATGCTTTTATTAGGCGGTTGTTCAAGCGTCATGTCGCACACCGGCGGTAAAGAGGGTACTTATCCTGGCACGCGCGCCAGCGCTACGATGATCGGTAACGATGAGACAAACTGGGGCACAAAATCGTTGGCCATCCTGGATATGCCGTTTACCGCCGTGATGGATACGATCCTTCTGCCGTGGGACATCTTCCGCAAAGACAGTTCGGTAAGATCGCGCGTCGAGAAAAGCGAGGAGGAGACGAAAATGACCAATGCCGTCATCCCCCCGGCGAAGATGCCTCCTCCCTGATTTATCGCCCGGTTTCCGTCACCCATAGCTGACGGAACCCTTTCACCTCTTCCATCCATGCGACGTGTCGCCCATCCGGTGAAAAAACGACGGCGTCCGCAGACGGCGGGTTGTCGTGCCTGGCGGTTAAGAAGTCGATCCTCCCACTTTGTGCGTCGCAGCAGGCAATCCGGTTTTCCAGCACCAGTCCCAGCCATTTACCCGACGGATGCCAGTTAAACGCTGACTGTACGCCGGTCGCATGATGCGTTAACTGCCGGGGCTCGCCTCCCTGAGGCGATATCAGCCACAGTTGCGCTACGCCGTTATCGTCCCGCATCAAAAAGGCGATCGCCGTCGCCTGCGGATTACTGCGGACCCAGTGGCGCGGTTCGTTAGTGAGTCCAGGATAAACACGCTGGTGAGTGAAGGTAAGACGCCGCTGAACTACGCCCAACGGCGGCGATGGCATCGTTGATTCGGTTCCCGTCAGCGGCGTGTCGCCTGCCTGTTTCCAGCCGTTTTCATGACACGGTAAATCGACAATAAACAGCTCCGGGACTTTTTTGCCCGTCAGCGACAGCGTATCGCCAATAAAGGCGATCTGGCGGTTGCCCACCCAGCCCTCTTCATAGGCGCGGTTAATGTCATCGCTACCAGGTCTCGGCGCCGGCGTCGTGCGGCTAACCAGTACGCACCAGTAGCTACCGCTGTATTCGCGCGGATGCTGAACCGGCACCGTTACCGGCCCATACGGCACGGCCACGCCGACATTACGCAGATCCAGCGCCGGATCGCGCTCATGCAGAACGTGGTCATTATAGGTAAAACTCACCAGCTCGCCGTTCGGGCTAAATACATGGACGTGGCTGCCGCCGCGCAGCGCGCCGGGAGTATACGGCGCAGTAATATCCATCGCATCGAGGTTAGTCACGCCCCCCGGCGTTGCAATAACGCCCCGACGGTGGTGGAAATCGTAATGCCACGTCTCATCAGGGTTTTCAGGGCCATGAATAAACACATAGTGATTGTCGGCAGGATGCACCGTCACCACACCGACATGCGCGCCCTGCACGGCGCGATAAATCACCTCCACGTCGCCGGTATGCACATTGACACGCTCAATAGTCTTGCCCGTAAATGACGCGCCTGAAGGCCGCACATCAAAGACCAGCCACTGGCTGTCAGGTGTCCAGGTATTGGTGTTGGTAAGCTGGTGATGGTGCGGCGTAAAAGTGATTTGTTTCATGGGATGTCCTGATAAGAGACGATGCTCGTCATCATACTGCACACGGGCTTCACTTTCAGGCTTTAGCGTATCGTTGGGATAGCCAGGCCCGATGGCGCCACGCCACCGGGCCGTCAGGGTCTTATTTCTCCTGCGCCAGCCGGATACTGCGCTCTATCACCGCCCGCCGGGCGTCACCCGCCGGCAGTAACTTCAGCATCATCTCCCAGGCCGCCACCGCCTCGCCAAAACGCTGCTGCTCAAAGGCGTTAAACGCATACAGGCTTAACACCCGGATATCCGTGTGGTCACGGCTCACCAGCCGGCGCAGCAGCTCCCCGCCGCGGCGGTTATCCTCCGGGTCGGACGAGCGCGTCAGCGCCTCCGCGTAGCCCAGCGCCGCATCGCTGTTTTTCGGGTCCAGACGGTAAGCGTTCGCATACGCCCCGGTGGCGGTACCGGCATTACCCAGTACCATACCGGTGCGTCCCAGCATGAGCCAGCCCTCAACATTGCCGGCATCATTCTGCAGGCGGGTGCGCAGCCCCAGCGCCAGCCGCGCCATCTCCTCCTCATTCAGCGGCTGCGCCTGCGGGTCCAGCGCCCGCGCCAGCAGCCCGGGCGTCTGCGCCGTCGCCTGCTGCCAGGCCCTGACCTGCTGATAGCTGCCGGTCAGGGCGTAGCTGCCGGCGCCGACCGCCAGCGCAATGACGGCCCCCGGCACGTAAACGCCCCACCCGGCGCGCGCGCCGCAAACCGGGGTGTCCGCCGGCAGCGGCTCCCGGCGCAGGCGCACCCGCCGGCGCGTGCGGGCGACGATTATCCACCCGCCCGCCACGATGGCGGCCAGAGGCAGCACCCACAGCAGCACCGTCAGCGGGGTCAGCGGCGGGTCGTAGGTGACGAAGTTGCCGTAGCGCGCCACCATGTAATCGATGATTTCCTGGCGGCTCCTCCCCTCCTGCATCAGGTCATACACCCTGCGGCGCATGTCGGTGGCTATCATCGCGTTCGAGTCCGCAATGCTGTTGTTCTGGCATTTCGGGCAGCGCAGCTGCTCCGTGAGCTGGCGGAACTGCTGCTCCTGCGCTTCATCTTTAAACGGCATCACGTCGGTGGTCGCCCGCGCTGACCCGGCGATAACCAGCGCCAGCATCAGCATCACCATGCCCGGTAACAGTCTCATTGCGCCGCCTCCCGGCTGTATCTGTCCCACAGCGGTTTCAGTTCACTTTCCCATACCCGGGCATTCAAATC